>JBDKUM010000379.1:0-24289 GCA_039679715.1 Phycisphaerales bacterium
TCCTCCGAAACGAAGAGCATTTCTTAAAACTGATGGTGACATTCCTGATCCATCATCTACACACACAACTTCCAGGACTATAGGGGATTGTTTTTTTCCTGTTGGTGCTTTACTGATAAAATGCACAAAAAAATTATTTGCTCCGGCTTGAAAAGCATTGTCCGCGTTTTCAGAAATTGCATTTGAAGTTGATTTATATCCGCTGTCGCGTGTAGCTTCTATGAAACGTTCTTCTTGAACAATTGTGAAATTTTCATTAATCATTTTTTAATCTCCTTTTGATTCGACTTCAAGCCGAATCGGAATTAAAGTAATATTTAGTTAATTTGTAAGATGTTTTTTTATTATAATTACTTAATTTACTACATAGGTGGTGGACGAACAGTATTCATCTCGCATCTCCTTTCTGAGGGGCATAAGAAATTAAAAATTTAATCAATAGACAGAGATTGTCCATAAAAATAAAGGCCGGGAGAAACATGAGATGTTTATCAGTTTCGATTTTGCCCTGACTTTTAGCCAGAACTCGACCTAATAAACCATTATTATAGCATATTTTGAATCTATTATCAAGAAATAAACGCTAATTCTTTAAAAAAATTATTTTAATTAATAGATCAATCATACATTTAGCGCGTGTTAGAGGTCATGCAAAGAATGATTATTTGGTCATTAATCTATTATTTTCCTTGCTTTTTTGTTTAAAATATGGTAAAATACCCGCCAAGTTAAGCAAAAATATAATTTTTTAGAACCATCTTCAATTTTCACAGGAATCCTTATTAAAATTAACCTTACAATTAGTATTCCTGCGCTTATTGAGCATCCGCATGTCCGGCTGGTTTTGCTATATCGCAAAATTCGATATGGTTATAAATTCCGAAGAATCACCGACACCGAAGCTGCGCGAGCATATGATAATGCCGCCAAACATCTCCGAGGCGATTATGCTGCTTTAAATTCGCACTTCTTTAATATCTGATAAAGTAAGTTCTGAATAAAAGGTGGATTCCTTTAAAAAACTCTCAAAAAACCACTTGAAAATGCACAAATTGTTTTTATACTGTTGTATTCTTTGCGGGTGTAGCTCAGTGGTAGAGCGTCACGTTGCCAACGTGAATGTCGTGAGTTCGAGCCTCATCACCCGCTTTTGTTAATTGATGTAAGCGATTGTCGCGTCTGAAATTAACGAAACGTTAACCTAGGTTAACGGAACAAAGTATCAGTAAGGAACCGGCTAAATTATTTAGTCTGGCGCAGGTTGCTGATATGTCATAGAGCTATTGAAAGGCTTCAGGACATATTATGACCTGAAGCTTTTTTTATGTATAGATAAATTCGTGTTAATATAAAGGAATAATATCATGGCAAAAGAAACCGAAGCAAATCAAACTGAAACAAAAGATGAAATCAAAAACATAGTCGAAATTTCCGATACGGGGCCATGCAAAAAGAAAATCGCTATCGAAATTCCAGCTGAAAAAATTACAAAAGCGGTCGATGAACAATATGAGCAGTTGCGGAAAGACGCTATCATACCGGGCTTTCGTAAAGGCAGGGCACCGAGGAGACTTCTTGAAAAACGCTTCGGCAAGGAATCTTCAGAGCAAATTAAATTGAAACTTATGATGGATGCATCTGAAGCAGCTATTAAGGATAATAACATTAACTCAATCGGCGATCCGAATATCGAACATGAAAAAGTCGAACTGCCAGAAAAAGGCTCAATGAAATTCGAGTTTGAAATTGAAGTTCGCCCGGAATTCGAGTTGCCCGCACTTGAAGGCATAGAGGTTGAGAAACCGAAAATCGAAGTTAATGATGAATTGATCAATAAAGAAATTGACGAACTTCGCAAACGTGTTGGTACATTCAAACCAAAAGAAGGCAAGATAGCACTTGAAGATAATGTTATCGCTGACGTTGTTTTAAGGCCGGAAGGCGGCGAAATGGAAGTTGTGAAGAACACAGAAATTCACGTTCATGAACGCGGCTTTGTAGCGAAAGTTTTTGTCGAAGGTTTGGATAAAGTTCTTGTTGGTGCTAAAACGGGAGATACAAAAACGACAAGTACCGATGTGCCAGCGACATTCTTCGATGAAAAATATCGCGGCAAAAAGGTTGAAGTTGAAATTAAAGTTAATGATGTAAAACAACTTGAGCCGGCTGAAATGAATGAAGAATTCTTCAAGAGAATAGGTGTTGCGAATGTCGACGAATTGAAGAAAACTCTGCGAGAGAGAAATGAAAAGAATATCGAAAGGCAGCAGAAAGAAGTAATGCGTCAGGAAGTTCGCGATTATCTGAATGATAAAGTTGATTTCGAACTGCCGATGGATGTTGTCGCTGACCAGTCGAGAAATATTCTTCAAAGACAATATACGAGAATGCTGCTTCAGGGTCAAAAGGCTGACGAAGTAGCTAAGCAGATGGAAGAACTTAAGGCAGCAAGCGACCAGCAGGCACAACTGCAATTGAAAGCATTTTTTGTTATGGATGCGGTCGCAAAGAAATTGAATATCGAAGCGACAGAAGAAGAAATTAACGGTTATATCGCTCAGGCCGCGATGTACAGGCAGATGAGACCTGAAAAGCTTCGTGAGCAGATGGCACGAGATGGTTCGATTGCGGAAGCGGCAATGGAAATTCGTGAACTCAAATGCATTGATAAGATTCTTGAGACTGCAAAGGTTACAGAAACAGAACCAAAGAAAATAGAAGAAAAGCAGAAAAAAGCGGCTGAGAAAGCAGCGGCAAAAGCTAAGCCGGTTAAGAAAGCTGAAAAAGCGGAAAAGTCCGAAGAATCAGAAAAGCCGGAAAAGAAATCAGCAAAGAAAGCTGATAAAGAAGAAAAGCCAGCAAAGAAAACAGCTTCAAAGAAAAAAGAAAAATAGAGAGCTTATGAAATTCGAAGCTTTGAGATTGCTTCGTCATCCTGCTTCGCTAAAGCTTCGCAGGAATCCTCGCAATGACATTGAATTACGAAAGCCCTTCATTTATATGGAGGGCTTTTTTGTTTTTTGGGATGAATATGCAAGCGAAATCCTTATTGACGAAAGGTCCGGCAAACCGATAATGTTGAAAATTGCGTTGAAAAATGGGAAAGTTAAATCATAAAATTGCCGATAAATGCATAAAGTAATCGTCTTTTAAAGGAAATTATAATGTTCGAGACTCATAAAGGTCTGATAAAAACAGCAAATTCGCCATTAGGAATGGCATTTAATGGCGGGCAACACCTTCAAATGCAATATCAGCGGACACGTGAAATGACGCTTGATGATATGCTGCTCGAAAACCGCATCATATTTATGATCGGCGAGATTCAATATAGTATGGCCACTGCGGTAATTATGAAGATGCTTTATCTTGATAATCAGAAACGCGGAAGCGAAATAAGCCTTTATATAAATTCGCCTGGCGGAAGCGTTGATGATACGATGGCGATTTATGATACGATCCAATTCATCGGTTCGCCAGTGGCAACATTCTGTATCGGATGCGCGGCATCGGGTGCGGCGATAGTTTTAGCTTCCGGCACTAAAGGTAAACGCCATGCTCTGCCACATGCAAAAATTATGCTGCATCAGCCATGGGGCGGCGTTACCGGACAGGCAGCGGATATAAAAATTCAGGCGGAAGAAATATTGAAGGCTAAAAGGGTAATTAATGAAATTCTGGCGAAACATACCGGTCAGCCAATAGAAAAAATAATGGCTGAAACAGAACGCGACAGATTCATGACAGCAGATCAAGCGAAAGAATACGGACTGATCGATGAAGTTCTGCACGAAACTATTGAAGAAAAAGATAAAGATAAAAAGAAAAAATAAAATTACTTAGCCACTAAGGCACTAAGACACTAAGTTTTTAAGAAAAATAAAAAGTATTATTTGTGACTTGTGCAAATTTGGATATAAAAAGGAAAAGCAGATGACATTAAATCAAAATTTAGTACCGATAGTAGTTGAAAAAACGGGACGCGGCGAACGATCATACGATATTTTTTCAAGACTGCTGAAAGACAGGATTATATTTTTGGGCGGACAGGTTGATGATGAATCTGCCAGTCTTATAATCGCTCAAATGCTTTTCCTTAGTAATGAAGATTCCAAAAACGATATCAATTTTTACATAAATTCGCCAGGCGGGAGCGTAACGGCGGGTCTTGCTGTTTACGATACAATGCAATTTTTACGCTGCCAGGTCGCGACTTACTGTATAGGACAGGCGGCGAGTATGGGCGCGATACTTTTCACGGCAGGAGCCAAGGGCAAAAGATATATGCTCAACAACAGCAGAATACTTCTGCATCAGCCATTGATCAGCGGTGTTCTGGAAGGTCCGGCAACAGAACTTGATATACAGGCAAAAGAGATTCTCAGGCTTCGCACGAGGCTATATGAAATACTCTCACATCATACGGGCAAATCACTAGAGAAAATCGAAACAGACTGCGATCGAAACAGATGGGTCGAAGCTAAAGAATCCATCGAATATGGTCTTGCGGACGAGATACTGCAAAAAGCTCCGGCACCAGTCGAGCGGGCTAAAGAAGAAAATGAATAGCCATTAAGCATCGCAAAAAAGATTAGTTAATCGCCGATTACACTGATTAAATTGATTATATCCACTTTGAGATATACAGTTGACAATTCTGATTCCCTGCCGATAATATAGACACCGACTTACATTGACTAAAACACGGACGGATGCGGACTTAAATAGACGGTTTGAAGGGAAGTAAAATGGCGATAACAAAAAATCAAATATCAAAAATCAAATATCAAAATTGCGGAATCTGCCAAAGGCAGGAGCTTTTTTTATTTCCTTTCATCTTTGTTTTGTTAATTCTTAGTATGCCATTTTTATCTGGTTGCCAGGAGAAACAAAAGACTGAAAAACAAGCCAAGGCTCAACTAACAAGCCAGAATGAAGTAAAAGAAACAAAGCAAACAACATCGACTGCGAAATTATCCGCTGAGGTTAATCAACTCAAAAAACAGGTTGAATCTTTAATGGGGCTTAACAAAGAGGCGAGGACAGAAGCGCTTTCAACTTTATCGGCGGTTCAAATTACCGAACGAAGCGGACTGTATGAAAACGAACAAACCAAAAAGAAAGATAAACTTGTAGTTTACCTTAGGCCAATAGATGATATAGGCGATGTGGTTAAGGCGGCAGGGACGGTCGAAATAGAATTGTGGAATCTAAACGCAAAACCAGAAAACGCAATGGTCGCTCAATGGAAAGTTTCACCTGAAGAACTTAAAAAGAAATGGACAAGCTCGCTGCTTTCAAATCATTACAAGTTAGAATTTGATACCGGTTCTATATTGACGGGCCAGGAAAAAGAACTGACGCTCAAAGTACAATTTACAGATTATTTGACAGGCAAAGTTTTTAAATCGCAACTTGTGATTAATAAATAAAGAGGCAAACGATAAGATAAAAAATTGAGATTGCCGCGTCGTTTCTGTGGCTAAAGCCACTTGAAACTCCTCCCTAAAGGGATTGAAATCGCAATGACAAAAAATATTAAGGAGAAAAAGTTATGAAAAAAACATGTGCGATTATCGTTTTAACAGTTCTGATTATGTTTCCAATTCAGGGTATGGCTGCGGATGCGAATTCGGCGGCGGATTCAAATTCAAAGTCCGCTGAAATCAAATCGATCGATTTGCCAAAGCCTGTGATGACCGGCGGAAAGCCTTTGATGGAGGCACTTAAAGACAGGAAGTCTTCAAGGGAGTTCAGCAGTGAAAAACTTCCTTTGCAGGTTCTTTCAAATTTGCTCTGGGCGGCAAATGGCATAAATCGTGAAGATGGAAGGCGAACCGCACCGACTGCTATGAACAAACAGGAAATAGATATTTATGTTGTGATCGAAGATGGCGGTTTTTTTTATGACCCAAAAGCAAATAAGCTAATCGAAGTTGCTAAAGGTGATTTAAGGGGCAAAACGGGTATGCAGCCTTTTGTAAAAGAGGCTCCGGTGAACCTATTGTTTGTAGCGGATTATGAGAAAATGGAAAGTATGCCGCCAGAAAGCAGAGAATTTTATTCTGCTACAGATACAGGATTTGTAAGCCAAAATGTTTATTTGTTTTGTTCATCGGAAGGACTTGCTACGGTTGTACGAGGAATGGTTAACAGAGATGAATGTAAGGCAGCTTTAAAGTTGAGAGAAGATCAAAAAGTAATACTGGCGCAGACTGTTGGATACCCAATAAAATAAATTCGAAACTCTAAATTCTAAATCCTAAACAAATTCAAAATCAAATTTAAATGTTCAAAACTGGAAATACAACGAACCCTGCCATGTCCCCGCAAGGGGGATTGAAATGATGGCAGGGCTAACCGAGTGAAATGTTATGAGAAGATTTCGTCGGAGAGGTCGCTGCCGAGGTTTTTTTCGAAATATTTATGCACGGCTTTTTCGCCATCGGACTGGAACTTGTTCATTGAGTGGAAAATGCCTGTTTTGAGCAGGAATAAAATCGCAAAACAAGCGGCGGTGTTGCCAATCGAATTTTTGAGGGGCGATATTAGTTCGTAAAACTTCAGTTGGGGACGAGCATTTCTCAGCTTCTCAGCTTTCGGGATATGACGGACAGAATGAGCGAGAGAGTCTATGGTCTGCATATTTGCATTTTTAAGTAAATCGAGATCATGCGGACGAGATTTGAGCAGAGACATCGCAAGATATACTTTACCAAGGGACGCAAGACGGCGTTGGCATTTGGGGCAATTTTCAATGTGGTTCTGAATCCAGGCAGCATCAATGCTGATTAAGCTGGAAATGAATTTGCCAATCCTGCTTCGTATATCTTTGCAACAAATTGTATTTTTGTTTTTCATTTTTATTCTTCTTTATTCATCCAAACCGCTAATAATTGAACAGCCTTGTGCCTGTAGACTCTTGCGCTGCCTTCAGTAATGCCGAGGATTTTTGCAACCTGAATGTACGGAAGTTCGGCCAGGTCGTGCAACGTAACAATATCTCGGAGTAAATCCGGGAGCTTTGTGATAGCGTTACGAAGCTGCAGTTGAAGCGTGTTGGAATCCAAATCGACAGTTTCGGAATTTTCTTTATTTCTGGCGGCGATTTGCGGAAGATTTTTCTTTTCAATCATCCGTCTTCTTAAAATTGAAATCGCGGTATTGCCGGCGGAACGGAAAACATAGGCTTTGATGTTGTCCGGTTTGGAACCATTTTCAAAATGTGCAAGGTGAAGAAAAGTATCCTGATAGGCGTCGCAAACGTCCTGTTCATTGCCGAGGATTCGCCAAAGCATTGTGATAAGCTGATCGCCATAAGACTGCATGGCGGACAATACCCATTTTTGAGAGGTATTGAGCGACTCAGGTATCGCAAAATCCCACAACAGTTTGTAGCTTTGGGCCCTGGTTAACATCGTTTTTCTCAATGATTGAGACGCACTACTAATAGTTATGTTAACAGATTTTAGGGAAAAAACAAAAATTTTTTAACATTTGGGGTTTTCGACCGTCTTAATGTTGTATGAACCAAAAAGGAAAAAATAAGGATATTAGCTGTCGGGAAGGAACGCATGACGCGGTTTCTCTTGTGGATGGTTTTCTGGGCGGGGCGGTGGAATCGGGGGCAAGTGATGTGCATTTTGAGCCAACGGAAAAAGGACTGGTGGTAAAATACAGGCTGGATGGGGTTTTACAGAATGTTGAAACGCTGCCCAAGACGATGGCAGAAAATATAGTGGCGCGTCTGAAAGTGCTGGGAAATTTGCTGACTTACCGCAATGATATTCCGCAGGAAGGCAGAATTGAGGTAAATTCACATAATCAGAGTGTGGTAGATGAGAGGCTGGCGGTTTTTCCGACGATTCATGGGCAAAGAGCGGTCGTAAGGATTTTTTATCAGCACTATAATTTAACAGACCTGGAGCAACTCGGTTTTTCGCAAACGATTCTTGAAACGCTAAAGAAAATCGCATTCAGAAATCAAGGACTATTACTTTTGTCGGGGCCTGCGGGAAGCGGGAAAAGTACGACGCTTGCAGCTTTGCTTAGAAATATCATGCAAAAATTTCCGGGCAAGAGCATTGTTTCGCTTGAAGACCCTGTTGAAATCAGGGTTGATGGTGTTACTCAGGTGCAAATTACGCCTTATGGCGAGATGACATTTCCAATTGCGCTGCGTTCGCTGTTAAGGCAGGATCCTCAGGTATTGATGATTGGAGAGATACGTGATGCTGAGACTGCGAAAATCGCGATTGAGGCTGCTTTGACGGGACATTTTTTAATGAGTACGATGCATAGTTCGACGCCCGCGGCGGGATTTTTGCGGCTGCTTGAAATGGGAATCGAACCTTATCAGATTAGTTCGAGTGTGAGTGCAATATTGAATCAGAGACTTGTTCGGCGGCTTTGTGATAAATGCAAAAAGAAAAATGAAGAAAGCGGTTATTATGAGATAGGAGGATGCGAAAGCTGTTTTGGTACAGGTTTTAAAGGCAGAGCACTGATTGCGGAGATCGTCGAAGTTGACAGCCAGTTGCGAAAAGCGATTGCCTTAAAGCATGACCTGGAACAAATCGAAACTATCCTTAAAGATAAAGGGCATGTTAATATGCTTGCTGACGGCAGAAGACTTCTTGAGCAAGGAATTACATCGGTTGATGAGATAAATAGGGTTTGTGGAGTAATTGAATAACCCGCCGAATCCTCTGCGAGGACTAAAGCAAATCGGCGGGCTAACGTGTCATTGGAGTTTAATATGGCGATATTTGAATATGATGCTTTGGCGGAAAATGACAGGCTGATGAGGGGTACGATCGAGGCCGGTTCACCTGAAGAAGCAGGTGAACTTTTGAGCAATATGAAGCTTCGTGTTACGTTTATTGAAAAAGCGAAAATAAAAGGGCCGAAGACTTCCATCGGCAGAGATGAATTTCTGCTTTTCAATCAGCAGCTTGCATCAATAACGAAAGCCGGTGTACCATTGGAGAAGGGGCTGCGAGAGCTATCGGCTGATATTGGTTCGAAAAAGATGAGGAGGCTTGTAGAGGATATCGCAGGTGAGCTGGAAAAAGGAGAGAGCATTGAAAAGGCATTTGAGAAACGGCAAAAACATTTTCCGCCTTTGTACGGCAGGATTTTGAAAGCAGGAGTTGAAACAGGGCGTCTTAGTCAAATGCTGACGAATCTAAACAGGCATATTGAGATGGCTAATCAGACGCGGAAGATTGTTTTTGACGCTATGGCATATCCGATGGTTATTTTGATAATGGCAGCGATAATAATTACTTTCATTTTTGCGGCGATTGTTCCAAAATTTACAACTGTTCTGAAGGATATGACGGGAGGCGAATTGCCTGGACTTACAAAATTGATAATAAGTTTATCCGATAATATTTTTCAATTCTGGGGCGGAGTTTTAATTTTTTTAGGAACTCTTTTTGTAATTAATATTCTATTCATTGGGACAACGGCAGGACGAAAGATGCATGAAACTTTGATTTTAAATATTCCAATAATAGGCAGACTTCACCACAGCAGTATCATGGCGAGGATGGCGGAATCAATGGCGGTTATGATTGCGGCAGGTATGGATATGCCGAGCTGTCTGATGCTTAGTGCGGAATCTTCGGGCAGCGCAAGGCTTGTTCATGAAAGCAAGTTTCTATCGCAGCAGGTTGAAAAAGGTACGAATATAATGCAGGCTGGACAGTTTTGCAGGATGATACCGAAGCTATTTCTTTATTCAATTCAGCTTGGTTCGCAGAGGAATGAGCTTGAGGATAATCTGCATGGACTTGGACAAATGTATGTTGAACAGGTGCGATGCAGCCAGGCGAGATTGCAGGCGATATTGCTGCCTGTGCTGCTGATACTGGTTGGCGGATTTATTGGGATAACGATTTTGGCTCTTTTTCTGCCAATGGTGAAAATTATTTCGTCACTGATGTGAGAAAAAAATGTTTATAACATTGATTTTAATTGCTTTGGTTTTGTACATGTATGTGGGCTACAAGGCTCCGCGTTTCGCTATTATAAGCGTTCCTTTTGTTGCAGGGGGCACTTTTATATTTTGGGCGAGTATGGAGGAATTTGAGCCAGCGGTAATATCATTGTTGATGTTCCCGTGTACATTAATCGCAATTTTATTCGCCAAGAACGAAGCGGGTGAAATACTTTGGCCTAAAGAATGGGCGAGAATGATTTTATTTGTTTTGGGTACTATTCTTGGGTTTGTCGGGTTAGTGATTGTATCAGGGCCGATAGGATTTGTTGTTGGTGGAGGGTTTGCGGGTTTAATGCTGGGCTCGTGTATTGGTGCGGCCGCGACGCAAAGGAATGCGACGGTGGCTTACGTGATTTCAACTATCGATGCAAGTATGAAACAGAATTTGCCATTGGCGATGGCGCTGCAATCAGCATCTGAAAATTTAAAATTTCAGCATACAAGAATAATGCAGAAAATTTCCAAATGGCTTGTTCAGGGATTTCCACTTAGCGAAGCAATCAAACGAGGTTTTAGAAACTGTCCGGCAAAAATAGCAGCATTAATCGCTGCGGGTGAAAGGATTGGACAGGTGCCGCAGGTAGTTGGAAGTATTGAAAGAGATCTTCTGGAGAAAGCGACAGACAGCAGACGAATCAGGCCGGTATATCCTGCGACATATTTTATTGTGATGTTTATCTGTATTTCGATGCTTGTAATGGGGCTGATGATAGGTGTTATTCCGAAGTTCAGTACGGTTATTAAAGATATGGCGGGAAAAGAGCTTCCAAAATCTACTATGCTTTTAATGAATATATCCGACGCGATTGCTTTTCGTTATGGATGGCTAACTTTGACTATCATTGGAATTTTATTTATTCTTTCGCTGATTTATATAAAGATAAAATACAGACCGAGAAGACCGGAAAGACCGAGGCTGTTTTCGCGGATAGGTGATTTTATAAAGTGGCATACGCCGATTGTGAGATGGTTTGAAAATAATAATTCTACTTTGCAGGTTGTTGAGGTTTTGCGAATTTCCCTCAATTCGGGGAATACGATTAATCATGCGATAAGAAATACTCTCGGGCTGGATGTTAATTGCCAGTACAGAAAGAAATTGGAAAAATGGCTGAAGATGGTTGAAGCGGGGGAAAGGCCGGGGGATGCGTTGAGAAGGTGCGGGCTGGTGAAGTCGATGAGTTTGGCTTTTGAACAGAAAAGCAATCCTGAAAATACATTGTCTGTACTGGATATGCTCGAGAGCGTTTATCGTACGAATTATAATTTTAAAATTAACGCTGCTAAGTTTGTTCTTCTGCCATGTACGACGATAATGCTGGGCAGTATGGTTGCGTTTGTTGCGTACGCGATTTTTGCGGCGATTGTTGAAATTATTACTGTTTGCTCGAATTTGATATGACGAGAAAAATGAAAAGGACACGGATTAACGCTGTTTTCTTTAGACACGGATTCCGCAACGGCGGAACACGGATTTACACTGTATACGTAAAAGGGGAGAACTTGCGAAAAGGTTCATTGATGACGGAAACGATGGTTGCGCTTGCGCTGCTGGGCGTTATCATGTTTTGCATGGCGATAGGGATGAGAACATTCGGAGGATTGAATCAATATCTTTATGCAAAACAAAGGTGTATTTCCGCGGCATGGGCACAGCTTGATTCTATTAAGGCAACTGGGAGGCCTATAATCGCAGAAGATAATGAGAGATTGTGGCCAAGGGTGAAAATTCAAATCGAACAATCGGATGGTACGGGGCAGTGGGAGGGTTTGAAGCTGATGAAGGTTAAAGCAGAGACGATGAGTATGGGAAATCATGTACAGGTTGAAATGGCAAGATATTTTGCGGAAAAGAAAAAATGAATCTCAGAGTATTTAAGGAAAGCTCTAATAATTCTAAAGCAAGAGATTGCTTCGTTGTTTTTTGTGTCCCAATGTCACAAAAAACGCCTCGCAATGACATTTTTAGAGATTGCCTAAAATTTGAAAAAGGCTATTCGTTAACTGAATTACTGATATTGCTGGCTATTATAGCGGTGATTTCAATACCAATCAGCAGATTGTCAAACGTGGTAATATTCGACATTCCAAAATCGTTGAAGCTTATTGAAGCTGATAAAAGTGTTCGTAATGCACTGTCATTTATGAAGCAGGACGCGGATTCGGCTTTGAGCATTTCAAAAACTGAAAATGGTCAAATTGTGATTGAGCAAAATGGAAAAACTATAATTTATCTTTTTCAAGATGACGTTATAAGCAGAACGGTGAAGGGCAGTGAAGGAAAAATAGAATGGCAAATCCCAAATGGAAAAATAAATTGGCAGGTTTGGGAAAAACAGGGCAGAGGATATGCGGTCGAGGTCAAAAAATATATTGAGCACGCAAGAGATAACGGCATAGAGAAGAAGATGGAAAATTCTTTTGTTTTCTTTGCAGGTGATTTTAAGGAGAGAACAAAATGAAAAAAGGCCTTATACTTCTTATGGTTATGTTCATACTTTTTATGATGGGGACGGAATTTTATATTCTTAACAGTACCTCCAGCATAATAGCGGCAGAGACAAACATTTATTTTTTGGAAGCGGATAAAGATAACCTGTTTTCAAGCGTAAAAGCTTTGCTGGATATGAAAAAGTACAGGAGCGGGGAAGAAATTGATTTGAATACGAAAGAGTTGGCATGGGAAGGTTCGAAAACAACCATCAAAATTGAAAATCCTAAAAAGGCGGTCATTAATATATTCAGCAAAAGAGGGACACAAGAGATAAACACCCAAAAAGAGTTCAATTTGCAGTAAAAGAGGATGTTTAATAGGGCTAAGTAGTTAAAAAATAAGAACTTACAGAACTCGGGGTCTCTTTTTTCGTAATAGTCTTGCAAACAGTAAGAAAACCTATATAATGCTGTGCTTTACAAAAACATTACTAATAATCCGGTAATGGATTAACAGAAATTAAGGTGAAAATATGAAAAAAGACATACATCCAAATTATCAGGTTGCTAAGGTAAAATGCGGCTGCGGAAATACTTTTGAAACACGCAGTACAGCTAAAGACATTCACGCAGATATCTGCTCAATGTGCCATCCATTCTATACAGGCAAACAGAAATTCGTAGATACGGCTGGTAGAATTGAAAGATTCCAGAAAAAATACGGCCAAAGCTACATGGTACAAAAGGACGAAAAATCCGCTAAGAAAGAAAAATAGTTTCTTTTTTTGAATACAATATACGTTGCTAACGCTTAATCAAACAGATTATGAATCGGCAGCGTATTTTTTTTGTACATACACAAACCACTGACTGACATAAAGCTATGGCAAGGCAGGGGACGAAAACAAGGACTTGGAAAGCGGAATTATAAAGTGGATTCCCGCTTTCGCGGGAATGACAAAAATATGGCTGATACATATACGACAGTATTGAAAAAATTGGATGAAATGAACGGGCGGTACGCTCAATTAGAAGAGCAGCTAAACGACCAGGCGGTCGCATCCGATCCAAATAAGCTTGTGCCAATAACAAAGGAGATGGGCAAGCTTAAAACAGCCGCGATGAATTACCGTGATTTTAAAAAACTTGTTTCAGAAATTGAACAGACACAGACAATTTTGAATGATGCAGCAGCAGATGAGGAATTCAAGCAACTGGCAACAGAAGATTTGAAAGTACTGGAAGAAAAGAAGGAAACACTTTTTAATCAAATGAGAGATTCACTGCTGATGTCGGATGACGCGGCGGTTGGTTCTATTATCATGGAAATCAGAGCGGGAACGGGCGGCGATGAAGCGGCTTTGTTTGCTCGTGATTTATACGATATGTATATTCATTACGCTGAAAAGCAAAAATGGAAAGTCGAGCTGATGGACTTTTCTACCAATGAGCTTGGTGGATTCCGTGAAGTTGTATTTAATATAAAAGGGTCCGGTGTCTGGACGCATTTGGGATATGAAGGCGGCGGGCATAGAGTGCAAAGAGTGCCTGAAACCGAAACACAGGGAAGAGTGCACACATCGGCGGTGACGGTTGCGGCGCTGCCGGAAGCGGAAGAACTCGATATTCAGTTAAACCCTGCCGATATAAATGAATTTGTAAGCAGAGCAGGCGGGCCCGGAGGGCAAGCGGTTAATAAAATAAATAGTGCGGTAAAGCTCGAACATAAACCCACAGGCATAACAGTTAATATGCGTGAGGACAGGAGCCAGCATAAGAACAGAGCGAAAGCGTATCGTTTGCTGCGAAGCAGGGTGTTTGAACATTATCAGAGCATCGAGCGTGCGAAACGCGAGAAGACGAGAAAGACAATGATTGGTTCGGGCGACAGGTCTGAAAAAATCAGAACATACAACTACCCGCAAAATCGAGTTACAGACCATCGGATAAATTTATCGCTTTATAATCTAGATAAAATTATGGGCGGAGATATGGAAGAACTTATCGCTGGGATGGTGGAGTATGACAAGAAGTTAAGATTAGAAAGTTTATAATATTTAATTTGAACATCGAACTTTCAACGTCCAATGAATAAAAAATTGAGGGTGAAGCAATGAGTTATAAGGTTTTTTTTAATACTGAAATAGTAGATTCATCAGAGGCGAGGATAAGCTGTCAGGACAGCGGGTTTCTTTATGGTGCGGGATTGTTCGAGGTAATGAGGGCATCGAACGGAATTGTTTTCGCACTTGATGAACATTTAGACAAATTAATCAACAGCAGTATTAAGCTCCAAATACAACTTCGAGGCGATAAAAAATATTTAGCTGACGCTGTTTATGAAACTCTCAACGCAAACGGACTAAAAGAAGCACGTGTTCGGATTACAGTTTCAAGCGGGGCAATGGCAACTGAAAAGCCGGAACCTACACTGCTTGTTTCAGTTTCTGAATTCAACGCATATCCGAAAGAATATTATGATAAGGGAATTCTTGTCGTATTGAATTCATACCGGCAAAATCCCGCCGATGTTCTTAGCGGCCATCAGACGACGAGCTACTTTTCAAGGTTAATGGCTCTGGCTATGGCGCATCAGAAACGAGCGGCTGAAGCATTGTGGTTTACGGTTGACCATCGTCTTGCGGAAGGATGTTTGTGCAATGTATTTATAGTTAAGAATTCTGTACTTTTCACTCCATCGCTAAAAATTAATATATTGCCGGGTATTGCGAGAAAAACGGTTTTAAAGCTTTCGGCGGAAAATTCAATCAAATTTGAGGAAAAAGATTTGAGCATTAATGAGCTGCTCGATTCGGATGAAGTTTTTGTAACCAATGTTACATCGCAGATTGTGCCTGTAGTCTCAATTGAAGCGCACAATATTGGAAACTCAAAGCCGGGGACAATCACAAAAAAAATTATGGAGCTTTATACTAATTTCTTTAATAAATCAGTTGGATTATAAATTGAAGATTGAATATTGAAGATTTTTGGAAACGAGATATGAAGATAAAAAATGTTATTGAGAAAATTGAGCAAATCGCACCTCCGAATTTGGCGCAAGGTTGGGATAATACTGGTTTGCTGGTTGGAGACACTAATTCAACAGTAAAAAAGATCCTTCTGACAATTGATATAACAAAGGATGTTCTAAAAGAAGCGAAACAGTCGGGCTGTAATTTTATTATCAGTTATCATCCTGTCATTTGGGATGGACTGAAAACAGTTGAAAAAAATTCGAATGTTTACGAGCTAATCAAAAATGATATAACTGTTTATTCGATACATACCGCACTTGATGCGGTTAAAGGCGGGGTCAATGACGGCTTGGCGGAAATAGTCGGCATTAAAAACGCCAAGCCTGTAGGCGATTTTATCGAATGCAAACAACAGAATTACAAACTTGCGATTTTTGTTCCTGAAGATTCACTGCAAAAAGTCGCGGATGCGGTTTTCAGGGCAGGGGCTGGATGGGTAGGCAATTACAGTCATTGCAGCTTCAACTCGGCAGGACTTGGAACATTTTACCCGCTTAAAGACGCTAATCCAACTATCGGTAAAAGAGGGAAATTTGAAAATGTGCAGGAAATAAAATTTGAAACAATCGTGCCGATGAATAAAATCAATGAAGTTGTCAAAGCTCTTAAGGCGGCACATCCTTATGAGGTACCAGCATTTGATGTTCTTAGTCTTAACGAAGTACAGGATAAAATAGGGCTTGGCAGGATAGGTTTGCTCGAAAAACCTGCGCAATTGAGCAGCATTCTTCAAAAAATAAAGAGAATAACGGGTTCGAAGGCGGCGGGAATTGTAGGTGAGAAAAAAAGGTTAATCAAAAAAGCGGCCGTTTGTGCGGGTTCCTGCGGGAAATTGATAATGAATGTAATCGCAGAGAAATGCGACCTTTATCTTACGGGAGAAATCAAGCATCACCAGGCACTTGCGGCCCAGGAAGCAGGGTTGACGGTAGTCTGCTTAAGCCATACGGTTAGTGAAAGATTTATACTTAAAAAAGTTGCAAAAGAGCTTCAAAAAGGTTTAAAATCTGTTAAGATTATTGTAAGTAAAAAAGATAAAGACCCATTTGAATGGATACGTATTTAGCTTAGCGTACAGCCTAAAGGTTAGATTATCAGTCAGGATTAAATAAATATGGAAGAATTTGAACAGCAGGAAGCGGAAATAATAGACGAGTCTTCTGAAAATGAGCAAACAGAAGAAGCACAGCAGGAAGAATCTAATCATGAGGATTCGATACAATCCGACAATCCTGAATTGGCAGCTGAATCGCAAGCTCTGCCGCAAGATATTACTATTGAATCCGTGATTGAGGCAATTCTATTTGCTACAGATGAGCCGTTATCGGTAGACAGGCTTGTAAATATCGCACAATTTAATGGCGGTGCAAAACAGATTAAGAAATGCATAGAGACTCTTAATCAGCAATATGTTGAAACCAAACGGTCATTCCGCATAGAAGAAATAGCTGGCGGTTTTCAGATGATGACATTGCCTGAATATAATAATTGGCTAAAGAATATGCTCAAGCAGAGGAGTGATAACAAACTTAGCCCCGCTGCTCTCGAAACTCTGGCGATAATTGCATATAAGCAGCCAATAATTCGTGCAGATATCGAAGCAATTCGCGGAGTAGCATGCGGGGAAATAGTCAGAACACTGATGTATAAAGGGCTTGTTAAAATCGCCGGCAAGGCTGAAATTTTGGGCAGGCCGCTGCTTTATGGTACCACCAAAAAATTTCTGCAAGTGTTTGGATTGAGTGATTTAAAAGACCTTCCAAAGGCTGAAGATTTAAAACAACCTCAGCAATAAATTTTGTAAACCGAATTTACGCTGATCGATTATTTGTTATAAAGATGTATCAAAAAGCCAGTGTTCAATCAGAACAGATAAATCTATTATATCTACATCATTATCAGGCTCAGAATCTGCACCGTAGCAGAAATTATTTTCGATTCCGCAATCCATACTCAGCCATTGAATTGCAATTATTGCAAAATCGCTAAAATTAACCATGCAATTGCTATTGAGGTCTCCACGAACTGATTCATTGCAATCCGGTACGATTATACTATTTATCCATTCAGCATAGGAACTGATTCTAATACCCCAGAAAAAATCAGGATTTTGTCCTGGCTGATTGGGATCGTCAAACCATGTTTCATATCTTTGAACATAAGCAGATAAGGCGGCAAGTTTCCAAATGTCGTTTTGTTTTATAAACCATCCGCCACCGGAATCCCATAACGCTGGAGCGGCCTCGTAATCAGTTCCAGTTTCATCAAAATCAGAGGATAATGTATTTGAATCATAAGAAGCTGTCTGAGTAGTATCTTCATCTTCTATCGTATTATCACCCCATCTCAATGTGTTGTTAGACGTACCTGCCCAAGTGTAGCCATAAGGTTTTGGTTTTAGGAAACCACTCGAAAGTGTATCACCTCGATATTTTCCATATCCGCCAATACAGAAATATTTTCCCACTTCATTTGTATCCTGATAGGGCGGAGCGTATGCAAGATTTGGGTCAGAGCCATCAAGATTTTTGAGTCTTATCAGACGTAAATCGGCATTAGCAGATGATCCACCAGTCCAATTTTCACTATTATAGGTACAGTTATATGTGACATTGTTAATTGTAAGAGTTGTAGGACAAGTGTTTTGGTGACGTGTTGTAATTATCCATTTGGGCGAGATTACAACAAATGAAGCGTTGGTTGACCATCTGCCTACTACTGAATTTGCCGGTTTATCGGTCCAAATTGCGAGATTTGGCTCACCTTCAGGATGAAGAATAATAGCAAAACTGGGAGATGAGGTCAGCAATAGAAATACTAAGATAAACATATAATATAAAATTATATGATGTGCCTTCTCCAAAAATCTTCCCATCCTGACAAAATACTGTGAATATACTATTCTTTAAATTATAAAAATTCTTATCTAAAAATCAAAATACAAAACTCTTTTTTAATATTATTCCCCGATGGAAATATAAATGACAGAGAATTTAATGAAAAATGGATAAAAGTTGACAAAAGGTATTATTCATAGTAACTTAACAAAAATAGCGTTTAATGTAGGCTGATGTTAAATAGTGGATTTATTAATTGGCATGTCGAAAACCAACATTTCTGGGTTTAAAATTGATAACGATTTTGCTGCACGTGTAGCTTTATCCTTATCAGGCGGAAAGTTCTATTTTTATATTTGAGGAAATTACGATGAATATTTATGTAGGAAATTTGTCAAGGGATGTAACAGAAGACCAGTTAAAGCAAGCTTTTGAAGCGTATGGTGAAGTTAAGTCAGTTTCTATTATCAAAGACAAGCTTACCGGCGAGCTGCGAGGTTTTGGTTTTATCGAAATGCCTTCAAAGGAACAGGCAGCAGCGGCAATGCAGGAACTTGACGGTAAGGAAATAGCCGGAAGAGCTATAAAGGTTAACGAAGCCCGTGAAAGAACCGGCGGCAGAAGCGGCGGCGGAAGAAGCGGTCCACGAAGAGGCTTTGGCGGCAGTGGCGGCGGTGGCTTTAGGGGCGGCAGAGAAGGCGGCGGCGGATATCGCGGCAACCGTTAATGTTGCAGTTAGCAATTCACAGAAGATTGTGTTTTTAATATCTAATCTTCCTGGATTATAGGCAAAAAAAGCGTTTTTTGAACGATAATCATTGATTTTTGCTCTTGACAAAAGTTAGGCAAATTGTGATAATTATACGTCTGTAAGTTTTTCCCCGATAGCTCAATCGGTAGAGCGAGCGGCTGTTAACCGCTAGGTCCTAGGTTCAAATCCTAGTCGGGGAGTTTGTCCGCTTTTACAAAAATTGGCGGACTTTTTTTTGCGCTAAATGAGGAATTTTGAAGCTCACCTAACTATCGACCTATCCGCTTGTTACAAAATATGTTACGTAAAAAGTAGTCAAATTTTTTAAAGCAATAATACCCCAAAACCTCTCGACTTGTTAACCCAAAACGGTCCAGTTTTGTAAACTCTCAGACTCTCGGATCCTCTGACTAAATGAGTAAATAAACCTGTCTCGTTTGGGGTGTGTACATATAATTTTCGCTACTCTGGACTGTTACAAACTGGTTGTACGAGTTCAATTCTCAGCTAATGTACAGAGGTGTCAAAGAAACAAGCTTTCATTTTCAAATTAAGATTATTTTTTTTTTACAAAACCTAAAAAGATTCATGTTTCTAAGATTTAGAAGTAGTTAATTTTTGTTTTGCATAAAAGAGTTTGTTGAGTACGATATAGCAGAATGATAGGAGCCTTTCTGGCCATAAGGAGGTACCATGGATAAAAAGGAAAATACACTTGTGGATGTAGCAAGAGAACAGAGATGCACATTTCTCCCAGATTTCCCAACTTGCAATGATGACTTTGGTTTTCATAAACGAATAGCCGAAAGTATTGCAAATCAGGTTAATTCTAGCGAAGAAAGTAAAACGATAGGCTTAGAAGGAACATGGGGCAGTGGAAAATCAAGTATAATAAAAATGCTTGAGAAAAAATGGGAAAAAGAAAAAAATGTAAAAGTATTTACATATGATGCTTGGGAGCATCAGGGCGACCATTTAAGAAGGGCATTCCTAGAAGAATTAATAAAATCTTTAACCGATGAACGTAACAAGTGGCTAGAAAATTGCTCCCAAAGTAATTTAACTATTGAAGACTGTTATAAAAAATGTGGCAAAGAAAAACGAAATATTTGTCCTAATTATATAAAAGAAAATCTTAGACATAGATATGAACACAATGTTATAGATAGTGAACCGTACATAACCAAAGAGGGTATATTTTTTGCTGCTTCGACGCTTTTAATGCCGATTTGGTTAACTTTAATCCCTATTATTTCAAATTTATATGCCAGAACTGGACTTATTGTATTGGCGATTGTTCCTCTAGCAGTGATTGGAGATACAATATGCAGATGCCATAGAGAAGGTAAAGACTACAAAGAATTTATCGGTGAACTTTTTGGCAAATCGAGAGAAATTTCAAAACATACTACGCAAAGAACACCTGAACCCACAACAATTGAATTTCAGGAGTATTACTGGAATTTATTGAATAAGGCTTTAGAAAATAAAGAAAAGCGACTAGTAATTATTATCGACAATCTTGACAGAGTTGACAAGGAGGAAACACTGAAGATTTGGGCAACATTAAAAACTTTTCTGGATGACAAAAAATTTGATGCTGTAGGTAACAGGATTTGGGTAATAGTTCCTTATGCCCATGACAAAATTGATAAACTCTGGGCGCAAAATGGAGATAAAGATTTAGCCCTTCATTTTAAGGAAAAGACTTTTCAAATTAGATATCACGTACCGGAACCTTTAACTTCAAAGTGGGAGTCATATTTTAACACTAAATTAATAGAAGCTATTAAAATTGACGACAAAGATATTCATAATAGAATTTTTAACATCTTTCGAATAATCGCATTGCCAAAATATAAAAATATACCAACACCCCGAGAAATGAAGATTTTTATAAATCGAATTGTATCACTCGCACTTTTGTTTTATGATACAAATGACGCATCTCTTGAAGAAATAGCTCTTTATGCAGCTTTTGAGTTGCCCGAATCTTTAGATTTCAGAAATCTGGCTAAAGCAACAATTGAACAAGAGAAAAACATTATAAATTTTGTTGGTAAGAATTATCGTAGGGGGTTGGCTGTAATATACTATGGCGTTACGAAGTCAGAGGCTGATGAGGTTATGTATAAGCCAGACATCGAAAGATGTATAAAATCAGGAGACTGCGATGATCTTACACAAATACTCAAATCTCCAGTTGCACAAATTGTTTGCAGGAACTATCTACACGACATCGCATATTGCTGGCAAAACCTGAATGAGTTTTTAAGTGCATCTGAAGCTTTGAGTGATTTTAAACCAGAAAATAGCTCTTGGCATATAAGAAGATGTTTTGAAACACTTTCTCACCATATGATAGCCAATGTAAGTGATGACAATTTCAAACCCAAAGGTAGTTTGAATGATTCGAATGTTTCTGACTTAATTAGAATTATGGAGTTTTGTCCAGATATTAACAACAAAATCGTTGATAAGCTTAGTATCACTTTAACAAAAGAATATTTTGATGTAAAAGCTAATAATGAAGTGTCCATTGAAGCTACTTCTGAGCAAATAAATGAAAAATTAAGCCAATGGGTTTCTGCTGTATTACCCATAGTCAAGCATATAGAAAATAGAAATGAGAATCCAACTATAATGCTACACGTTGGAAAACCCGAATACTATACTGCTTTAATTGGTTTTGTTCATAGTCAGAATCCAGAGTTAATAAAATATTTTTGCCCTAAAACAAGAGTCAAAAAAGATTATTTAAACGCTTTGATTGCTGGAATAAAGTCTGGAACTATAAGACCTGAATTTGTTAAAATCATTGAGAACATACTCAAAATGCAGGTTATAGATGAAACGGACGAAGCTTTAATAGCTCAAGGGATAACACCGGCATATTCAAAATTTAACCCTGAACAGATATCGTTGATGTATGATATTCTGTATCAGCATCGAAAAATCAAATGTTTTAGAGAAGAACTCGAAAAATTAGTTATTGGGAATTTAATATATAGTGTTTTAAGTAAGTTCGTGAATACACCAATTGCGGCCGCTCAATGTCTGGTTAATATATTCCTCTTTTCCCTAAAAATCCCGTCTAATGTTTTGTCTACTTTTCAGGATGTGCTTAACAATCCATCAAAGAATATACCATCTGAAATCGCTAAAACAATTCATACGCATGGTATGTTTGAGGAGGTATGCAATTCTTTGAGTAACGAAATAAAAGCCTCGAAATGCTGGGGCGGAACTTTAAAAAGCTTTGTAGAAGATGACAAATTAATATTTAATATTACCGCCAAAAGATTTATCACCGATCATAGTTACATCAAACGACATCTCGATAAGCAGTTTGGCGAAGAGAATAACAAAGAAAATTATTATGATAATCTTGTAACACAGTTAGCAGAAAAAGGCTTGTTACTTGAGATGGCTAATAAACCTATTACTGTAGATTATGGTAAAGCATATTATCTTGTTATTTCAAATGATAAAATCGATACCATAAATTTAGAAAAAAAACTCTGCAGTGAACTTGGAGATATTGAAACTGATTCTTGGTACAAAGAGTTATGTAATGAATCGAATTATTATGGCCTCTTGGATGTAATTATAAACCTTGTAGAAAAAAAATATGTTCTCAATCTTGGTGATAGATTTTCAGATGCTCTCATCAGACACGCAAAAGCTCTAATGGATAAATCTAAAGATGTATCAACGGTGGATGTATTAGCCAGTTCATGGAACAAAATCTTAGACTCATTATCAGAATCTTATAGAAATGATTTCAGAGAAAAACTTTTGGATTTGATTGTCAAAAATGATGGCTCTGTACTTTTATTGCCTGAAATTTATAAAGATGAGATAATTGCATTTTTCAAAATTGAGGATACTCATAAACAAGATCGACTGGAAACTAGAAAAAAATCTTTTGTTTATCATCCATGTAAACAGATATCTGAAAATAAAAATATTTGTGAATTGAAATGGATGTTTGATATTCTACTTTCCAATAATGAGTTGCTCAAGAAAGCAACCAAAGATGATTATAATTTTATCAAAGATCATTTGAAAGATTTTCTTGTTGAAAAATATAACATTTGTGAAGAAGACAAAGAAGCAGATGCGATTAATAAAGATACAATTGGCGTTATTGCTAAACAATTAGGTATAAATCTCAGAAAAGAACAATCGATCATTACATATCACGATTTGTTGCTTAATAATGAGTGGCAGCTTTTTTATAATCCTGATAAATTTCCTAATAAATCTAAACCGATAATTTTTGGTAAAGAAGGAAAAATCTTAGAAGGTAATAATCAGAATGAATCATCATGGAGAACCAAAAATGGATATTTAGAAATAATTGATTTTGAAGGAAAGGTTCATAGCCGTTTTACTTTTGATCAAAAAAATATGAGATTCAATCATACCAATGAGGCGGATACTAATTCAATTATCAGAGATTCAATTAAAAATCAGTTCATAATATTAAATACGAACCAAGCGGTGAATTGACTGTGACCCTGCAATAAATTTATGCGGTAGATTGTGTAAGGGAAAAAACTTTTGAAATTGAGAATAGTTTTGTATAAAGATTTAAATGATAACCTATGAGCACAGTTCATTACAACTGGAAAAGATTCTGGTGTCCCAGAAATGGATTTTTTAAACTTTCTGATAACGGTTTTTTGTATGACCCTGAGAGTGAATTTTCAAAATATTACAATTCTGATGTTTTTTCATTTGAAAATATTTCTTTAAAACCATGCTTAGTTTTATTGGGTGAACCTGGTATAGGAAAATCAACCACATTAGAACAGGAATTCCACGCTTTAAACGTAAGACAAAAATGTTTTTACAAAAATTTAGGTGAGTATGGAGATGAATCACGCTTAATAAATGAAGTTTTTAAATCCACGGAAATTGAAGAATGGCTGAATAGTGATTATGTACTTAATCTATTTTTAGATAGTCTTGATGAATGTAAAATCAAAGTCGAACAAGTTGGATTAATATTTAAAAATCAATTTGAAAAGATCAAAAGCAAGCTAAATCGACTTCATTTGAGAATCGCTTGTAGAACGGCCGATTTTCCGAGCATTTTAGATAATTGTCTTCCAAATCTTTGGGGTAAAGATAATTTCGGCGTATATGAAATGGTGCCGTTAAGAAGGAAAGATGTTGAGCATGCGGCTGGAGTAAATTCGATAGAATCGAAACATTT
>JBDKUM010000380.1:0-4198 GCA_039679715.1 Phycisphaerales bacterium
CGAACTCTCGTCGTCGGTAGGTGTTTGCTCGGCTCGCTACGCTCGCCTCACCAACACCTACAGTATCTATGAGACTATTATTAACCATGACTTTTGTCAACATACAAGGGATTAGAATCGCAATGACGAGCGGTCCTCCCCTCTGATTTTTTCTTTCAAGTGAAAAAATCCTGACCCCTTCTGAATTTTGTTTCAAGGTACAAAATTTAAGAAGATTCAGGGGCAGGCTAAAGCCTGAGAATCGGGGATTGAAATACTGGCCGCTGCTAAACGAAGACTAAACATACACTAAAGATAAAATTAAACATCAAATATCAAAAATTAAGGGAACCTTACGGCAATAAAATGCAGGAAATAAGCAAGTCAATCCATTGAATAAAAGCTTCGAAATTTCTAGAATAAATCGAAAATGGCTGGGATGCAAACGTCAAGAAATCTCTAAAGTCCAAAGGAAAATCAGTTAGTATTTGTGTATCTATTTAAGGTCCTGTTATGAAACTCGAACGTTACAGCGGCAATCCAATACTCAAACCCGATCCATCCAGTTGGTGGGAAAGTACAGTGACGACAAATCCTGCCGCTTATTATGATAAAGATAAAAAAGAAGTTATTATGCTCTATCGAGCGGCGGGGAATGATAAATATCATAAAATTCATTTCGGGCTGGCAAAGAGCAAAGACGGTTTCAATTTTGAGAGAGCATCATCCGAGCCGGCGTTTTCGCCAAGCGAGGACGGGCATGACGGTGGATGCGTCGAAGATCCAAGAATAATCAAAATGGGGAACCACTATTATATAACCTACGCATCAAGGCATTTCCCGCCGGGGGAATACTGGCTGGGCGATAAGGCACGGTACAAGTATCCGAAATGCCCGGAACATTTTCCAAAATATATGAGGGATAACAGCTCGATAACCAGTCTTGTTATAACCGAAGATTTCAAAAAATTTGTTCGAGCAGGGGTACTAACAGACCTGATGCTGGATGATCGTGATGTGATATTGTTCCCGGAAAAAGTTAATGGAAAATTCGTGATGCTGCACAGGCCGATGCAATGGTGCGGCAACGGATATGGAACCGAACACCCGGCGATATGGATTTCGATGGCAGACGATTTGTTTGCCTTCAGGAAAAGTAAACTGCTGATGACGGCGGAATATGACTGGGAATTGAAAATCGGTGGAAGTACGCCGCCGATTAAAACCAAATACGGATGGTTTGCGTTGTATCATGCGGTAGGTATAGATAAGCATTACAGGCTGGGAGCGTTTCTGCTGGATTTGAAGAACCCGGAAAAGGTTCTTTGCAGGACACCAGACTGGCTTATTGAGCCGCAGGAAGATTATGAGATGAACGGATTTTACAGCGGCTGCATCTTTCCGTGCGGAACGGTTGTGATAGATGATACGCTGTTTGTTTATTACGGCGGTGCGGATAAATATGTCGGAGTTGCGACATGCTGCTTTAGCGAGTTATTGGAAGAACTGCTGGATTGTCCGGTACAGATGGCGGTAAAATGAGATTTTTAGTTTGTTGTCTTATATGCATAAGCGTTGCTATTGGTGCAGGTATGGAGGCCGATATTTTCAACACCAAACCTTCAAAAGCTTTCAATTACATTCTGGGCACACAAACATTCGGGCCTAAATATCAATTCACGAACCAGACCCGTCTTGTTGAGACGGCAGCTGCTATAAATGAAATGGGTTCGAATGTGCTGAAATGCTATATCGGCCCAAAGGCGATCGAGCAATACAAATTGCCTGACGATGCAAATAATTTCAAAAGTCTGAAAGATTTAGCGGCCGGCGAACAGTCATATCAGAAAATTTTCCAGATGCCTTTCGATTTTTATCTTCTCTGGGTTTACAGTTATGCAGAGCCTAACGATGTTCTGCGAAAAGGCTGGAACGAAGACCAAAAGAAAGGGGCATATAAAGAAGTTTATGATTTAGCCTGTTTTCTTCTGACTAAATATAACGATTCCGGCAAGACCTTCTATTTCGGACAATGGGAAGGCGATTGGGCCATGCATAACGCGCCTCTGAAATATGAAAACGAGCCCACAGATTTAGCGATTGCATCAACGATTGATTGGCTCAATACAAGGCAGGCTGCGATTGAAGCGGCGAAAAAAGATACGCCTCATAAGAATGTTGAAATTTATAATTATCTTGAATTGAATATTGTTTTCGAGGCGATGAAGGGGCATAAGTCGATGGTGAATTCGGTGCTTGGGAAAACGAATGTCGATTATGTTTCGTATTCATCTTATGACGCGATCTATCCGTATGATGAGAATTTGAATTTCGAGCAGCGAGTGGAATGGGTTGGGAAAAGATTAAAGACAACGCTGGATTATATCGAATCGAAACTGCCGGCGAAAAATGTGCCGGGCAAACGCGTGTTTATCGGCGAATACGGTTATCCGGTATCGGCGGTAGGAACTGCAAAGGCGCAGAATGAGGCATCGCTTGCAGTTGCGATAGCTGCGATGGAGTGGGGATGTCCTTTTGTTTTGTATTGGGAAATATATGATAATGAGGCTGACGAAGGGGGCGCTAACGGCAAGGGATACTGGATGATTGATAATAAAGGCGTAAAGCAGCCAATATATAAAAGCCATTATCAATATTATCAATGGGCGAAAAAATATGTGGCGGAAAATACGCCTGATGAAAAACAATTTCGAGCGGCGGCTGCGGAATTTCTGAAAAACATACAATAAAGTGCCGTAAAATTGCTGGCAAATAAAACAATTTTTTATTAAAATAAAACACGTATTTTAATCGGGTAAATAATGAAAAAGACAAATCATTGTTTCATTTCGGCTTTTCTTATCATTATATGTGCGGGATTGTGTCATGCGAAAATCGCGGTTTTTTATGATGCATCGCTTCCTACTAATTCTAAAATCCCTCAAAGTTTTCTTAGTTCATTTGGCGAGCAGATAGAATTCGATGTTTTAGACAGCAAAAAAATATCGGATGCCAATGAATTAAATACAAAACAATACTCGTGCCTGATTGTGCCCGACAGTTCTGTTTTTCCCGTCAGTGGTTCTGATACTTTAAGTAATTTTATCAAGGCAGGCGGAGATTTGATTCTTTTCGGCGGAGCGGCGTTTGCGAATCTTTATGATTACAGGGACTGCAACTGGGTGAGGCAGAAATATAAAAAATACCAGGGTCAATGGCTTGATGAAAAGGAGATAAGAAATAAAGCGGCGTTTGAGAATGTATCAAAAGCCAGAGACGTTTTGACATTCGAAGATGTCAATTTTAACGATTGGCAGCAAATATCGAGATTCGATTGGATCAAGATGAACGCGTTTTCAGAGCAGGGAACGTGCGGCAATGGCGGGCGGTTCGAAATTACAAATTTCAATATCGGAAGCTGGAATCTTTGGCAGGTAGATGTAGATAAAAAATTCAAAAAGGGTGATAATTGCATTTACTTTTCTGCAAAAGGCGACGCCAATACGCCGCAAATCGTATTTCAGATAACTGAAAAGGATAAATCAAGATGGATGGCGGTTATCGATTTAAAAAGGGAATGGACTCAATATGCGGTTACGCCTTTCGATTTCAAATATCTGCCTTCTGAGGGCATTTATAAACGAGGCGGAGAAGGGGATAAAATAAATATCGGCAATATCGATCAGATTTTGATTGGGTTGTCGGCTTTTTCAAATGCCGGTAAAGGCGATCATACTTTTTGGGTAGATGAAATTAAGGCCGCCAAAATTAATTTACCATCTAATTTGCCAACTGCCCAAAGCTGCTCAATTAAATATTTCGCCGATTATGTTCCTTATCATTTGCAAACTCCTGTAAAGATAGATTCTTGCTGCGAGAAACTGCCGAAGCTGAATACGATTTCCAATAAAGACGTATACGCGGTCGATGGTTTTACAATGCCTGAAAAATCGCAATTTGTGCCTATGCTTGTAACAGACCAGATTAATTTCGGAACACAATCGTGCGCGGCGGGTATGCTAATTAATTATAACGGAGAATATGAAAATTCTATTTGGGTGTACTTCGGAATTACAGATGCCAATTTTTATTGCAGCAATGAATTTAACGAATATTTAAAATCTCTGCTGGCATACATGAAAGAGCCTCGGCTGATAGTCTCGGCGGCAAAGGCTAATGAGCAGCAGAAGAAAATAGATAAAAAATACGGGCCTTTTAA
>JBDKUM010000381.1:0-12121 GCA_039679715.1 Phycisphaerales bacterium
TTGCACCCAATAATATGTAAGGCCTTCTGCGCCCATATTTAAAGCGGGTATTATCGGAAATATTTCCCATTAGCGGATCAGTGAAAGCATCCCATAGTCTGGGTATAGATACAGCAATACCCACTAATCTTGCATCCACTCCCATCGCGATACTATATATCGGCATAGCAAGATTGAAGATAATATTTGAAATCACTGTTTCAGAAATACCACCTATGCCAAAAAAAAGTTTTTCCTTGAAAGATGGTATTTTCATGGTCTTATTTTGCGAGCTAAGAATTTCTTTATTATTAGTTTTTAACATAACAAATCCATAAAAATACAATCTACCATTAATCTATTGAACAACACGCCAATCAAATATTCAGATTATCTTTTAATTCCCCAAAACTGCTGGAACGGCATTAGAAATCCGGCAGAAATTGTTTCTGTGCATCAAATAATTCTTCAGCCATTTGATTTATCTCTGCAGGACAACATACAGCAGATGTTAAAGGATCAAGCATAAGAGCATGAATCGCGGCTTGACGAGATTTTTCAATACACGCCGTAGCAGCCAGATCGTACATCCGCATATTCCAGTCGCATATAGCCGCACATTGTGCAGGCAGTTTGCCGACAAAAGCAGGTTTAATCCCATTGCGATTTACCAGGCATGCTACTTCCACCGCACCGTCTATTGGCAAATTTTCTATAAGTCCGGTATTTGGTACGGTGCCGTAAATAACACATGGAACATCTGATTCAATTGCCTGAATAACATAGCTGCCATATTCCCAACTGCGTTCCATCGGGATTTCTTCTTCGCATTGAATTCTCTTAAGACGTCGTGTATCACAATCTTTGCGCCATTTAAGCCAATTATTGGCATAATATCTGCTTTCCCCCAAAAATCCTTCACGACAATATTTCTTAATCAAATCGGGGCGTTTCCTATAGTACGGTAAATATTCACTTAAGTGGCCGCTGGTTTCAGTAATAAAGTAACCAAAATGTAACATCATATCAAATTTTACAGGGTCTTTCTCATACAGTGCTTTTTCTGCTAATACTTTTTTACGCAACTGCGGATATAAATCCTGACCGTTACAAGTCAATTTTGTAAACCATGACAAATGGTTAACCCCGGCACAATCCCAGCGTAAATTTTCGTACGGTACGCCTAAATAATTCGCCAAACAGCGGCTCGTGCCCTGGACACTGTGACAAAGCCCGACAACCTTAACTTTGCTTGCCCTTACAGCAGCTAAACACATTATACTCATTGGGTTGGTATAATTCAAAACCAATGCATCAGGACAAAGCTCTTCTACGTCTTTTAGTATATTTAAAAACACCGGGACAGTTCGCAATGCTTTGAACAGCCCACCCGGGCCGATAGTATCTCCTATGCATTGATAAATACCATATTTAGCTGGTATATCATAGTCATAATGAACGCATTCAACTCCGTTTACTTCGATACAATTAATGACATAATCAGCCCCCGGAAGCGCTTCTTTTCTGTCTTTCGTTGATTTTATTTTCCAATCGCTGCCCTTGCATTGGACAATTTTTTCCCCAATCTTACGTGCTAGCTCAAGGCGCTCTCCATCAATGTCCACAAGATACATCTCACCTTTTTCGGCGCCGGACATATTCAGAATGTCAACAAAAAGTTTGTCTAAAAAGAAACTGCCGGCACCAAGAAACACTATTTTCAGATGTCTGCTGACGCTGCCGGTTGCAATCATTATATCTTGTTTTTTGCTGTGCTCTATCGGTCCATGATTAATCTCTGCCAAAATAACACCTTTCACCATTTCTCTATTCTGTTAATAATTCTTTGTTGTTCTTTCTCATCTCCTTCATGAACGCAAAGGAGCAGTCCCTCTGGACTCATAGCATCAATGAATCCTTCTAATTCTTCTTTTTTTAGGTTGAGCACAATAGACTTGCCTGCCTGCTGTATTTTTTTGATAAGTGGAATCCACTGCATTATCGGCTCATCTTCTCCAACCCCCTGAACCCACTGTATCGCTGTGATTTCAGGTAAATCCAAAAGCACATCAATATTTTTTGCCACACCTTTCCCGTCAAGATGAAAGATATTATGGTCTGCAATTTTTATCTCATCAATTATCGGAGGTAAAGCAAATTCATCAAACTGCTTCGGAGATATCATCGTAGCAAAGTCACAACTCGGTATATGAAATTTATTTAAAGACGGAATTCCCATCCATGTTATTGATAAGTGACCATTTCGTTTTAAGATAGAATCAAAGTGTTCGTAAATAAATTTGAAATCTTTGGAAGCAATTTCAATCATCTTCCGCACCATATCTGGTGACTCAAGCAAGTCAAAACATATTTTTTCCGAACCACGCCATGCCAACACGCAGTCCATTCCGGGATGCAAATCCGTGTATCCCACCAAATATCTGTTGTTACATCTCTCAAGTGCGTATTCTGTAAGCTCATTTAACTTTCGGAAATATTCATTTTCCTTATTAAACACAAGCTTATCAATATCAGATTCATCATTCACACAAGGCTCTGACCACGAAGTTATATCTGCATATTTCAACTTACATCCATAAAATGCAGCATAAACGTCGGGTCCCAGGTTAGGCCAAAAAACAGGAAATGTCTCAGCGAGAAATTTTTTATTTTCAATTTTTTTTATAAAATTGTCTACAACGGTTTCTGTGTCAAACCATACTGCTTTCCATTTTTCAGGGTCATAGTCAATTTCGTTTGTATTGACATACTCTTCATTATGTGCAGAAAAGCGAATAGGGACTCTGTCTATAATTTCCCCTTCGTACCATGCATAGATCCTGTGCAAAGCTTTTAAAAAGTCAGGCTTAGTTTCTATTTCAATATTAGTACTTGGTAATTCCATGATTTTACCATTTTCTAAAAAAACAAGCGAAGCCTGTAATAGTCCTCGCTTGTTTTTCAAAATTATTCACAATTGCTATTCAAAAATCATCCGTGTTTTTTATTTCTTATAAATGCCAAAAATCCTGTAAGAGTAAGCACAATGGTTGCTGGTTCAGGTACAGAAACCTGATAAATATTGTTGTTAGCCTGATCCACAACCCATAGACTATCTGATAAAGCTGAGTAAGTCATACCAAATGGTGCGGCTATTGATGAGTCAAGATAGAATCTATCAGAGATACTACCGTCAACACTGGACACATGAAGAATCTCTTTGTCTGCACAAAGTACCCAAAGATCATTATTGCCGCCTAATGCTACAGCAGTGAGTGTTTTAGGCATAACATATTTGACGAGATAGGACTCTATATTACTTGTCCAGAACAGATTCGGAACCTTATAAATGGCATTTACAGCTCCACCACCAAAGTCTGCCGAGTTGACTGTCCATGTATCCCAACTACGATCACCTGTAAAGCCTGCACGACTAGCCGGTGTCATATCTGTATGATATGCGTATGTTGTATATGGAGTATCAAATTGATCCCAGCCTAAACTTCCAACCGGATTTGGAGCACCCCATGTTGAGGTATACTTAGCGACATTATCGCCGTATCCAATATACTTACAACCATCACCGTTGTATGTCGATACTATTGACAGTCCCATTATAAATGGTCCTGTCGTACCGAACATAGCTGTCTTTGAATCCCAAACACCCTGCGAACCATTTGTTATACCAGCTAAACTATCAGCTCCAAACTTGTAAACCTGACCGGCATGGCCGGCAACCATGTGGATCTGCAGCGACCCACCGGCTTCGAACACATCCATGCCCCAAACTTCAGTTTCGCCTGTGCTTGCATAACTTAATACATCACCCGGAACAGCAAAAGCACTCGTTGAGAAAAGAACTAAACTCAACATCATCAAAAATAATACATTAACCTTCATCTTCCATCCTTCCAAAAATAAATCATAACCATTTTTAAAACTTTGAGAGTTTTTGGGCAACGCACCCAATACCTAAATATATTCCTTTTAAATTTCTAAATATTAACTTGTAAAAAAAATATGACTCAAAACTTTGCACTAATCCATACTCAACTGTTTCAAAACTGCTTCAACCACTCTAAAGCCATAATTGATAAATCAATGCGGTCAACCGTGCCATCACCGTTTAGATCAGATAGCAGATTCACAGTACCATCATTCAATTCAACTGAGCCTGCATACAGATTCCATGTAGCACATCTCTGCTGCCAATCCTGACCTGGATCAGCAAGCTCTCCATCCATAACACTGAAATACATCCGGGCCGTATCTACTGTTCCATATGGGTTTGACGTAAAAAAGTTCGGAAAAGCGCGACACCTTGGGTTTTCAAATCCTGATGAAGTAATATTATTTGTGGCTATTGATATCGTCCATAGATAAGGTTGGTAATAATTAGCACCGTCTCCATTGTTCCAGTTTACTCCATCCGTTGATGTAAATATATAAGTGTTGTTAGTACCATCGGTGTCAGCACCATCACATACGTAAAGAGCAACGTACTTATTTAGAGCAGAATTCCAGGTAACATCAAGTCCTGCGGCACCGGCACACGCAATAGTGTGCGAACTAACTGGCCCCCAATTTGTTGGATCTGAAGTTACTGCATACCTTGTTTGATCAGGCCAACCTGTAAGGTTACTCATGTAGAACATATGGAACTGGCCGTCCTTATAGAAAACACAGGGCATTCCTAAGCCATACGGTTCCGTAGGTGTGCCTGAAGGAATAGCTATTATCGGCTGAGGATTGTTAGCACTCGGATATCTGGTCCAATTTATTCCATTGGTTGATGTAGCTAAAAATATCTGACCTTGGAGTAAATTAGGAGCCTCATAAAACATATAATATGTGGCTCCGACTTTAACGACGGATGGGTGGGCAACATGCACTTGTTCTTGAGTGCTGCCGCCTAACGGAGACAAGACTTGCTGTGTATTAAACCAATGTTGTCCATCGTTGCTGTCAGCATAAAAAATTCTGTCACAATTAGGATTGCCCTGGCGAGTCCACCACATTTTGTATTTCCCGTCAGTATCCAAGAAAGAACATGCTCCCCAATCATACTTGCCATCTGTTGGGGATGTACCTGCTATATCCAGAAGACCCAAAGCTTGTCTGTCTTGAATAAAGCCTAAATCTAATAACCACTCCGAAGCAAGTTTAGCAAAATCCTGCATATCAACTATATTATCGCCGTTAATATCTGCTTGTAACGGCTGATACTGATCGTCCCGTGTTGCCACTTGATAAACATACTTATTGCTCCAGTTGCTAATCCATAAAGTTTTTTCAACATTAGAATAAGCCATTCCCCAGGGACTATCGATTGAAGCGGTATCAATGTAGAATCTATCACTAATGGTTCCATCTAAACTTGAAATATTAAGCACTTCGCCATCGGTACAAAGAACCCAAAGATTATTACTATCGCCTAATGCTACTGCTCGCAGTGGTTTAGGCATAATAAATCTCGTAACCCACATATCTTTATCTGCCATCCAACCCATGGTGGAATATCTATAAACAGCATTTATAGCACCCGCGCCAAAATCGGCAGAATTTACAGTCCATATATCCAAAGTCCTTGGATCGCCATCCACGAAAACTCGGCTTGCAGGTGTGATGTCTGTGGTGTAAGCATACATTTCCCACGGAACATCCTTCTGTACCCACTCCATATCACCAATCGCATCAGGATTGCCCCAAATACTCTGATACATCGCCATATTATCTCGAAGAGCTATATATTTCAGCCCATAAGACCCTTCATAAGTGGGTATCAGAGCTAACCCGCCCATAGTCATTGTACCAACAGAACAAGGATCCATCATATTGACCTTGTCATCCCAATCTGCCATTGTACCATTTTTTACAGCAGCTACAGGACTCGCGCCAAATTTATAAATTTGCCCGCCGGTAGCCATTAAATGAATTTCTAATCCCTCGGCTATTTCTCGAACATCAATACCATAAATCGCAGTTTCTCCAGTATCCGCATAGCTTAAAACTGTACCTTTACCCCCATTAGTCGGCGGTGGTGTTTCTGATACAGAAACCTGATAAATATTAAAGGTAGCTTGATCGGAAATCCAAAGACTATCTGATAAAGTTGAGTAAGTCATACCAAATGGTGCAGCTATTGATGAGTCAAGATAAAATCTATCAGAGATACTCCCGTCAATAGAGGATACATGAAGAATCTCTTTGTCTGCACAAAGCACCCAAAGATCATTATTGCCGCCTAATGCTACGGCAATGAGTGTTTTAGGCATATCATATTTGACAAGATACGATTCAATATTATTTGTCCAGGACAGATTTGGATACTTATAAAGTGCATTTACAACTCCGCCGCCAAAGTCGGCCGAGTTTACAGTCCATGTGTCCCAACTGCGCTCACCGCTAAACGCTCCACGGCTGGCCGGCGTCATATCTGTATGATATGCGTATGTTGTATATGGAGTTTCAAATTGACCCCAGCTTAAACTTCCAACCGGACTTGGATCGCCCCATGTTGAAGTATACTTGGCAATATTATCGCCGTATCCGATGTACTTAAAACCATCACCGTTATATGTAGATACTATCGACAAGCCCATTATAAATGGTCCTGTCGAACCAAACATAGCTGTCTTTGAATCCCAAACACCCTGAGAACCATTTGTTATTGCCGCTAAACTATCAGCACCAAACTTGTAAACCTGACCGGTATGGCCGGCAACCATGTGGATCTGCAGCGACCCTCCGGTTTCAGATACATCCATGCCCCAAACCTCAGATTCGCCTGTGCTTGCATAACTTAATATACTTCCGGGAGCAGCAAAACTCATGCTCGTAAAAACAGAAAGTAGCAAAACAGCAAATATTTTTACCCTTCCAGCCATAACAACCTCCTTAAAAATTCTTTTTTAATTAAAAGCACAATAATGCTATTTCCAATAATCCGGCATTTTGCCCGAAAAATAATTAGGATAATTCTTAAACCGATATCCAGACTTACCTCCTGAATAAGTTTTATCCGGGAAATCCTCTACAACATTCATCCCCACCGCCAAAAAATTAGCTTTGCCATTATGTCGAATGGCTGAATCAGGCAGACCTGGCTGCTTCTTTGCATCTCCCAAAACCATCTGAAGTGATTTTGCATGAAACTCCACATGATAACCTACGCTGTCGCCTATTAGCAATTTTTCGCCCGGCAGGCTAATTTCATATATTTTTAAGGCAGCTGATTCATTGAAATTTGGAGTTTGCCTATTCATATAAAAACGCGCATCATCTGCGGCGAATTTAAAACTAAGATGACAATTCATAGCATATGAATAAATGTAATTTGGGAAAGCTGATTTGTTTCTAAATGTAGGACACATCCATACAGATGTCCCTGTTTTGGTTTTTTCATAAAAACTTTGGTCCATCTTTTTAAGCTTTTCATTGCTGTAATTCATAAAAGACTTCGCAATTATTGGCATAAAATTATTGAGTGCTGGATTCTGCTCAGCATAAAGCCAACTGGGGGGTAATTTACCGTCTTGATTTTGCGTATACAGCATCACACCGTACCCCATCTGCTTAAGATTATTTTTGCAAATTACTGATCCAGCCTGTCCACGAGCTTTTTGAAGGCCTGGCATCAATATCGCAAGCAGCATCGCAATAATTGATATCACAACTAAAAGCTCAACAAGCGTGAAAGCACGGCCTCGAGCGGCATTTTCACAGCCTAAACGCTTCTTTTGCACTATAACGGCATTCACTACCATACCCTTAACTCCTTAATCCTTTATTAGTGTACTCGGTTACACACATCATTTCAAGTAAAAATTTGAAAAAATCTGTTTCCACTTTCATTCAAAATAAAAAAATACAGCGTGTTATATCCACCATTTACGTTAACTCTAATAAATATATAGCGTTAAGAACCACCCCTTATCTCGATTCCGGCCCATTCAAAATGTAAAAAAATTATTCACATTTAATTTAGAAAAGGCAGTATCAAGGCCTTATGCACCCGCTTACTGCACCATTTTATGCTAATCGTACTCCACTTAGAGAACACAATTGTCGACAAACACAAACGATAATCAAAGCTAATTTATCGCTCTTTCTACTAATAAAATTCCGCCGCAATATCAAACTTAAGATAATATATAATATTTTACAACGACTCACCTAACAACAAATTAAATTTTCAAAAAGTAGTACTATTTTTCCTTCTCAATGGACTGTTCAAATGTCGTCTGGGGATCGGTCAAAACAAAATGCACCTTGTTGTCTATCCAGACAGTGGGTTGAGTTGAATCCATAAATTTTGATAATTTTCTTGGATTTACATAACGTATACCGAGTTTCTTGTCTTCACAAAAATCAACCCTTGATTCATGGCCGGCTACAACTGGATCGTTAGCCAATGCAGTATACGCCAGCAAATTACCATCCTCTGTATAAACTAACCAACTATCTTTAGGAAGTTTATATATTTGCCCGCTGGGTGAATTAACCGTCAGTGGTTTTTCATCACGATTAACCCATACATTACAGCCGTTAGCATATCGGATGTGAAAACGTTTAAACCACATATTTAGTTCTTCACGAGAATTGACTGCAGGTATTATCTGATCTAATGTTTTCCAAATGCTTCCTTTGCTATACTTAACATAATCAAGCGATTGCAAAGCATAGTAACGCTGCGCGATACCAACGGTAAAACATTCTGTCATTGCATGAACTTTTCGCATTCGTCCATCTGCAAAAAATAGATAGGCCCCGTTACCATAAAGAACTTCACAAGCTCTGTAAGCATCTAATTTTTCGTCATTTTCAAAATAAGGTGCATAGCCTGCATCAGGCCATCCAGTTTCTCCGACTCCTACAAAAAAACGATACCCCAGACCCATTGAATGACAAGTAGTTAACTGGTGTAAACGTTTTAATTTATATTCTGGCGTAAAATCATACCTATGATCTGCCCCCATAATACCATAGTCTCCGGTATCATTATATTGGCCAATAAGAAATTCACTTATAAGCGATTCTGTGCCCATTGGCCCATTGTGCATATCTTGAGCTAAAGTGCATATTTCACGAATTATCTGACGTGTACCTGAAATTGTACCGGCGTCAGGTGAATTAGCATCGAAATTTACAACTACTCCACCTGTTCCCACACTTCCCCATTGGTCATGGTGTGTTGCAGTAGGTGAAAAATCATTTTTGATATCTTTTTCCTGACGATCAACCAAAGGTTTAACTGTATAAAAATTTGTGTACCAGGCAGGCTCCTTAGTAGAGTTAATCGCCCTTTTCACAGATCCCTCTTTAATTGACCATGAGTCTGGACCTATGTACATATAGTTAGTACGCAAGCCTACACGCCCCATGCTTTTAGCCAATGAAATATATTTTTTAAGTTCGTCCTTTGTTCCATATTGTGCCCCGGGAGTATTATGATCAGGTATGCGATACGCATCCGGATTTGAGGCATCCCACGAAGCTTCGCAACCCCATGTTTGGATAATTGAAAAGAATTTCAAACGGCTGTCTGTGATTTCTTTCATCCATTTTAATGCGTATGTTCCATATTTAAATTTCGTCCAGCCATCAAAAAAGACCATTTCTGAAAGTTCATTTTTCCATTTGCTTGGTTTATTTAATATTGGCCCATAAGCTTCCCACATATCAGTTGCAAATCGTATCACGTAGCGTTCTTTTAACGATGGCCTTGTGCCGTCACTTAATAATGCATATGGAACATCACAACTTACAGGAGGATTTTTTGCTGTAAAATTTTGTTTAGGGGAAAGCCGATGTGCGTAACTCCAGCCATGTGCCCAATCAGCATCCCAGGAAGCATATATATATAGATTAGCCTCAGGCCAATAAATCATAGGAGGATAATTGTCATTACCAGCGTGACATTCAACATCACGATAGCCGGTATAAAATTGCTTAAATAGGCCATCCGTACCTTGCATGTTTCCACATTGAAAAGCAGAAACATTCTTATCCCCCTCAACCAGCAATTCCATAGCATTGTCAGTAAGTTTCTTGAATTTCACTGTATAAGTGCCTGAAAATTTTTCATATCCAGCCTGGCAGGTCATTACTGTATACCCATCTTCTTGTGATGTTTTAATAACCTTAACGGTATAATCTCCAGGCGATAAACTACCTTCTGTTCCAAGATCAAAAACTGGTCCCATGTCTTTTAAAACATGTAAAGATATATTATTATGATTGAAAATCAAAGGGTCGGAAGCATTTTGCGGATTAATAACCCACCCATCGATTATTTGCCCATATAAGCAACTGCTAAAAATCACAACAATTAAAAGAAAACACAATTTGTGCATCATAGGTTTTATCTCCAATAAAGTCTGCATAGAAATTGTCAATAAGTAGTGTACTCGGTTACGCACAAGTTGTCAAGTTTTTTAGAAAAATTTCACCAAAAATATTGTAGGCTCCTAAAAAAACGGGTTTCCACAATTAAGACACAGCAGAGACTAATTTGCGTACTCGAGTGTCTTGGCGGGCAAAAAAATATAAAGTCTTTTTTCAATATAACCTTTGCCGCCTTATTGACCAACGTACAAAGTTTAAAATAAAATCCTTGATGTTCTCTCGATGAATCTTTTAGTTACGAAGCATTTGCAAGCTACTATCTCATTTCCTAAGCTAACCTAATTATTATCATCTCCTTTCCGGTAGCTCTTTCTTTGTCTAAAATATCGAATATTCATTGTGTACCCGATTACGCACATCGTTTCAAGTAAAAATTGAAAAAAAATTAAGAATCGTCAAGTGAATCTTTTGAGTTTGAGATTTACATTAGATGTGTCAGGAGTTTTTATCCCCCGAGTTTACCGGTACTTTCTCTTATGACAAGATCCGGCTCGATTTTAACTATTTCAGGCTCGTCCCAGGATGACTGCTCGAGTCTTTTAAATATTATATTAGTTAATGCCTTGGCAGTAAAGGTGGTCTTGGAATCAAGAGAGGTTAAACTAATTATAGAATATTGGGCAATCCAGGTATTGTCGCATCCCAAAACTGATACTTGATTTGGAACGGAAAGCCCCATATCCTTAAGTGCTCTAAGAATACCAACGCATTGTATATCATTTGTTCCAATAATTGCTGAAGTTTTTGGATTTTTTTTAAATATTTCGAAAGCAACATCATACCCATCGCGCAATTCATCACCAGAAAATTTATTGACGATTCTTTCTTCACTAAAATTCAGCAGATTTTTTTTAAAAGCACTCTCAAATCCCTCTAAACGCCCTAAATTAGCAAATTCTTTAATGCAACTGGAAGCAAAAATAATTTCTTTATGCCCGAGATCTACAAGATGATCTATTGCTTTTTCCATTCCTTTTTTGTGGTTTACCAGAGTTCCATCCACAGGATAGTTTTTGAAATGGCTGCCGCCTGGAAGGCCGGGGATCATGAGGGGTATCTTGCGGCGTCTAAACTCGTCAATCAAACCTTCGAGTAAATTATAATTTGTGATAATTGCAACAGCAGCATCACAACGCTGCTCCAACATGTCCTCTAAACATTTTTTCTCTCTTGTTTCATCAGATTCATATTCAAAAACCATGACGCTGTATTCTTTTAAAGAACACTCAGCTTCAAAAGCTCGCAGCAAATCGACATAATAAGGATTTTTAAGATTCGGAGTGATGAAACCAAGAGAATATGTTTTCCCGCTGCCAAAAGAGCGAGCGTTGAAATTTGGCCTATAGCCAAGTTCATTTGCGATTTTTTTTATTTTTTTTCTGGTTGCCTCGCTTATTCGAGGGTTATCTTTTAATGCACGACTTACAGTCGCATGCGTGGTACCAGCTTTTTCCGCAATATCATATATGGTGATTGCCATTTTTAAATTAAAGTCCCATAAATGCGAAAAATATATATTTTTCGCATTAACTCCTGAAAAACCAATTAGTTATGTATTGAAAACGCAAATTCTTTTATTGTAATTCTATATTCTTTTGCATACAGCTATCTGATATATCTATGAAAATTGTATCACAATTATTGCGTACGCGATTGTATTATACACCATAAAGAAGATTATTTCAAGCAAATTATTCCAGCTAATATTTGTCTATTTTTTTATACCTGACAAGCT
>JBDKUM010000382.1:0-1843 GCA_039679715.1 Phycisphaerales bacterium
CATGATATAAAATAAAGAAGAAATAGACAAAATTGGAGTTGTGAAATGCAAGATAAACAGGCGATTGAAAAATTAAACGAGATTTCAAAACAGACCGGGATTAATATCAAAGGCGGAAAAATCAGAAGGACTTCATCGCGTTTTTGCCTGGGCGTCGAGCATGGGGATTATAATGGAACGGAACTTTTCGGCGTGGGCACAGACCGTTTTATCTGGTTTGCATACAAGCCAAACGGAACTAACCGCAACAAACTTTATAGCGCTAATTTTCCAAATGACGGAATAGTTGAATTTGAAAGCGGAAACATACCGCAGCCGAAGTCTGAAAAAAATGCCAATAGCTGGGTGAGATTTCCTTTTGGCGTCGATTATATTTTAAGGAAACATGGTTACAAGTTAAATGCCGGCATTGATGGCATAATTTACGGCAACATTCCCGGCGGCGGAATGAGCAGATCGGCTTCGCTGACTCTTAATCTTATTCTGACGATGCTTGAAGTTAACCAGATAAAAATCAATGATGATTTAAAAATTGTTGATTTGGCGCAGGCCGTTGAGAATGAATATATCGGTTCGCCATGCGGGCAGTTGGATCAGATAATGATTCTCTTCGCGAAAGAAAATATGGGAACGCATTACAGCCCTGCACAACGGAAAATTGATTATGTTCCGCTTGGCAAAGGCGGCGAAGATTTGCGAATCGTTGTAATGGATACCGGCACAGACAGGCCCGGGCTGGATAAATCGACTTATAAAATTCGAAGATCCGAATGTGAAGAGCTTGTAAAGCTCGCGCAGGCAAAAGGATTTAAAATCAAAAATCTCGCGGATGTAAAAGATGAAGGATTATTCAACGACATTACAGCCGCGTTTAAAAATTCACACCCTGATTTGTGCGACAGACTGAAATATATTTATAAAGCGCAAAAAAGATTTTATACAATGATGGATGCATGGCGAAAAGGCGATATTCAAACTGTAGGCAAAATTTTCCGCGAGGATGGGCTTGGATTGCGTGACGAATATAAAATTTCAGGGCCTGAACTGGAAAATATGTGCGATATTGCGAGAACGGTCGAAGGCGTTTTAGGTGAAAGAATGCTCGGCGGCGGCGATAAAGGCGCTTCCGGCGCATTAGTGAAATCCGCAAGTGTGGAAAAATTAAAAAAAGCTGTTGAAGAAAATTATCCAAAGGCTAACCCTGATTACGCCAATAAATTCGCGGTTCATACATGTAAAATTGTTGATGGCGTTAAGGTCTTAAATTTCTAGAAATAATAACTATTGCTTAATCGGATAAAGCACGTATAATTATCCGTTGTATAGATGCGGTTTGTACGTGAAACTGTCATGGATGAGAGAAAAATGACGGTTTAAATCAGGGCTAATATGAAAATTAGTTTTAGATTAGGATATCTTGCAATCATAATCCTGCTCTTGATAGCGGGAGTATATCTGTTTGCAGCAAAGCAGACGACTTTGTGGGACAGGGATGAGCCGCGATTCGCGCGAGCTTCAGTGGAGATGATCAATTCCGGAAATTATCTCATACCAACTTTCAATGGCAAACTCTGGCTTGACAAACCTATCCTTACTTATTGGTGCCAGGCAGCGGCCATGAAAATTTTCGGACAGACCGAATTTGCATGCAGATTTTTTTCGGCAATTGGAACGGCTCTAAGCTGCTTTTTTGTTTTCCTTATAGGTAAGCGGCTCTGCAATGCAGATACGGGATTCTGGGCCTTGGGAATTGTATCTACAACATTAATGATGTTTGCCATCGGTACACTTGCAACTTCTGATGGCGTCACGATTCCGTTTACTGCCGGTGCAATGCTCGTTT
>JBDKUM010000383.1:0-2077 GCA_039679715.1 Phycisphaerales bacterium
CTATAATCCGATTCTGTATTTTTGATAGAATCTAATTGTTGAAGAACGGAAAGATATCTCGAAGCGACATTAACCGCAAAATCTTTTTTGTATTGTTCAAAATCCCAAAATGCGTAAATAACGTTTCTGTCCGCTTGTATCAATGGTTCAGTTACGATATGCCTTCCAGAACCTCGCAGCAGAGGAATTGAAATGCTTGCATCGCCTGCAAGGCCGGTAGAGGAAGCGCCTCCTAATGTAAGCAAATTAGCCAAATCGATTCCGATTGATGATGTAACCTCGGCACCGTTCATAAATCTTCTGCTTACTCCCGCAGTAGGGCTAAGCACATTTCCGCTGATTGTCCGGTTGCCAGTCGTGTCAACACTTGTAAGGTTTTGAATTTGTGCGAAAAATATATTCCGAAATTCATTGCGCTCAAGTTCAAGGTCAAGTGCGGTTTGGAAAATTTGCTCTTTTTGCGTTTGATAATCGAAACTGTTGTATGCCCCGATTTCAAGAGCCTGCATAAGTGAAATTACAACTGCATCATTAACATCGTTAATGTCATTTGTCTTTCCGCTAATAACCTCATTTGGGTAATTTTTTTCAGGCCAGTGTTCGATTTTATCGAGGTCTTCGGCTCCCAAAGAAGCCTTGCTGGAGACGGGCAAATTCTGCCCTTTTAAAAGTCTTTTACGCAGAATATCGCTGGGTCTTTCTATGGAAAACGGACTTTCCCTGCCTACTGCCTCAACCTGTTTTTCTGACAAAATTTTACCAGCCGTTTTATCCATATCTTCACGACGCTGCTGCGGACTGCATCCCCCAATTAGAGCGCAAATAACTGTTGCTGCCAAAATAAAGAGAAAAATACGTCTTAAATCCTTGTTTATCAACCTTTTATAAATTTTTTTGTCCATATATCTAAATAGTACGTCTGTAGTATTCCTTAACACAGGTAGTATATTTAAAGATAGTCTAGGTAACATAGAAAATATAGTTATTTTAAAAGTTTTTCTATTTTTATTTATCGACCATTTACAAAGGGCATATTTCAAGGCATTTTACTACCTTTTTTAGGGGCTTTTGCTTATAACAAATATCAGATTTTACAGGTATCATGCGGCAATGAATAAATTACTGCACATTATCGCAACGCCGCGAGGTGAAGATTCCGCAACTCTGCAAATCAGCAGCGTTTTCCTTGAAGAATTTAAGAAAACACATAATGATTGGGTTATTGAGCATCTGGATTTGACAAAGGAGCAATTGCCTTCGCTTACAACAAAGCGGGTTGATGGAAAATATGTCCTGCTTGGGGGAAAAGAACTTTATGGTGACTTGAAGGAGTCCTGGCAGGAGATAATCGAACGTATTGAACATTTCCAGTCGGCGGATGGTTATCTGTTGTCAACTCCGATGTGGAATTTTAATATTCCATATTTTTTAAAACACTATATCGACATCATCGTCCAGCCGAGATACTTGTTCCATTATACACCCTCGGGTGTTGAAGGGCTTGTGAAAAATAAAAAAATGCTCGTTATCGCATCTCGCGGCGGCGATTACACCACCACCGGCCCCGCAAGCGCAAGCGATATGCAGGAACCGTATTTACGATTAATTTTCGGATTCATAGGTATAAAAGATATCAAATTTATTATCGCACAGCCTATGGATATTGATATCGAAAACAGAAAAGTCAAATTGCAGGAAGCGAAAAATCACGCCGCGGAAGATGCAAAGGATTTTTTTAGGTTAAATATGCCGCGCGATATACCTGTCAGCAATGGTAATTTATATATTGCTTTTGATAAATATTACCGGATTGCTGAATTTTTCTTCCCGCACGTAGGGCATGAAAGCCATACAAGCCCTAATCCGTTTCATTTTGGTGTATGGGTCAATGGCGTTTTCTCATGGATTGATCAAAGCTGGCAAATATCAATGAAATACCTTGATGATACGCTTGCGACAGATGTGCTGTTGGTAAATGCGGATTTGAAAATAAAAATTGCTATTAATGATATTGTTGATTTTCATGAAAACGTATATCTAAAGAAACTGGTTGTTGAAAATTTATCAGACGAGAAAA
>JBDKUM010000384.1:0-3453 GCA_039679715.1 Phycisphaerales bacterium
GTGATAACCGCCTGTATGCGGAAATTATTGATAATATTAAATACAATGCTAAGGAATCAGACGGTATGGACAGCAAAAATAAATTAAAAAAATCCTTGAAATTAAACACAGCCGCTTTAGGGAGGAATCCTGCGTAGCTTTAAGCGAAGCAGGACGACGAAGCAATCTCAGGTTTTGGAATTATTAGAGGCTGTCTTAATAAATTTTTAAATTCTTCCCTGATATTATTCTTTTTACTAACCTATATAATAGGATAGATAATTAGTGAGGAACCATGGCTCTAATATTCAACATATTATGGTTTATTCTCGGCGGCGGCTTCCTGGCTGCCCTATTCTGGCTCTTTTTCGGACTGCTTCTATGCATTACCGTTATCGGCATACCCTTCGGCATCGCCTCTTTCAGAATCGCAAGCTTCGCGGCCTTTCCATTCGGCAAAGAATTAATTGACGCCCGCAAAGTTGGCGAAACCCGCATACCCACAACCGCCCTGGCCAATTTCCTCTGGATAATCCTCGCCGGCCTTTGGCTCACCATCGGCCATGTCATCGCAGGCATAGGCTTATGCCTTACGATCATTGGAATCCCATTTGGTTTGGCTCATTTCAAATTAGCCGCCGTCTCATTTGCGCCTCTTGGCAAAAGGATTGTGCCAAAAGATACCGCCCACGCCGCCAATCTTCGCGTCGCATCAGAAGACCTAAAAAAACGTTTCAAAAAAGATTGATCCTGCTCAACAACCTAATTTGCTGAAAGGCAAATTCCGAAGGAATAAAATTAAAAACATAAACCCGATTGAAGTTTACTTCAGAGAGGGTTTATTTTTAATTTTAAATGTTCGCAGAACATGCCTTAAAGCAAAGCCCTTCCATTCCTTCGTTTCTTCGTGGTAAAGGAAATCAGTAAAATCAGCGTAATCAGTGATAAATAAAATATTTGAGTAAATTCGCGGTCGAAGCGAAGCGCAGACCCCCGCTACAGTCCCCGCTCTTTAGGATTTTGCACCTTGAGGTAAAATCCAAGGGGGATTCTTTAGGAATTTTATGCCTTGAAATAAAATTCAGAGGGGGTGAAAGCAAATCAAAGAGTCCTATAATAAACTTCTAAAAATTTTTTTAACTCTTTTTGCAAATTTACCTATTTTAACTAAAGTTTTTCAAACCACCCCTCCGATAGACTATATATCTTACCTAGCTTATCAAGGTTAAGTTAAGACAGGTAAGGACAAAAACGTTCAACTGAAATCTTTTATATTATTACGGAGAATAAAAATGACTAACTCGACACACATGCAAAGATACATGGATGCATTACTTACAGGCGACAGACACGTTTGCCGTGAGGTCATAGAAGATGTGCTGCACAATAACAACGCCTCAATCATTGGCGTTTACAGCGATGTTATCTGGCCGATGATGCTGGAAATCGATAAACTCTACAGACAAGACAAAATTACATCCGTTCAGGAACACCTGGCAACCCGCATTAACCGTACAATCGTTGACCAGCTCCAGAACAAGCTGCCCAAGCAGCCGGCAATCGCAAAGAAAGTCATCGTATGCAGTTCAGCGAAGGAAATCGGCGAACTGGGCGCTCAAATGGTCGCCGACATGTTCGAGAGCAGCGGCTGGAGCGTCCGTTTCATCGGAGGCGGCTTGAGCAATGACGATATATTAACGTACGTTCATGATTTCGCACCCGATTGCCTCGTTGTTTACGGAACTGAACCATCGGATACGCCATTGGTTAGGGCCATCATCGACAGGATCAAGGATGTAAACGCTCATCCGGACATGAAGATAATGCTTTGCGGCGGTGTCTTCGGCAGAGCCGAAGGACTTTGGGAAGAAATCGGAGCAGACCTGTACGCACCGACACCTTCAAAAGCAGTTGAAATCGCATCAGCTCAAAATACAAGTTCAGAGCCTGTAAGAACTATCAATAAGCGTAAGAGAAAATATCAAGCGCAAGCGAAAGCGAAAAAATAAAAGCGATAATCTTTCTTTTTAGCGTTTGAATATGATGAGGTAAAGAAAAGAGGAGTGTGGCAAAACCCTTAGTAAAAGGGCGAAAAATCCGTCTTACAAAGACGGATTTTTTGTTGCTATATTTATAGCAAAAATCCTCTATCCCATCTGGCCCCCTCTGAATTTTATTTCAAGTCCCCTCAAGGGGGATTGTAAGCATAAAATTCCTGACGAATTCCCCTTGGATTTTACCTCAAGGTGCCCCGCAAGGGGATTAAAATAAAATCCTAAAGAGCGGGGACTGTAGCCGGGGGTTTACGCTTCGCTCCAACGCTTCGCTCAGAAATTTTTGAAGTATGTTTTTTCTTCAATGGCAGCGTTTATTTTTTTGCAGGTTTTTATATTTGCGCAAGAGAAAAAGTGCGCGGAAATTTTTTAAAAAAATTTATTTTTCCAAGCCTGAGATTGCTTCGTCGTTTTGGGCTAAAAAGCCACAAAACTTTCTCGCAATGACATGTCCAGAGTTTGTCATAAAATATTTATGTAAAAACTGCGCAAGATGGGGGTATATAGGGGGAGACATATAAATTTAAGGTTTAAAAGAGCGCAAGAAAATTTGCGCAAGGGAAAATACCCTCGTAACATTTCCAAAATGCTACATAGTATTTTAAAATGCTACCGTTATTTTAAATTTGCTACGCAAATTCAGCGTATAGCGTACAGCGGATAGCGTATACTTGCGCAGATTTAAAAACAGGTGGGAAAAAGTGATAAAAAGGCAGAAAAAAGTGTGAAAAAGTATGAATTCAGTGGTGAAAATTAGAAAATTTGAGGAAAGAGGAAACCACTACTTGCGCGAAATTGAAAGACAGCCAGGTTTCTCAATTAGCAACATTTGTCTAGCTACTGCCAAAATAAATCAATAATAGAGGATGTTTTGGGGCGGAATTAAGAAGCTGCAATTCATTTCAAAGAACTCAAGAAATTTTCTTATTAATTTAACCACGAACAAACACGAACTAAAATTATATAGTTAAAAATTTGAGATGGCGGATAGGGCAATATGCAATTTTTGCATATTCAGTAATCGCATACACAATAGATCTATTCAAAAGGCAAGGATTTATGCGCAAAACTATTTATTCTGAAGAGTATAAGTATTTAGTTCAACAACTAAGAAAAGCTCGTGAAAGTGCTAAACTCAAGCAAGAAGATGTAGCAAAGCTACTTGACTTGGATCAGTCATTCATATCTCGCCTGGAACGTGGTCAATATCGAATTGATGTCATTCAACTTCAACAATTTGCCAAACTTTATAAAAAAACATTGAATTATTTTATCAAATGAACAATCCTACAATCGAAAAAAAGACGCTTGAAAATGAACAACATCAATTAGCAAAACCATTTTTAAAATGGGCAGGTGGGAAAACACAACTCTTAAGCGAAATTGAAAAACGTCTGCCAAAAGAAATATATACAGGTCA
>JBDKUM010000385.1:0-2900 GCA_039679715.1 Phycisphaerales bacterium
CAGAATAATGAAATTGATTTAAGCAGCGTTGATGTTTTCACAGATGCAGCCGCAATGTTCAAAGAAGCGAATCTTGATGCTGTTTCGATAACTCTTCCAACGTATCTGCATAAAGAATACACCATAAAGGCGTTAAATGCAGGATTGAATGTTCTTTGTGAGAAACCCATGGCCTTAAATTCTGCGGAATGTCATGAAATGGTCGAAGCCTCTGAAAAATGTGGGACAGTTTTACAGGTTGGACATTGTATTAGATTTTGGCCTGAATATAATAAAGCAAAAGAGATAATTAAATCCGGCAAATATGGCAGACTTAAGGCCGCAAACTTTCACCGATTAAGTTTAAGCCCTACCTGGGTTTGGGATAATTGGCTTTTGGATGCTCAAAGAAGCGGCGGGGCATTACTTGACCTCCATATTCATGATGCAGATTATATTCAATATTTATTCGGCATACCTTCTTTTGTTTCGGCCAGAGCAGTTAAAGGTTCCAGTGGCGGCTATGACCATGCAGTTGCCCAATATATGTATGATGATGAAGACATGGTAATTACAGCAGAAGGCGGCTGGATAATGACAAAATCATTTGGTTTCCAAATGAGCTTTGAAATGATATTTGAAAAGGCAGTTGTCTGTTACGATAGCAAAAAGAAACCTACCTTAAATGTTTTTCCTGATTCCGGTGAGGCTTTTACTCCGGAAATAGAAAGCGGAAATGGTTATTTGCTGGAATTGCAGCATTTTATAAAAACGATTTCAGGCCAGAATATTCCTGAAGTAATAACACCGAGACAGTCATTATTATCTTTAAAATTGATTGAAGCAGAGAAAAGATCCGCAGATTCTTTTCAAAAGGTTGAAGTCTATTGCTAATCAGATTTTTATAATCGGAATAATCGAAAGAACCATAATTGAAGAAAAAAATTAAATGGGGTGTTATAGGTTCCGGCGGGATAGCACTGAAAAGGACCATTCCCGAAGGAATCATTCCTGCAGCGAACGCAGAACTTGAGATAGTTTACGATATTAATGCCCAAATCAACAAAAAAGTCGCGGAAAAATTTGGCGTTTATGCCGCACAGAGCATTGATGAATTAATAAATTCTAATATCGATGCTGTGTATATTGCAACTCCGGCAAATGTTCATTGTCAGCAGGCAATAGCATGTGCCAAAGCTAAAAAACATATATTATGTGAAAAGCCTTTGGCCCTAACAGTTGAAGAAACAAAAAAAATGTTTCAAGCCTGCAAAAAAGCCAACGTTAATCTCGGTACTGCATTTATGATGAGGTTTCAGTCGCAGCATCAAGCGGCTTTGAAGATGTTGCGAAAAGGACAAATTGGTAAACCAGTTTATGCTCGCGCTCAACTTTCAGGATGGTACCCTCCAATAGAAGGTGCCTGGCGTCAGGATCCTAAACAGTCCGGCGGAGGAGCTTTGATGGACATGGGCATACATTGTATAAATTTGTTGGAAATGTTTTTTGGTGAAGTTAAACAGGTAAGTTGTTTCATAAATAATACGGTACATAATTATAAATCCGAAGATAGCGCAGCTGTCATGTTATGTTTTAAAAATGGCGTAATCGCTATGATTGATTCTTTTTTCTGCATCCCAAATGCCAGCAGCAAAAATATTCTTGAGCTTTATGGTTCAAGCGGAAGTATCATCGCCAAAAGAACGTTAGGGCAGGGTGCAGGTAAGATGTCTGAAATGACTGCTTTTCTTGAAAATCAGACATGCGATGATGGTATATGCATCAAGCCTGACAATATAAATATGTATAAAGCAGAAATAGAACAGTTCAGCCATGCTATTATTACCAAGCAATACTCATTAAACGATGAAGATGCAGGTATTCGAACCCAAAAAATTATAGCTGCCTGCTATGAATCTGCCAAGACAGGCAAATCAGTTAAATGTCGATAATATGACTAATTTTCATATTAAGTAGCTGGTTTTTCAGGGGTTTTATGGATAAAACCCGATGTTTTAATGTAAAAAACTTTGGCATGTCATTTTTGACTTGCACTGGTTTAATTAGAAAATTACACTATATTTACACATTAAGCGATATGATTATTTAGTTGGTGTTTATAAAAAATATGGATAATACTTGCTAAGACCCGCTGAATGACGGGATGAATCGAAAAAGTTGTCAGGTTGGAAAGGAAGGGTGTCGTGAACAATAACAATATTTTCATTAATGTCGTATTAATTAGCGCTTTATTGATTAGTTCAGGTTTAAAGGCAGAGTATACTATTTTAGATGCCAGCGGTGATGCAGAAATAGATAGTTATTACCTATATCGTGACGTACCACTTTCAGTATATACTGGAGGAGGTGCTTTCACGGAATTGAGAATTGAAAGATATGATCCAAATTATTACCCTGAAGACCCCGGCGCAACTTACAGTTCTGCATTGATCAAATGGGATTTGTCAAATATAAGTCCTAGTCATCGGATTACCGCGGTAACTCTTGAACTTACAGGCTGGTATGCTTATCAAGGCCAAATTGCCGTATATGGCATTCAGACAGGCAACTGGGTTGAAGATACAATAACATGGAATATTTGGGAAGCTACTCCCAAAACACTGGTTTATTTGGGAAATCTTTCTCCTGCTGGTAATGTCGAAACAAATGGAAGAACTACTTTCACCGATCCAGACTTGACCGCATGGGTTCAAAGCTGGGTTGACGGAACACAGGCAAACTATGGCATAATATTAAAAATGCCCGAAAATTCCGCTGCATATGGCGCAAGCTTCAGTTCGAGAGAGGATACATATATGCCTGAATTGGGGTTGTATTATGATCCTCAACTGAAAATTACTCATGAACTTGCGACCTCAAGTTTAAACGGTAAAGTAATTATCAATGGATTTACAGGCGAT
>JBDKUM010000386.1:0-3507 GCA_039679715.1 Phycisphaerales bacterium
CGCCGGTCGGCTCACTTGTAATAGTCAGTTTGCGTTCAACGCAACCAGTTATAGTTAAATAACTTGCAAGACAGATTATTAAGGCTAGCTTCCGTACCATATTCGACTCCGTAATTTTTTAAAATTATCAGGTAATTTGGTATTGTTGTCAATTTTATTTCTTAATCAAAAAAAACTGGAATGAAAATCGTTGAAATGTTAAAATAGTAAGGCAAAATGAACATACAATAAAATTGAAGAGTAGGAACAACATGAAAACAAAGATTTTAGAATCTTTATCAATTCGAAAACCTGAGATTGCTTCGTCATTTCTGCACGGCAAAGGCCGTTTGAAACTCCTCGCAATGACATTTCTATGGTTTGTGTCTTTTTGCTTTGCGGACACATTCACCAATAAGAAAACTTCCGAAGTTTTTCACGGCTATTTAACGGGCGTTCAAAATGCCGGTCTTTCCGATGTCAATACTACTGAAAAAGGATTAACTAAAATCAATATAGCCGATTACAACATTACTCGCGACAGGCAGGGAAGGAATAATTCTTTCGCTTTGATAGAGATCGGTGAACTTGACGCGGGCCTGGAAACAACCGCGTTTGAACAGACAATAAAAAAAGCTGCGGCTCAAGGGCCGTTGTTCATCCTGCTGGAAGTTGATTCGCCGGGCGGAAGAGTGGATTTATGCAAACGGATGTGCGCGGCGGTGAAAGATTTAAAATGCGTTGATGTGTACTCGTATATTAAAGGCGGCGAAAACGGGGGAGCATATTCAGCGGCGGCGGTTATTTCGCTGGCTTGCGATAAAATTTATATGTCGCCGGGCACGGTGATTGGCGCTGCGACAATGATATCGATTGACCCTAACGGCAAACCAAAGGATATGAAATCTGTTCTTGGCGAAACTGTCGGCGAGAAAATGAGTTCGGCGTGGCGAAATTATATGGCATCGCTGGCATCGGAAAAAAATCGTTCGCCCGCACTTGCGATAGCAATGGAAAATAAAGATATCGAAGTTGTCGAAGTGGTCGAAGGCGGAAAGCATGTTTTTATAGATTCGGTAAATAAAAAGCCGGATGCGGCAGTTTTAAAAATCTGGTCAAAAAAAGGCGAGCTGCTGACATTGACGTCGAAAGATGCCGTTGAATGCGGAATGGCGGATAAAATTTATACAACGCGACAGGATCTGCTTTCGGATCATAATGCGGTAACGGCGGCAATAATTACTGACGATTCGATGGCGAAAGCTCTTGAGCTTAACGCGAAAATTATGAAACGCCTGGAAAAATTAAATGCTTCAATAGACCTTGGTCTCAAACAAATTGACGCAACGAATTCACGTGTTAAGGCGATGAAATCGCTGCAAAGCATTATTTACGATGCGAAATTTGCATTGAGTATGAAAAAAAGATTTGGCGATGATGTGCCCATTAACGAGAAGAAAGTTCAGGATTTTTTGAATGATGCTCAAGCTGCTTATGATGCTATGAAACTTGGACGTTAATTTAATAACCAATGACCAAGGTACAAATTCCAACGGATTAGTCAAACAGTTCGGAAAATTTTGTTTCTATGTCGGGTGATTTGCAGAGTGTTTCGCCAATTAAAATTGCTGATACTCCATAGCGTTTGACTTTTTCAATATCCTGTCTTGTTTTAAATCCGCTTTCTGTAACAAGCCCTTTCTGAACATCGGCGAGTTCGGCCAGTCTGATTGTCGTATTCAAATCAACTTTCATTGTTTCAAGGTTGCGGTTGTTTATTCCAATTATGCTGTAATGCGCTTTTGGAAAACCTATCATGCTGTTTGCACGAAGCAGCGAATCGGCACAATGCACTTCAATCAGAACTGTAAGCGAAAGTTCGTTTGCGAGAATCAATAAATCCAAAAATTTGCCGTCTGTCGGCTCGAACGCCTCGGCAATTAAGAGAATCGCATCGGCACCCGCGGCGCGAGCTTCATAAACCTGGTATTCATCGATAATAAAATCTTTTCTCAAAACCGGAATTGATACGGCATTTTTCACGGCTGTGAGATATTCAAGTTTGCCCTGAAAATATTTTTCATCTGTGAGCACGCTTATCGCATCGGCGCCGCAGCGTTCGTAGGTTTTCGCGATTTCAACAGGGTCGAAATCCTCGCGGATAATTCCCGCTGAAGGCGAAGCTTTCTTCACTTCCGCGATCACATTTATTCCGCGGAGATTTGGTTTTATTACTTCCTTGTGGAAATTCCGGCAATGGGGCAGGGATTTTATCCGCTCCGTTAATTGCGCGAGAGGTACGGCCGCTTTTAGTTTTGCGACTTCGTGCCTTTTATAATCGATAATTTCTTTTAAAATGCTTGCCACGGTTATTTAGAAATTTCAACGAAAGCCATTCTTAATTGCGCGAGAGTTGTTGACAAAAAGGACTGTTCCTCCTGCGAGAGATTGCCTTTTGTTTTCGCTTCGAGCGAATCGAGGATATCGATATTGAACTTTGCCATCTTTAAATCTTTTTGCGGCTCTTTATCTTTTTCAGTCCTGATAAGTCCCAGCGAAAACATTGCCTGGGTCGCCAGCAAACTTACAAGCGCATTAAAATCACCTGGCGGAAGGGCATGCTCATGATTACATTCAGGGCCATGTTCGTGATGATGCTCTTTTTCTTTCATCACTTCTTTTTCATGCTGTGCTTTGTTTTTCCAGTCTTCATCAATTATGATTTTCTTTTCGTCTGCCATTTTTAGCTCCTAATAATTTATTTTTATCGCTGATTACACTGATTTCACAGATTTTATTTAATCATTTAATCTGTGATTAAATTTTATCTTCTGAATTTTTTCATGCTTCTGTCGATATCGCCTTTTTGTTGTTTTTGTTTCAACTTTTCACGTTTATCATATTTTCTTTTGCCGGTTGCAAGGGCTAGTTCAATTTTTGCAAAGCCGTTGTCGTTAAAATAAATACGAAGCGGAACTAGCGTCAGACCTTTTTGCTGAAGCTTGTTGCCGATTTTGACAATTTGCTTTTTGTGCAGCAGCAGTTTTCGTTTTCGCAGCGGTTCGTGATTTCTGATGTTAGCCTCTTTATATGGCGCGATATTACAGCCCATCAGCCAGCATTGATTGCCGTCGATTCGCGCGAAAGAACCTGTCAAATCCGCACCGCCGAGACGGAGTGATTTTACTTCGCTGCCCTGGAGAGACATGCCGGCCTCGATTTTTTCGACTATTTCGTAATCGAAAAATGCCTTGCGATTCTCCATTTTGGGTACATGCTTAGTCTTTTTTTCGTCTTTACTCATTGTAATTAGTATATAGCCACTAAGGCACAAAGGCACTAATTTTTTTGATGAACTTTAAAAATTTGAACGATTGAGATTGCCGCGGCTGTCTGCGGATAGCCTCCCTAAAGCGGCTGTGTTTAATTTCAAGGATTTTTTTAATTTATTTTTGCTGTCCATACCGTCTGATTCCTTAGCATTGTATTTAATATTATCAATAATTTCCGCATACAGGCGGTTATCAC
>JBDKUM010000387.1:0-22967 GCA_039679715.1 Phycisphaerales bacterium
TCTTATGGTTCAATTCTTAGTGAGCCCCATTTATGCTTTAACAACATATTATGTTGCACCGGCTGCCCAAGGAACCGGGGATGGGAGTTCTTCAGCTAATGCTGCTCAATACTGGAATGAGACTTTCTGGTCTAATGTCGAAACAATATTGGGATCAGATGATGTAAAAGTAATTTTTGCAGATTCTAGTGAATATGGCAACAATCTTACAAGTCGAAAAGCCTTGTATTTTATAAATTTTGGTAATCCATCAAAAAAAGTTACACTTAGCGGAACTTCCGAGGCGGGTACTATTTGGAACCATACTTCTACCACTAATGATCAGGACTATTTTATAAAGCTGGAAGGCTGCCAGAATATTGAAATTGAAAAAATGACATTTAAGGGCAATGTTCTTAAATGGGGGGTTTCTTTAGCTCCAAATTCCAGGAAGCCTGCACGGAATATAATTATCGATCAGTGTACATTTAAGAATCTAACCAGCTCTTATTATGGAGCCTTAGGAGTATCGGATGCTACACGTGATGTTTGGGTTACTAATTGTACTTTTAATAATGTTGGAGTTGGCCCTACGGCTCATATGATATATGGGAGTGAGTCAAGAAATATAAATATCAGTGGCTGCAGTTTTACAAATTGCTCGGACACGTATTTAAAGATACGCAAAGACAGTGATTACTGGACAATAAGTAATTCGACCTTCACAAGTACTGCAAGCGCCTATGATTATCCGTTTCTTGATATTTGCACTTTGAATAGCACGTCTGATACTTATGATCCTCTTGATCCAATGGAATATTTTGGTTATCACATTAAAGTAAATGATTGTTCATTTTCAGCTTACAGTTCCAGCAATGGGATAGATGCAGTAATGTTTCATGGAATGGGATACGATGCCTATGATTATGAGAATAATGGAATCCGTTTAGATGCAACGGAAGGAGCAATACTTGAAAGCGGTACTATAAGCAATAAACGTGATGTTATGTGGGATAATTTAGGAATAAGAGGTGGTAAGGTTGTGATGTATAATAATACATTTACCAATATCCGTAATCAAGAGTCATATGTTTATGAATTAGCGTGGAATTCCACATCGGCAGGTTGGGTTGGTGATGCCGATATTTATGATACATCTACACATACTGTGGGTACTGAGTTGGAAGCAGTAGGTTCTATTGTAAACGGAGATTTTGAGAAGAAAGGCTATCCTACACGCTATTGGAGGTATAACAATGAAAATACTCTTATACCTATTCCGCATGCAGGCCTGAATGGAACGGCCAAAGCAATTTTTCTGGATGGTAGCCTTGATTCTCATCAGATATATCAATGGCTTTATAACACCAGCACCAATTGGCAGGCAGATATTTGTTTCGCTTTGGGAGCATTTACAGGTACAGGTGAAAAATTTCTAATAGATATCGTTCATAACGAAATTGGTGATAAAAAAGTTTCGATTGGTATTAAAGATAACGGCCAAATAGGCATTTACGGCGGAAGTACTTTTTACACTCTTTCAAATTTGGGAACAGTCAATTTTTCAGTAGACGGAAATGGTGATGGGGATTACTCCGATGCGGCTGATACTTTGAGATGGTATCACTTGAGAATAACCGGTGATTATTCATCTACACCTTATGTAAATATTCAAATTAGCGATATGAATACTTACACTCTGAATGCGAATAAACTTGAAACAAATTTAACCAGATGGGTTAACGGCACACCAGCAGCAGGGGCTTCAACTCCAGGTTCGATTGTATTTACATCCACATATTGTGATGTCGTTTTAGATGAAATTCAATTTAATTAAGAATACGAGCTAAGAATGCTGTAAATAGATTAATTTTTTAAAGGCAGACTTCTTAAGATAAATTGAATTTATAAGCATTTTAAGCCACATATTAGGCACAAATTTTGATTAAGGTTGGCAACATGGATTATGATGTGAATATTTTGTGCGGTGCAGCGGTAGCTGCATGTTGTATAGGAATGTTAACCGGCGTTTTTGGAATAGGGGGCGGCTTTCTATTGACGCCGGTTCTTATGATTTTTTTAGGCATTCCAGGGCCGATTGCTGTAGGAACCGGCCTGGCGATGATAAGCTGTAACAGTGGCTACGCAATATATAAAAGGCGATGTTCAAAGACCATTGACTATAAACTTGCGGTTGTGCTTTCTATATTTGGTATCTTAGGAGTTATGCTTGGAGTTTTTTTGCTAGATAAATTAAAGTTCTTACCTCCCTTAATTATCAGAGGCAAACAGCATATTGCAGCTCAGTATATTTTATATTTAGTATATTTATTTTTACTTACGGGTATATCAATAATCTTATTGATTGATTTCTGTTCAAAAAAGAATAACTCCATACCACATAAAGGATGGCTTTCGAAAATTCCTTTGCCACCGCGAATCAAATTCAACTCATTAATTGAGTCAGAATTGCCATTAATTCCTATCCTCTTTTTGGGGCTTCTAATCGGTATTTTAACGGGCTTCCTCGGAATTGGCGGAGGAGTGATTTTACTTCCTATCTTGATATATGCAATTGGTCAGGATGCACAAATGGCTGTTGGAACAAGTTTATTAATAGTCTGTTTTTCATCTTTGATAGGAGCAGCAGGGCATTGGCGGAGTGGAAATATTAATCTTGTGCTCCTTACATCAATGTTAATCGGAAGTTTTATCGGTACCCACTATGGAACTGTTTGTGGGATGAAAATGAAAGATAAAAAACTCAGGCTTTATTTTTGTATGATTGTAATTATTTCAGCAATTATAGTATTAAAGAGAATTATCAGTATTACTTTTTGATAACTGAATAATAAGAATTTTCTTATGAATTATTATTTTGTGCAAACATTGAATTCAGCTGTTGAGCTATTTGTTGTCGGATTGTTATTGATTCTAAATCCAAGTTTAAAAGATGTGATATAGTTAATTGATTTGAAAAGTAGAAATAAGTTATTGAGAATATGGTCAAAATGTAAGTAGAGAAATCGACATTTACATTAACGAAGCCTTGGTTTTTTCCTATTTCAAAAAGATTTTTAATATGATCGACGTATGAAGAACGAATCGCTTTCCAATCTTCGTTCTTTAAACTTTTGCCGCCATTGAGGTTTTCCCATGCTAAAAGCCGCCAAAATTCCGGATGCTTTTGATGAAAATCTAAAAAACTTTCAATAATTTTAAAAGTCATTCGCGGGATATCTTCTTCTCTAAGTGCTATTATTTTTTCATTGCTGGCAGCAAGCGAATAAACGGCTATGAGAACCTGATGGTATAAGTTTTTTTTAGAACTGAAATATGCGTATATTCTTTGTTTATTTATATTCGCAAGTCTGGCAATTTCATCAATTCTCGCGCCGTGAAGACCTTTTTGTGAAAAAACCCTTTGGGCAGATGAAAGAATTTTTTCCCTACTTTTAACCGCACGTTCCTGGACAGGAATTTTCATTTTTTCATTTTGTTTTTTCATTTTTCATAATTTTATAAAAAATTTTAATAAAAAGCAAATAAATAGTTGCTTTTAAAAAAGGAATATGATAATTTAATTTAAAAGCAAACATATGGTTGGTTTTATTTGGAGCTGTAAATGATGAATTTGCCACAAAGAATAGAAAATGTAAAACAATTGGAAGAATTGCTTTCAAGGCCTTCAAAGTCGTTAATTGAGTATGTGAAAAGACTAGAGGGGGATATAATGATTTTAGGGGCTGGTGGGAAAATTGGGCCTACCATGGTAATGAGGGCGAAAAGGGCTATAGAAGAGGCGAAAGCTGCTAAAGAGGTTTTTGCTGTAGATGTTCAGCCTTTGGACAGTTTAAAAAAGCAGGGAATAAAGACTATTAAATGCAACATGCTTGATTGGAAAGAAGTTAACGAGCTTCCAAGAGTGAAAAATATAGTTTATATGATTGGCCGAAAATTCGGCTCAAGCGGAAGCGAATGGCTAACTTGGGCTGTAAATGTAATGATACCTCACAATGTTGCAGATGTTTTCAGAGAATCAAGAATCTCACAATTTTCGACAGGATGTGTATATCCGGTTGTTGATGTTTATACGGGAGGTTCTGTTGAAACTGATCCTGCAAATCCGGTAGGCGAATATGCCGTCAGTTGTCTCGGAAGAGAAAGAATGTTCGATTATTATGCAGCGGAAAAAGGTGAGAAAGTTGTTCAGGTCAGACTTAATTACGCTTTGGAATTGAGGTACGGAGTTTTGGTTGATATTGCAACAAAAGTTTACAATGGCGAAGAAGTTGATGTTACAACAGGATTTATGAATGGTATATGGCAAGGTGACTGCTGCGATCAGGTATTAAGAAGTTTTGATTTGGCCAGCAGCCCGGCTTCGATATTAAATGTTACAGGACCTGAAATTTTATCTATCAGATGGGTTGCAAATAGATTCGGAGAATTATTCAGTAAGGAAGTAAAAATTACAGGCCAGGAAAATGGAAGGGCATATCTGAATAATGCAACGAAAGCTAATGCGATATTTGGAAATCCATCAGTTCCAATTGGTAAAATTATTGAATGGGTAGCAGACTGGATTCAAAGAGGCGGCGAAAATAGCGGTAAGCCGACGCATTTTGAAACTCAGAACGGGAAATATTAAAACAATACAAATTAAGAATATAAGATAATTAAACGTGAAGAAAATTAAAATCGGAATAATTGGGACTGGTTTTGCAGGTAAATTCCATTGTGAATGCCTTAAGCGTGTTTATGGTACTGATGTGGAAATTGCTGGTGTTACAAGTTTGCATGCTAAAAGTAGAAAAGCATTCGGCAGGCAATATGGCATTCCAGTTTATGATGATTCCGAATCATTAATTAAAAATGTCGATGTGATTGATATATGTTCACCTCCGTATATTCATAGTGAAACGATAATATCAGCGGCTCAAAATGGGAAAGCTATAATTTGTGAAAAACCTTTGACGGGCTATTTTGGTAACAAAAATGCGGACGAATCGTATCGTGGTGACCAAGATGATAAATTGAAAATGCTTTCCGATGTTTGTAAAATTTTGCATGCAATTTATTTGGAAGTAAAAAAGAATAATGTTATTTTTTGTTATGCAGAAAATTTTATTTACACTCCGAGTGTTCAAAAGGAGAAAGAAATCATTGAGAAAAGCGGATCACAAATATTGCGGATGGTTGGGGAGGAATCTCATAACGGTTCGGCATCTGATGTTTATGGGATTTGGCGTTTCTCAGGCGGTGGCTCATTGATAGGTAAAGGCGTTCATCCTCTTGGTGCAATACTTTATTTAAAAAGGATTGAAGGAATAAACAGAAATGGTAAAACTATCCAGCCTAAAACTGTTTCAGCAAGGACTCACAATTTAACTAGATTGGCCAATTACGAAGATAAAGGATTTATCAGAACAGATTATCATGATGTTGAAGACTATGGCTTTATCCATATAACCTTTGAAGATGGTACTGTTGCGGATGTTCTGACAAGTGAAGTAGTTTTAGGGGGATTGTATGATTATGTTGAAGTATTTGCCAATAATCATCGAACCCGCTGCAATATCAGCCCGATAAATATAGTTGATACCTATAATCCTAAGAATAAGCAATACAAAGATATTTATGTTGTTGAAAAATGTAGTACAAAGGAGGGTTGGTCGCAGGCCGCTCCTGATGAAAATATTACTGTTGGTTATCAATACGAAATGCAGGATTTTATAAACTGTATTTCGAATGGCAATGTGCCTCAATCAGGCCTTGAGCTTGCCCTAGATACGACTGCGACTATTTATGCAGCATATGTTTCAGACCAGCTTAAAGGCAAGGAAATCAATATTCCTCTTATCGGATAAAATATGGCAGAGAAAAAAATATTAAACGTTGCTGTTATTGGATTAAGACATCTTCATCCGAGAGCTTATATGCCGTTATTTGAGGATTGCAAATTTACGAAAGTAGTTTGTGCTTTTGAAGAAAAAACAGAAGTACTTGAATCTTTTTGCAAAGACTTCAATGTTAAGGGATATACCGAATTGAATCAGATGCTCGCAAAAGAGACAATTGACATAGCAGCGATTTTTCTGCCGCACTGCGATTGTGCGAACGCTGCGATTAAATGCGCTCAAAAGGGCATTCACCTGATGGTTGAAAAACCGATTGCCGAAAGTTCTGCGTCGGTTAAGAAGGTTATCGCTGCGGCAAAAAAATATAATGTCAAACTGACGACATGTTACTGCTGGAGATACCATCCGGTAATTGTCGCGATGAAAAAGATTATGAACGAAGGTGTGCTAGGCGAGATTGTCTCGGTTGAAGCAAGGCTTGCTGCCGGCAGAGTTGACAGGTATATCGCTGGCAATTCGGAATGGATGCTGCAAAAGAAAAAATCCGGGGGTGGGCCGTTATATAATCTAGGCGTCCATTGGATTGACCTGTTGCATTATTTACTCGGTGATGATATCGATCAGGTTTGCGCGATAAATACAAAAACTTCAGATGCATATGACATTGAAGATAATTCTATTGCAATGCTGAAATTCAAACGCGGTACAACGGGCGTTTTATCTACAAGTTATATCGTACCGGCCTGTTTCCCCTGTGGCAGAGATCTTTATATCGGCATCAAAGGCACAAAAGGTGTTTTGAGTTATTGCCCGAAATATGAAGGCGAAGGCGGTTCAGGCTCAACTGCCCAAACCGATATTCTCGAAGTTTACAGTGATTCGGAAAAACAGGCTGGTTCATCGGTCAGAAAATTATCTTTCCAGCTCGACAAAGTTCAGGGTTACTCCGGCTATATGGGTAAGGCATATCTCGGCGGTTTTGTTGATGCGATATTCAAAAACAAACAGCCGTTCATAACAGGTAATGAAGCTGTTTCAGTTTTAAATGTAGTTGAAGCAATTTATAAATCAGATGAACAAATCAAATGGGTAAAGGTCAGAAAATGAAAGTAGTAGTTACAGATTATATCGAAGAAAATCTCGACTGGGAAGCCGAGCAATTAAAAAAAGCTGGTGTTGATTTTCAACTATATCAATTGAAATTCAAATCGGAAGAAGAAATTCTCGCGAAAATTAGTGATGCGGACATTGTTGTTGTTAATATGGTAAAATTTACCGAATCGCTTATTTCCAAACTTAAAAAATGCAAACTGATTATTCGTCACGGCATCGGTTACGATAACGTTGATGTGAAGGCCTGTACTAAATATGGAATTCAATTTGCATATCAGCCTGATTATTGCAAAGAAGATGTAGCAGAACATGCTATAGCCTTAATATTTGCATGTGCAAGAAAAGTTGTATGGAGCAGAAAAACGCTTGACGATTCGAGCAGAACCGGTCAATGGGATTTCACCGATTTATTTCCCATTTACAGAATGCATGGCAAAACACTTGGAATTCTCGGTTTGGGCAGAATCGGCTCACGGGTTCATCGTAAACTCGAACATTTTGGCTTTAGAATTATTGGCTGCGACCCATATTTAAGTGAAAAACGCAAGGCTGCAATAAAGAATATTGAATGGGTTGATAAGGAAACGCTTTTTAGAGAATCAGATTTTATCACAGTACATACATTATTAAAAGAGGACACAAAACATATCGTAAATAATGAGACATTGAGTCTAATGAAGCCTACAGCGTATTTAATAAATACTTCCCGCGGCGCAATGGTAGATATGGATGCACTTACTAATGCACTTAGAAACAAGAAAATTGCAGGAGCTGCTATAGATGTTTTTGATGTTGAGCCGCCAAAGCCTGATCTTGAGCTTTTTAAAATGGATAATGTCATTTTAACACCTCATATAGGCTGGGCTTCAGACGAAGCGGGTTGGGAAATAAGAAAAAGTATTCTTGATGATATTTTAGCCGGCATCCAAGGCAAGGATGCCAGATGTCTAGTCAATGAAATTCGGAGAGGTAAATAAAATGAAATATACAAATGTAAAAGGATTGCTCCCGGGGCCTAAAGGCAAGGAGCTTCTTGAAAAATGGAACAGATATGAAGCTAATGTTGTTGGTTATCAGGCACCTGTTGTTTGGAAGAAAGCACAAGGATGTATTGTAGAAGATGTCGATGGAAATAAATATATCGACTGGACAAGTGGCGTGCTTGTAACAAACGTAGGTCACTGTCATCCGCATCTTGTTAAGGCGACACAAACTGCGTCTGAAGATTTGCTCAATAATTATGAATGCGCGAATACATACAGAATTGAGGCGGCGGAAAAACTTGTAAAAGCTCTGCCTAAACATCTTGATAAGTGCTTTTTTCTTTCGACCGGCTCAGAGGCAACAGAAGGTGCGATGCGGCTGATGAAAAGAAAAACAGGTAATTTTGAAATTTTAAGTTTTGAAGGTGGGTTTCACGGAAGAACGCCGGGAGCTGCTTCTGTGGGCGGTTTAGCCGGGCCAAAGAAAAAGTATGGGCCTACGATTCCCGGTTCTATTAAAGCACCTTTCCCTAATCCATATAGAGACCCCCTTGGCTTGTGCGATCCTAATAATGATTTCAAAAAATATTTTGACTATCTTGATTTTATTATTGCTACGAATTCTACAGGCTCTCTCGCTGGAGTAATTATTGAACCATATCAAGGCGCGGGTGGATTTATTTTCCCTCCAAAAGGGTGGCTGATCAGACTACAGAAATGGACACGCGACAAGGGAATACTATTCACTCTCGATGAAGTGCAGGGTTCTTTCGGTAGAACAGGCAAAATGTGGGCAATGGACCATGAAAATCTTCAGCCTGATATTGTAACATTTGGCAAGGGTATAGGTAGTGGAGTTACAGTTTCAGCTGTTTGTTCGACGAGTGAAATATTCTCCTGTTTAGCCAAAGGCGAAATGAGTAGTACCTATGGTGGCAATCCGGTAGCAAGCGCCGCAGTAACAGCGGTTCTTGAGATATTTGAAAAAGAACCTCTTGTAAAAAATTCCGCCGAGATGGGCGCGTACATAAAAGCCGGCCTGGAAAAAATAATGCCAAAGTGCCCTTATTTGGGCGATGTCCGTGGTATGGGACTTGTGATGGGCGTAGAGTTTGTAACAGATAAAACAACAAAGCAGCCCGCACCTGAACTCATAAAAACGATAATCGGCATGTGTGCCCAAAATGGTCTTTTGATCGGTTCTGTTGGTATGTACGGAAATGTTTTACGTGTAGCGCCGCCTCTTGTTATTACAAAAGAACAGGCCGATGAAAGTTTGGCAATATTTGAGAAAGTTTTAACATCGATAAAATTATGATTCATAACAATACAATAGATAAATTAATTCCAGAGTTGAACGCCTTTTTATCTCAATTGCTCAAATTTCCATCGACTCCAGGCAATGAACACGCTGCGATGGAATTTCTGTGTGAGCAGTTCGGCAAAATAAAAAATGTGCAGGTTGAAAAAATTCCACTTTCCGACAAAATTAAAGATGACGAAGATTACAGTAGCCCAATACCGGATATTAAATACGATGGACGTTTTAATATAAGAGTATGTCGAAAAGGAACTTCTTCAGGAAAAAAAATTTTATTAAACGCGCATACTGATGTTGTGCCTGCTTCGGAAGGAATGCAAAACGCCTTTGACGGTAAATTTGAGAACGGTATTTTCTATGGCAGAGGTGCCTGTGATGATAAAGGTTCTGTAGCGACAATTTATTTTATGTTCCGTCTGCTTGACGAATTGAAAATAAATCTGCCCGGTGATTTAACCGCTCACCTGGTGGTCGAAGAAGAAAACGGTGGAAATGGCAGTCTCGCGATGGCAAGAACGAATGAAAAAGCCGATTGCTGTGTTGTCCTTGAGCCGACAGAATTTAATATTCTGACTTCGATTCGTGGAGCGGTATGGTTTAAAATCGAATTTTTCGGCAAAGCAGGCCATAGCGGACAAGCAGGTAAAACAAGAAGTGCATTGCTAATGGCTCATAGTGCCATAACAGAACTTATCAGATATCACAAAGATCTATTAAATAGTTCGAAAGGTATTTCGTTATTCGACAAATATGAAAATCCTATGCCGATAACTTTTGGTAAATTGCAAGCTGGTAACTGGCCAGCTTCTGCACCGAATCATGCAGTTCTTGAAGGTGTTCTCGGATTTTTACCGAATAAAACCAAAGAACAGATATGTTCGGAACTGCAAGACGTCTTACTTACACAATTCAATAGTTACGAATTCAGGTTAAATTTTACTTATCGTCATGATAGCAGTGTAACTTTACCGCAGCAGAAATTTGTGGATGATTTGTTAAATGCCAATAAAAAGATTGGCTTAAATAGTTTTATCGACGCAATGCCTGCAAGCTGTGATGCGTGGTTTTATAATAATCAACTTATGATACCTACTGTTGTTTATGGGCCAGGAACCCTGACAGTCGCGCACTCGAAGGAAGAACATATTAAATTGAACGATATAGTCGATGCCGCAAAGGCATTAATGAATTTTACAATAAATTATTCTGGTAGTTAAATGAAAGCACTTGTAAAAACACAAAAAGGTGTTGGCAATATTGAAATCAGAAATATTCCTGAACCGACCCCTTCAGAAGGCGAAGTAAAAATAAAAATAACTGCTTGCGGAGTTTGCGGAACAGACATTCATGTAAAAAATGATGCATTTCCGTATTGGCCGCCGGTTGTTTTAGGTCATGAATTTGCCGGTGAAGTAATTGAACTCGGCTCGGGCTGCAAGACATATAAAATTGGCGATAGAGTTGTTGCCGAGCCGCACACAAAAGCTTGCGGAAATTGTTATCTTTGTAGAAGCGGCAATATTCAGATATGTTCGTCAAAGCGTTCACCAGGCTGGGGAATAGATGGCGGAATGGCTGAATATATATGTTATCCTGAAAGGTTACTTCACAAAATTCCTGATAGTATGAATTGGGAGCAGGCGGCTGTAGTCGAACCGACAGCAAATATTGTTACAGATTTATTGGAGCGAACGGGAATTCAGGCCGGCGATTTTGTCGTTGTGCAGGGTCCGGGTCCGATTGGTTTAATAGCCGCAATGGCAGCAAAAGCAGTTGGAGCAAAAGATGTAGCGATAATTGGAACTCCGGGAGACGTACGGCTAAGATTTGCGAAAGCAAAAGAATTAGGATTTAAACATTTGATAAATATAGCTGAATGTGATCCTGTGAAAACCGTTTTGGAACTGACGAATGGCTTAGGGGCAGATGTTGTAGTTGAATGCAGCGGGGCTCCAAAAGCGATTGAAATTGTTCCTGATTATTTGAAAAAAATGGGAAAAGTCTGTGTAGTAGGTCTCACAGGCGGAAAGAATGTAAATATTAATTGGGACAAGTTTGCGTTTAAAGTGGCTACAGTGATTTTCAATCTTTCGACTTCTTATACTTCTTGGGACAAGGCGGTCTACCTTATCAGCAGCGGCCGTATCCCAGCAGAAAAGCTTATAACACATAAGGAATCGCTCGAAAACTGGGGGGGTGTTTTCGACGATATAGAAAAATTAAAAGCATTAAAGGCAATATTGGTTCCATAACAATGGAGTAAAAACATGAAAAAGCAAATTGGGTTTGGAGTTGTTGGTGCTGGCTTAATAGCACCATTTCATTTAAAGGCTATCAGAGATGCTAACGGCGGATTTACTGTAGGAATTTTCGATTTAGATAAAGTTAAAGCTGAAAAAATCTCAAATGAATACAATATAAAGGCTTTTAGTTCATTGGAGCAAATGCTTGCAGATAAAAATATAAGCGTTGTATGTGTTGCTACGCCGAACCATTTGCATCACGATATAGTTATCAAAGCCGCACAGGCTGGCAAACATGTGTTGACAGAAAAACCACCGGCCATGAGTCTAGCCGAGACAGATGAGATGGTTGCTGCCTGTAAAAAGTCAAATGTAAAATTTGGCTGTTTTGTTCAGTGCAGAACCAGAAAAGCAATACAGGCAATTAAACATGCCCTAGATTCTGAACGTTTTGGTGAATTGCTTCACGCAGATGCGTATATGAAATGGTTTAGAGGAAAGGATTACTATACAAGTGCAGGCTGGCGGGGACAACAGAAAAGCGGCAGCGGCGTAACAGTCGCGCAAGGCTTTCATTATATAGATTTACTTCAATACCTGGCTGGACCAGCGTCGAAAGTTGAAGCAAAAATGACAAACATTGCACATCCTGGTATAAAGCTTGAAGACGATGTAATAGCTTATCTGGAATATGCCAATGGCGGCAAAGGTGTCATTCAGCTTTCCACAGCACTTTGGCCGGGCACGGATATAAGAATTGAAATAAATGGAACTAAAGGTACTTCCATTATGGTTGGCGAAAAAATCCAGACATGGAAGTTTCAGGATGAAAGACCGGAAGATACAGAAATCAGAAGTATTGGTAATGCTGCGCAAGCAACTGGTGCCGGCGGTGCTGCTGATTTCGGTCATGCAGACCATACTGTCGTTGTGCAGGATATGATAGACAGGATCACTGATGGCAAAGAAGTGGTTATTCCAGTCACAGCGGTACGTCCCACACTGGAAATCGTTTTGGCCATCTATCAATCGGCAAAATCTGGGAAACCTATTTGTTCGCCATTTAATGATGACGATAATATTTGGAATTAAGTAAGGATTGCAAAATGTCAAAGCATTCAAGGTTTGAAGTTTTAACGGCTATGAAGAAAATCGGTTTGATACCTGTTTTCTATCATAATGATTTTGAAACTGCGAAAAATATTTTAATCGCCTGTGCCGATGGCGGCGCTAAATGCATCGAATTTACAAATCGCGGCGACAGGGCAATCAATACTTTCACAAAGCTTGCCGAATTTCGTGACGCCGAAAGAAAAGATATAATTCTTGGCGTTGGTTCCATTTGCGATGCTCCAACAGCGGCAATGTATATATCAGCGGGAACAGATTTTGTTGTTGGCCCATGCATCGATGAAGATACTGCAAAAATCTGCAATTGTAGAAAAATTCCATATTCTCCCGGCTGTGGAACAGTAACAGAAATTCAAAAAGCACATACGCTCGGTGTCGAAATCGTTAAAATTTTCCCCGGCGATAGTGTCGGCGGACCTGAATTTGTAAAATCCGTCAAAGGCCCATGCCCCTGGACTGAAATTATGCCGACCGGCGGCGTTTCTCCAACTAAAGAAAGTTTAACCGAATGGTTTGCGGCCGGTATTGTTTGCGCTGGTATGGGCTCGAAGCTGATTACAAAAGAATTGGTTAACGCAAAAGACTGGAAAGGCATAACGAAGAAAGTGAAAGAATCAATCGACATAATAAATCAAATCAGGGGAGGCAAATAAATGTCAAAGCTCGAACTCAAACCCGCACAGAGCTGCCGATATGACATACTTTCGCTTGGCGAAGTAATGCTTCGCCTTGACCCCGGCGATAACCGCATTCATACAACAAGAGAATTCAAAGTCTGGGAAGGTGGCGGAGAATATAATGTCGCAAGAGGACTTCGAAGATGCTTCAACAAACGAACTGCTATTGTAACCGCAATTGCTGAAAATCCTGTCGGCAGATTGCTCGAAGATTTGATGCTGCAGGGCGGCGTTAATCTTGAATATATAAAATGGGTTCCATTCGACGGAATCGGAAGAGAAACCAGAGTCGGTTTGAATTTCACAGAACGCGGCTTTGGTGTTCGTGCGGCTAAAGGTTGCAGCGACCGGGGCTATACGGCTGCTTCACAGTTAAAGAAGGGCGATATCGATTGGGAAGAAATTTTCGGGAAAGCCGGCGTTCGCTGGTTCCATACGGGCGGAATTTTTGCCGCTCTTTCAGAAACAACCGCTGAAGTAATTATCGAAGCCGTAACAATCGCAAAAAAATATGGCACAATCGTATCGTATGATTTGAATTATAGGCCGAGCTTGTGGAAATCCATCGGAGGCCAAAAAAAAGCACAGGAAGTAAATCGCAAACTAGCTCCATATATTGACGTAATGATGGGCAACGAAGAAGATTTCACTGCCTGCCTGGGTCTGGAAGTCCACGGCATGGATAAGCATCTTTCCAAACTTGACCCCGCAAATTTCAAAAAGATGATTCTCGAAGCTGTCAAACAGTTTCCGAATTTCAAAGCGGTCGCGACAACTTTGCGAAACGCAATCACCGCAAGCATTAACGATTGGGGCGCAATTCTTTACAGTGATGGCAAATTTTATGAAGCGGCGCTGCGGCCTAATCTCGAAATTTATGATCGTGTCGGCGGAGGCGATAGTTTTGCGTCAGGTTTGATTTACGGCCTTATGGAAGGCAAAACCGGTCAGCAGGCGGTTGAATATGGTGCGGCTCACGGAGCGCTTGCGATGACAACGCCCGGCGATACCACAACGGTAAGTCTCGCCGACGTAGAAAAATTGATGCTCGGCGGCACTGCACGAGTAGACAGATAATAAAAGTTAGAGATTTAATGATTAAATCTGAAAAAAATCTGTCGTATAATGAAACTTTGATTTCAATTAAAAATCGGCGAAGCACAAGAGAGTTTAAAGATGTTCCAGTTAGTGATGAAGATATTAATAAGATTCTCTGTGCTGCAAATCAGGCTCCCTCTGCTCACAATCAACAATCATGGCGGTTTGTGATCATTAGAGATGATAAGAAAGATGAACTGGCTAATCTTGTGAATTCCAAATCAAAGGATTTTCCAAAGCCAGCGTCTATATTATTGCGAATGGCTTCAAAAAGCATTGTAATGGCACCAGTTGTAATCGCAGTAGCGAATACAGGTGAACTTATCGAGCGGGGAACTGAATTGTTCAAAGTGAACAGAGATACCGCGTATGATTTTTTTCGAATTATGGAAATCCAGAGTTCTGCGGCTGCCGTTCAAAATTTAATGATAGCTGCAACATCTATAGGTTTGTCTACTGTTTGGCTTGGAATTCTTGTACTAGTTACACAAGATGTATTGCGATTTATCGGAGAACCGAAGGGTGAATTTATGGCAATAATTCCAGTAGGATATGCTTTAAAAATGAGCAATGGGCCAATTAAAAAATCTTTAGAAAATGTAATCAAATATCTATAATTCTTTATTAAAGAATAAACTTATGAAAAAAGAATACGGTATTCTGCAAACAGCTATTTTAAATTTAAATCAAACAGCTAAAAGGTTAAAACTAGAAGATACATTGCTGAAAAGACTCCTTGAGCCCAAAGAAAAAATAGAAATAACTTTAAATCCTACATTAACATGCAATACGCATAAGCAAATTAAGGCATTTATTGTCCGCCACATAGATGCACTTGGCCCGGCAAAAGGTGGCATCAGAATGTCATCAAAGGTTACTATGGACGACATCCAAGGTTTATCAATGGAAATGACATGGAAAACGGCGTTAATTGGCGTGCCATTTGGCGGCGGTAAATCTGGAATCTGTATCGACCCATTCGGAATCACAGTAGAGGATAAGGAAATAATTATCCGATCATTTACACGAAATGCAATGAGGCACATTGGACCTGAAGTATACGTCCCGGCTCCTGATATGGGGACAAATGAAAATGATATGGGCCATATTAGAGATTGCCTTGCGTACTCATGGGGTAAATCGGTAACGGATGGCTGCTATGTAACTGGAAAACCTATAATACTTGGAGGTATATTAGGCAGAAAGGAAGCTACTGGCAGAGGTGTTGCATATACTGCAGCAGCGGCATGTGATAAAATTGGCATAGATATTAAAAAAGTAAAAATAGCAGTACAGGGATTAGGAAATGTAGGTTCTATAGCAGCTTTGACTCTTCGGGAACTTGGCGCGAATATAGTTGCTGTATCCGATGTTACTGGCGGAATAATCGATGAAAACGGAGTTGATATAAAAACTTTGTTAAAATATGTAAATGATTTTGGACAACTTAAAGATTACCCCTTTGCTAAACAGTGTACTAACGAAGATATTTTGAGTTGCAATTGCGATATTCTTGTACCTGCCGCGACTCAATCAGTAATCACAAGTGATATTGCTCCGAAAATAAAAGCAAAAATCATTGCTGAAGGCGCGAATTCACCAACTACGCCCGATGCTGATGAAATTTTAGCTGAAAAGAATGTTTTTGTTATTCCTGATATTCTGTGTAATGCCGGCGGTGTATTTGTTTCATATCTTGAATATACACAGGAAACACAACGTGAACAAATGACGCTTGAGGAAGTGAATATTAGATTAAATAAACGTATAATCAATAAATTTACTGAAGTGTATGATTATGCGAAGCAAAATGGTTTGACAATGCGACAGGCTGCCATGAATATAGCTGTAAGAAAGATTGTTGAAGCGATAAAAGCGAAAGGCATGTTGCCTTAAATGAACGACATGTCACATTATGGTGAAAAAATAATTGTATAATTAAGTCTAAAGTTGAGAGCTAATTATTTTAGCTTAAGCAATTTTGCAGAGAATCCATTGTCCAATCTATCCGGAATAGCCAAATTCCCTGAAGTATTTATCGTAATAGATGCAATCAGGTGCAACAATTATCAGATATTCACAGGTAAGTGCCATCTATTCTTTGTGAAATCATTAGGACAAAATAGACAAAGTGTATGGAATAATCATTAACTTATGGGTAGTAAATTATGGGTATGGGAACGATAATCGGATGGATATTGTTTGGCCTTTTAGTGGGGACTGGCGGGACGTTAATTGGTGCAGGCGGTGGATTTCTTATAATGCCTTTTTTTTTAATTTTCTTTAAAAACAAAAATCCAGAAGTGATTTCGGCTATTTCTCTAGCAGTTGTTTGTGCTAATGCCTGTTCAGGTAGTTTTGCTTATGCAAAAATGAAAAGAATAAATTACAAAGCCGGTATTTTATTCTCACTGGCTGCTGTTCCTGGAGCCGTTGCCGGTTCTTTAATCATCAATTACATTCCAATTAAAACATACAATCTTATATTCGGCTTAATCCTTATCAGTTTTGGAACGTATTTGTTTTTGTCCGTTAGAAACGGTCTGCATCCAAAGCACGAGGCTCATAGCATACCGCCTTATAATGTTAAAGTAGGTATGGTAATTAGTGCTCTCACAGGTTTAGTTTCAAGCCTACTTGGTATCGGCGGTGGCATCATCCACGTGCCCATGATGGTTTACTTGCTGAACTTCCCAGTACATTTTGCAACCGCAACAAGCCACTTTACTCTTGCGGTAATGACTTTGGCGGGCACCATAGCTCACATTTACCATAATGACTTAGCCGGACAATGGCTTATAATAATAATGATGATTATGGGAGTAATTACTGGCGCCCAAATTGGAGCTAAACTTTCGCAAAAAGTTAAAGGTGCACTAATTATCAAGATATTAGCAGGAACGCTTATTTTTGTCGGATTGCGTATCACATATCAGGGATTGTAAAAGGATTCGACAAAAGAATATTATGTTTTTTTGCAATAGACATCAGCAAGATATGGCAATATATAACTCTCTGGTTTACAAGTATTTAATGTCTTTCTCTGGTTTGTTTAGTTGTCCAGCTCGGGGAGCTTGTCCGCTTTTACAAAAATTGGCGGACTTTTTTATGCGCAGAAAGAGACATTTTACACCCTGCCTAACTATCGATCTATCCGCTTGTTACAAAATATGTTACGTGAAAAGTAGTTAAATTTTTTTAAGTAATAACACCCCCGAACCTCTCGACCTGTTAACCCAAAACCGCCCAGTTTTGTAAACTCTCAGACTCTCTGATCCTCTGACTAAATGAGTGAATACTCCTGTCCCACGAGGGGTGGAAAATAAATAATTTAGCTACTTTTTATTATATCTTGGTATCGTTTATCTCAATCGTCGGTTCAAATCTAAATATTATTAATGAAATGTCTCTGAATTGAGTAACTAAAAAGCTATGTACAATGTATTAAAAAAGATAAAGCTTATTTTGTTTAAATTGGCAACATTCATGCTATAATAATATTATTATTATTATTATTATTATGAAAAGATGGTTAAGGAGGCAATTTGGGAAAACCTTATAAAAAAGATTTAGATTTATTACCCAAAACTTATTCATGGGCGTTGAATGTAGATGTTTCAGGGTTATCAGAGGCAATCTCATCTTGTTGTTCATCTCCGTTAATAGTAGTCGGTTCGGGAGGTGCTTTTTCCGCAGCTGACTTTATAGTAAATCTACACCAAAGATATTCAGGCAAACTAGCAAAATCAGTAACCCCTTATGAGATGAAAGAATTAATTGGGCAAATTGAGGGGGCATCAATTATTATTTTATCCGCAGGAGGGAACAACAAAGACATTTTGGGGCTATGCAAGCTTTTAGGTACTAATGAGCCCAAAAGGGTTATAATAATTTGTGGAAGAAGATCTTCTCCGTTAAGTCGTATTGCAAAACGTTTTAGTTTTATGAGTTGTTTTGAATATGAATTGCCATCCATAAAAGATGGTTTTTTGGCAACTAATTCTCTGCTTGCCTTTTCGATATTATCATATAGATCATACACAAGCGTTTTTACGAAACTTCATAAATTGCCAAATACTTTTGGGCAATTCATGCATCCTGATATATCTAAGACGGCTTTTCTAAAAAATGTTGAAAAAGAAACAAAACATCTTTGGGAGAAAAACGCATTTACTGTCCTTTATGGTCCTGTAAGTCGTTCTGGTGCAATCGATTTGGAATCAAAATTTACAGAAGCTGCACTTGGCAATGTTCAACTTGCAGATTATAGAAATTTTGCACATGGACGTCATCACTGGTTTGCCAAACGAGGAGATAATACGGGTATTATTACCTTTATTTCCAAAGATGATTTAACGATTGCTGAGAAAACTCTATCTCTTTTGCCAGTCAAAATTCCGATATTTAAAATTTATATTCCCTACGATCAGTCTATCGCAGGAATTTACTCTCTTGTAATGGCTATAATAATTACTTATTTTGCTGGCAGAATAAGAGGCATTGATCCGGGACAACCTGGAGTACCCGCTTTTGGGCGAGCAATATATCATCTTAACGGCTTTGCAAATACGAATCATAACAAATTACAATGTAGTTATAAAAAAAATGTACTTGTACGAAAAACCGGAATGAGTCTTGTTAAGCTCGTTGAAGATCAATCGTTTGACTTCTGGAGAAAGTTATATACTTCTTTTGTTAATGAGATTTCTACGATCGAATTCGATGGATTGGTTCTTGATTATGATGGCACTTTATGCCAAAAGCGTTTTGATGGCTGGCCTGAAGAATTAAGCACATATATAAATAAGTTGTTGGAAAATCGAATACCAATAGGCGTTGCAACTGGAAGAGGTAATTCTATTCGTAAAGATTTAGTAAAGTATATTCCTAAAAAATATTGGAGGATGGTGATTGTAGGTTATCTTAATGGATCGGATATAGCTACACTCAATGACGCTAATCATCCCATTCAAGGTGACACAAACTCTAACTTAAAATCTTTAGCTCATTTGTTGCAAAGTAATGCTTCCATATACAGATTATTCGAAACTATCAAAGAATATCCAAATCAATTGACGATACGGCTAAAAAATCAATATTATACTGACTACTGTTGGCAGAACATTAATGAACTTGTGTTCGCTAGCTTTTCCGATAGTTTGAAAGTTGTAAGATCTAGCCATTCTATAGATATATTGAGCAAAGATGTTTCTAAGTATAAAGTGATTGATGTTCTCAAAAGAAACTCCAAAAGCAAAACTCCTAAAATACTCTGTATAGGTGATAAAGGTAGTTGGCCCGGAAATGACTTTTCACTTTTGTCTGAACCTTTATCGTTAAGTGTAGATGAGTCTTCTAGTAATTGCCATAGTTGCTGGAATATTGCTCCGCCAGGCAAAAGAGGCATACAGGCAACCATGTACTATTTAAAGGCTTTGCAAATAATTAAAAAAACATGCAAATTTAAGTTTGTTATGGACCAGTAGAAGGTTTTTGTGAAACAGGATTTGGCATTAAGGTTGTTGAGTGAGATTATGGGGTGGGATACAGAGCAGGCTCGTAAAGAGTTTGAATGGCTTGATTTGGTATCAAAACTAAAATATGATCATTATCGCGGATTTATAGCAGGAGCTAGGTTTTTGGAAAGCTTAGCAGATTGGTTGCAGCAATTTAAGAAAGAAGATAGAAAAGCTGCATATGAGTTTATAAGTAAAAAATTAATTTATATCAGCACAGCAGAAATTAATCACTTGGTAAGATTAACTTACCCAAAATATATTTTGAAATCAATTTATAAGAAAATTGTACAGCAAGAAGGAAGGCCATTATATCAAATCCAAAGGAGCTATTTAAAAAATAAATATAAAAGATTCCTCAGAGAAACCTTGTTTTTAGGATTGAGCGATGGAGCTCAAATAGATGTACTTAGACGATGTACAAGTGGAATCATAAGTAATGAACAGTTTTTTGTTGCTTATCAGATTCACGAAGATAAATGGAACACACTTTTGGCAGATTTACGCAAGGTTACTAATGATCCACAAGCAAGATTTTCATCAGTATATCTTATCGATGACTTTGTTGGTAGTGGTAAAACCTTTTTAAGGAAAGAAAAAGATGAATGGAAGGGAAAGCTTGTTAAATTCTGGGACAGTGCCAAAGTAATTCAATCAACTCATTTTCAACAAAATTGGAAACTTTACGTTCATCACTATTTAGCATTCAATAATGCTATAGAGGCCATCAATACAACCCAAGATGAATTTATAAAAGAACATGATAACTATACTAAAGCAGACTTTTCTTTTAGTATGGTTTTGCCCGAGAGCATTTGTATTGCTCCGAATTGTGAATTTTACAATATTATACAAAAATATTATGATTCCGATATAGAAAACGAACATGCCGACATCGGTGGTCAAGGTTTTAAAATGGGATTTTCGAGTTGTGCATTACCTTTGGTTCTAGAACATAATACTCCAAATAATTCTGTTGCGTTATTGTGGGCGGAAAGTCAATTATCTTCTGCTAATCATAAGATGCGTCCTCTATTTAGAAGACGTGAACGCCATACAAAGGAGCTTTTTGCATGATTAATCCATTTCAAAAAAGAGCAACAGAATTTCATAATGAAGTAGAATCTTTTTTGCCATTGATAAGTCCTGATCCTATAAAATATTTTTTAATGCAGGGTGATTATGCAGATTCATTATTTAGTAAATTAGTTGTTATTATTGGAACTCCTGGAAGTGGTAAGACTACTATGGCAAGGTTATTTGAATATCCCACTCTCCATAGCCTTCTATTAAATCATGATACTTCATCATATGCACAACTTATTACAATTATGCGAGAATGTAAAGCTGTCGATATGAGCGTTCCTTGTATGGTTGGATGTAGATTACCTTTGGAAACCGATTACAGAGACATTTGGGAGCTAGATTATAATGAAGAATTAAAATGCCGATTACTAACCACTCTAGTTCAATCGAGGGCAGTGTTAGGATGGATTCGTAATTTAACATCTGTAGGAATTAATATAACTCAAATTAAGATTGTTCCAAGAAAAGACGCCGAAAGTTCTATGCCTCTCATTGGGGGAGCTACGAGTAATGCTATTCGTTCAAAAGCAAGATATGTGGAAAACAGTTTGTATAAAGTTGTAACAGCTTTAATTCCAAAGTCAGTAGACGACATAATCGATAAATCAATAGATGGATACAATCCTCTGGATGTTATTGACTATATTGAAATAGCTTCTGACTTATATAGTAAGTCTCCTATTAGATTAAAACCTTTAGTTATATTTGACGATGCTCATTTACTTCATGTAAACCAGTATGAATATTTAAGACGTTGGTTAATGAGAAGAGAATTAAGGGTGGCAAGATGGATATTTACAAGATTAGATGTGCTATCTCCCAAAAAAGCTCTGGAAACAGTTACGCGTGAACCGTTAAAATCTGATTTGCCTGGTATAACAAAAAGCAGAGAGGTAATCGAAATTAGTATCCAAGGAAGAATCGCAGAAGGCACAAGGAATACATCCCGTAAATCTTTCCATGGGATCGCCAAAGATATGTCTGAGCGATATATAAAAAGTATGGCTGTATTTAGTCAAAAAAACCTAAACAGTCTTGCTGATTTGTTACAAGAAGATCCTCGCCCATTGTCTGATGTTAAAATAAATGAGATTCAAAACAATGCTATCTCAGAAAAAGATAAACTAAAAATAAAGGACAAGGAATTTAACTGGATTGTTGGCGAAGTTGAAAGATATTTATTGTCATCGAATAAAAAAGATAATAACCAAGATGTTAAATGGAGTATGGTAAAAATACTTCTTCACCGTCTTGTTAACAAAACGTCTCAACGGCTATTATTCGATTTGGAGGATACTCCAATAGAACTTAAAGCGGATTCCTCATTATATAATGGAGCATGTATCCACCTCTTGCATAAATACGAAAGGCCGTATTATTATGGTTTTGATGATTTATGTGATGCTAGTTCTGAAAACATAGAACAATTTCTTCACCTCTCTTCAATATTCGTGGATTATGCCCGTTCTTTGATAATCCAAGCTAAATCACCAATAATATCTTCCGTTAGGCAACATAAGTTATTAACAAAAAAAGCTGGAGAAATAGTTGACGAATGGGATTTTCCTGAGTGTAATCAAGTACGCAAATTAACAGAAGAAATAGCGAAAGCATGTATTGATATGTCAATGCAACCTAATTCTCCTCTTGGATCAGGTGCCAATGCTGTAGGTATTCTTCAAGAAGATTTCGAACAATTGTCAGATACTTATCCAGATTTAGCACGTGTTTTACACTTTGCAATCGCATATAACGCTTTAATTATAGTTCCAAGATATACATGTAAAAACAAGGAATGGTGTCTATTTGAGCTTGGAGGGATGGTCATATTAAAACATGGCCTAACCTTAAAACGTGGAGGATTTGTTGAGCAGAACGTTGCTAGACTTGCTAGTTGGCTGAAAGGGTGAGTATATGTGTAAGTGGGAAGATTGTATTACTCATTACAAAGAGGAAGTT
>JBDKUM010000388.1:0-10221 GCA_039679715.1 Phycisphaerales bacterium
AACAGCAGGTATTTCTGATGATATCACGAGGATGGCGGACAAGGCAAATCGCACAGCAACTGGGACTAAGCATTAAAACAATAGAGACCTACTGCTCCCATATAAAAGACAAACTAAACCTTAGCAATGCGGCGGAACTTTTACGCTATGCGGTTCAATGGTCTATACACGATGGAAGCAAAGCAGAAAAAAGAGAAGAAGTGCATATTTGATTTAAGATTTAAAATTTAAAATTTTATATTAAGAGCTCTTTATTAATTCAGAAGCCAGAGATTGCTTCGTCGTCCCGCTTCGCATAAAGCTACGCAGGACTTCTCCCCAAGGGGATTAAAATCGCAATGACATTTGCACGTTTTTTCAATTATTAGAAGTTTACTTAAGATTTAAAATTTAATATTTTATATAGCCCTAGAAAACATATCAAACTGAAAAATGGGTACCCCGCTTCGCTTAAGGGTTTCCGCGGGCTGCAACAGGCACAATTAGCCGCTAAAAACCGCATGATTTAAGATTTAAAATTTAGAATTTATTGTTTAAAGGTGCCTCTAAAAATTATTTTTTTTATCATTCGAAAGATTTGGGCAGATGGAATAATCTCTTTATTAAAGGATTTCTCCACTGCGCTGCGCTCCGGTCGAAATGACATTTTGACGTTTATCCAATTTTTAGAGGTTGCTTTAAGATTGAAAATTGAAGATTAAAGATTTAGCCCCCGGGCCTGTACCGGGGGCTAAACGATTGTTTTTTACATTCCGAGTTTTTTCATCATATTCTGGAGTTTTTCAACTTCCGTATTATTCTCCAAATATGATTTAATCAACTTCTGATGCAGTTCTTCGGTGCGATCATATAACCTTTTCAATTTCTTTGGTTTGGCAGTCTGAATGGCGTAAGCTGCCATTAACGGGAATGCCAAAGTTACATCAAGGTAAGCTGTAACAGCCTCTTCAAGTTTGGTCGGGTCGATTTTGCCCCAGCTAGCGGCTTCTGATGGCGGAGCACCTGACAGGCCGCCGGTGTCGGGACGAGCATCAGTTATATTGATATCATAGTCCTGCCCTGCTTCAGGTATCATTAAGACTTCCTGAATCTGGGGCTCAGTTTGTAATGTGAAATTCTTGGGTGAGCCGCCGCCGATGAGGATAACGCCGGTCTTGCCATTTTCATATTTCTTTGCGTTCAAAACAATCGCGGTCGTATCGTTGACATCGATACTCGGATTGATTTTCAATTTGAATTTATCCTTTAATCCCTTTGCCTCTGCGAGCAATTCAAGACCTGCGACGTTCATGCCGATGGTCGAATCGCCTGGGGATGATGTAAAGACGGGAACGCCATTGCGGTATGCGGCGGCAAGAATGCTGACCTGGCCGAGATTATTCTTTTCTTCAAGATCACTAAGTACCTTGCCCAAGTGATGATAACATTCACTGGTACCCATTTCTTTCTGGAATTCAGGTCTGCAAAGAATTTCACGAAGTCTTCTGTCTGTTTCCATGAGGACATCTTCATAATCAAACAGAATATCGTAAATTCTGGTAACGCCTTTGGCTCTTAAATCGGCATCGTCTACGGTGTGGGTGCCTCTGAACATCGGGAGATTGAAGGCATAATGAATGTCGTGGTACATGTTGGCGCCAGTTGCGACGATCCAATCGATAAAGCCATGATTCATCAATGGAATAACAGTTGACGGGCCGAGGCCTGCGGGAGTGAGAGCGCCTGCGAGGCTAACGCCGATGGTAACGTCGTCCTGTGAGTATCTGTCGCGGAGCAGATGGCAGGCTGCGCGAAGCCGACCGCCATTGTAGGCGTCAAGGTTATCGATTACAGATACCAAAGTAGAATCTTTGGTTATAGGCTGCGGAAGTACCCTTTTGCCTTTGAGGTACTTGGCTTTGCCCGGACAATTAGATTTTTTTTGTTCCATTTCGTTTTCCCTAAATAAAATTTATCAAATAAGGTTCCTATATTAGGGTAAAAAAGGGATTGTGACAATGAAAAATTTAGAAAATTATGGGCGTCCAATAACCAGGATTCGGGCAAATTGGAAAAACTCTTTTAACCGATTTCTCCACTTCGTCCTGCTTCGCAAGGCTACGCAGGACTTCGGTCGAAATGACATTTGCACGTTTTTTCAATTTTTCGAGATTGGTTCAATATTTAGAGTCGGAATCTTCGACGACCATAACTTTGCCGTCTATAACGGCGATTGGTTTTAATTTTCCGCAGGTTTTACAATATAAAAATAATTTTCCATTAGGATCCACACGCAACTGCATAGCTTTTTTACAACAAGTAACGGGCACGCCTTCATCATCAACTACAGAGAGATATAAATCCTGTTCGATGCCAGGATTGCGGGCGATGACGATATCCCGGTCTGTAAAATAGAGGCCAAGCCAGTCATAACAGCCATCGCACGTGGCGACAATGGAATTTTTGATTTGTCTGGAATGCTTTTCCTTTATATTCTCTACCAGAGAAGGCGATTTTTGTTCCTGCCGGCAGCCAAAAATCAGGATTAACGAAGATAAATATATTGCTAACAAAGTTTTCATAATTTTCTCCCATAAGAAATTATAATACATTGGGTGTAAATTTCCCGAGCAGATAGATCCCAACTTTTCTTTCAAGAACTTCAACTTTATTAACCATATCTTTGAAACCATTTTCGCCGAAGAGTCTCATTTCCCAATCTTCGAAAATTTCGCCTAAATGGGCATATTCCTGTGAATTCGTGATTTCGCGAAAGCGAGGGAACAATTCAGTATCTTCGCGAGCGGCATGCGGCCTATAAACATTTATAAAGAGAGATATTACTTTATTTATTTTTTGAAAATCAGCTTCTTTCGCAGGATTTAAGAGGATATCAGTGAGCTTGCGGGTAGCGTCGTGCTGCTGCTGCAAAGTGTCTACGAGTTCGGTAAGCACATTTTGTTTTCTAAAGCGAGGGAACAAAAATTCTTCCTCAAGCTTTTCATGATAATCTTCGACAAAGTTTCGGACAAGCTGAGCAGACTGTTTAATTGGTTCGATCGCATCGGCCTGCGGCATTTTTAAAGACTGCTCATAAATAAGCATTATACGTCTTAAAATACCGTGCTCGCGCATTAAATCTTCATTGGGCAGAATTTCCTTATTGTTTTCTTCTTTATTTGATTTTGTGAATAAAGCACCGATTGTCAGCAAAGCTGATGAGGAAACGAAATTACGCCTGTTTAAATATTCATTTTTGAAGTTCATGTTCTAAGTTTAAGTGTTGTTTGGGCGACTCTTTTTCCCAAGGCTTTGACAATTTCCAAATCTTCGGATGTCGGGACCAGACTATTATCGGGGCCTGCGACTGTCGAAGCTCCGTATGGTGTTCCGCCGCGGCCCTGGGTGTGGAGCATGCCTGGTGTTGAATATGGAACGCCAACAATTATCATACCGAGATGCAAAAGAGGCATCATCATGCTGATTAATGTTGTTTCCTGGCCGCCGTGAGTTGTGGATGTCGAGGTGAAAAGGCCGACGGGCTTTCCTTCAAAAATGCCTTTGAGCCAGAGTGAAGCGGTCGAATCGATCAGTTTTTTCATTTGAGCGGTCATATTTCCGTAACGGGTGGGTGAGCCGATGAGAAAACCATCTGCCTGTTTTAAATCTTCCAACTGGCAAACGGGGATATCTTTCTGCATTTCCCAAACGGGTTTGCCATGCTCACTATTATGAGTTCGCTCGTCTTCGGGGAAATCGGGAGCTCTTCTTAAAACAACTTCAACGCCCTGCACGGATGCAGCGCCTTCTTTAGCACTTTGCGCCATTTTTAAAATGTGGCCGTAGAGAGAATGATATAAAATAAGGATTTTCATAATGAAGCCTTTATTAATTCGAGGACCTGAGATTGCTTCGTCGTCCCGCTACGCAGGACTTCTTGCAATGACATTTTAGAGATTCTCATATTTTTTTTACCGTTCAATGGAGATAGCGCCGGACGGACAATAACGTACGGCTTTTATTGCGGCTAATTCGTAATCTTGTGAAAAAATCTCCTCTTGAGATTTTTTATTATCTTTATGATTGCAGCATAAATGACAGCATATACTTTCGCATATACCTGAACCGTTACATCGACATTTATTGATTATTACTCTCATCTTATTTCGCACTTTGTTTTTGTAATCTTTGGCCGCCGCACTCGTCATTAACACATTTGTACCAAATGAATATATTTTTCCCTTCTTTAAGTCTGTCAGTCTGTGTCATATTCTTTCCGCAAACAGGACATAAACCTCTTCTTTCTGTAAGCTGGAACCTGGTTTCTACATCATTAAATTTTAACATAACAAAATCTCCATATTTAAATCCATGTTTCTTCACGAACATGTATTTATACTTATTTTAAACGGGAGCATGAATAAGCAAATGCCTTTATTTAAAGCTCTAAAGTCCTTAAAAATACGTATCTCGCATCTCGTATCTCGTGAAGCGTATGCGCTTTTTGCAGCGATGAATTTGGAGAGTTGTGATATAAAAAAACTCCACAGCAACAGCCAATTTTCAGATTCATGGGCCTGATGCGCGTGGAGTTTTATATAGGATTTTTTTAAAACTTATTTATTAATTTGCAAAACGGAGTTTAGTTCTCCATAAGGATTCAGTTCGGTAGTGGTATTATTGGGGTCGTGCTGCCATTGGCCATCAACGACGAAACGGTACCTGTAACTTCCGGCGGTGAGAGGGATTTTAATCTGCCAAACGCCCTGTTCATCAATTTTATTCATTGGAGTGAGCTGGGGCTGCCAGCCGTTGAAGTCTCCCGCAACATGGACGGATGAAGCATTCGGATAGAAAGCGGTAAAAACGACTCCACCTCTGACTTTTTTGACGCCATAAGGTTTGGCGATTCTTTTCTTAATTGCGGTTTTTGTTCTAACGGCAGCTCTCCTAATAGTTTTAACACCTTTCATTTTTGTTCCTTCCTAAAAATTTTTAATAAAACATCCGATTATTGAAGGCCGGTGGCAAAAGACTTTTCCATGTTTTTACGCAAAGGTCTTCGGATTAACTTCGTTGAAGTCTTTTTTTGGGGCCGGCCTGAAGTCATCTTTTTTAGAGATAAAATATCCGAACAGCGGGTATTTAGATTGTCCATAACATTCATAAAGTTGATATACGAATCATAAGGCGAATCATAAGGATTGAAATACTTATGAACGTCGCCATCTGAAAACCATTTGGTACACATGTAATAAAAATGATCCGAAGTCTGGAGTTTTCGCCAATCGGCAATGAGGGCATCATCGGCGGCGGACTTTATAGAATCTTCCAGTTTGTAGATTTCAGTTAATGCGTTATGCTGCATGGGGTTTCCGAGCCAAGCGGATAAATCACGTTCAATATCAGCCCAACTTACGGTATATGGAATGTCCAGCGTTTCAGAGGCTGGAAATGCCTTTACCACTTCGGATGGAGTTTTAAAATTATTATCAGGATGTTTTAGAATTTCCTCGGGCAGATGGCGAAGGAAATTAAAAATACCGGTGCTCTCCCACTGATGTTCGCCGAAAGTTTCGTAATCCATAAAGAGATTGACGGTGTAGCCGCAGCCGTTTATGGCATCGACCCATTGTGCGAATTTAGGTGCGGTTAAAGGCCAATCTGCCCAGCCCTGATTTGAAAAACGGAAAGCGATATCGTCGCTAAGGCGATAATTTTTGAGCAGTAACTTTAGGTTTTTGCAGCGAAGAGGCTGATAGACAAAATTTGGACTTTTGTAGCCGAGAATATGATCAGCACCTTCGGCAATTATGGCATCGAACCGCCCCATGCTTTCGATAAGTTCTGCTATCTGATTATTATAGACCAGTTCGGTGTTTCGGAAGATGCGAGGTGTCTGGCTGAAATATTTTTGTATGGCAGCGATATGGAGATCGACCTGGGCGGTAAATTCATTGTGCGAATAGAGCGAGCTTAAAGTATGATAGTAAGTCTCGGCAAGAAATTCGACGCAACCGGTGTCGGCAAGCTGCTTGAAGGTATCGAGAGCATCGGGAGCATACTTTTCCAATTGTTCGAGGATTACTCCGGTAATGCTGTATGAAATGCGAAATTTACCATTGTATTTTTTTATGAGTTCGAGCATAAGCCGATTGGCGGGGAGATAACATTTATCGGCAACCTTCCTGCAAATCTGGGCATTTTTAAAATCGTCGTAATAATTTGTGCCATTATCGAATATGGTATAATTTCTCAACCTGAAAGGCTGATGAACCTGGAAATAAAAACAAACTGATGACATATTATAATCCTTTGAAAATCATTTAAGCACAGGCGAGAACATTTTTGTATATTTCATTAATTTTTGCCGCTGATTTCTCCCAACGGAAAGTGCCCGCTTCACGGCGGCCATTTTCGGAGAGCATTGTTCTTAAAGGCGGATATTTGAGTACGGCAATCATTTTATTTGCCATTTCGTTAACGTCCCAGAAATTGACCTTTAAGGCATTATGCAGAGTTTCGGCGACGCCGCTTTGTTTGCTAATCAGAATCGGGACATTATTTTTCATAGCTTCGAGGGCGGCAATGCCGAAAGGTTCGGAAACAGAAGGCATGACATACAAATCAGCCATTTGATAAGCACGATGTACATTTTGGCCGCGAAGGAATTTGGTAAAGAAAATTTTATGTCCTATGCCCAGCCAGGCAGCGTATTCAATCATCCTGCGGGTCATGTCGCCATCTCCCGCCATGATGAATTTTACGTTGTCCATTTTTTCGAGGACTTTTTTGGCGGCATCAACGAAGTAATCCGGGCCTTTCTGGAAAGTGATTCTGCCGAGATAGAGAACTATTTTAGTTTTTTTATCTTCTAATGTGCGTATTGAGCCGTCATCTTCAACACCGTTATAGACAACGTCAATTTTATCGGGAGAAACAGCATACCGGCTTGTAATTATATTTTTAGTGTAATTGCTGACAGCGACAATTCTATCTGCACGGTGCATTCCAAAACGCTCGATATCATATATGGCTTGATTGACATGCTCGCCGGAGCGATCAAATTCGGTCGAATGAACATGAACGACTGAAGGCTTGCCGGTGAGCTGGGCAGAGCTGATTGCTGCAGGAAATGTCATCCAATCATGCGCATGAATGATGTCGAAATCTTCGGTTTGAGCGATTTCGCGGGCATTTTGTTCAAATTTGTTGACCTGCTCTAAAACATCTCGGCCATAATGCTGCTGCGATACAGAACCGGCCTGCCAGGATTGAGAGCTTTGGGCATTTGAAAGAAAAGAACCGCCGAGGTTCGCTGAAGAGATGTAGGGTTTTAAGGCAGATTTAATAGTTCTAAAACGAATATTCTTAAATTCGTTAGAAATTAAATAGCCTTGTGCGGTGAGCACTTTCATAAAATCACAATCTGCATCTGCGCCAGAGGGCAGAACAAAAGTGATGTGGGTTCCCTGCCTGCTTAAAGCCTTTGTGAGGCCATAACAAGCAGTCCCTAATCCTCCGCTGATAAATGGCGGAAATTCCCAACCTAGCATGAATACCTTCATATAATACCACTTAAATTTAAAAATAAATGACTATAAAAGAAAGTACTTTTTGCAAAGAGAATTGAAAATAAGGAATTCCCTTCTTTAAAATGTCGCAATTGCTCAAAAAAAAGGTACCCAGCTTCGCTTATGGGTTTCCGCTACGCTACAACAGGCGCATATATATTTTTTTGTCCTTTCGGACAAAATTTTAATGTGCCAGTTCCCATTCTGTTAAGGCGTTTCGGCGGAGGTTAAACCTTCTCTGATAGCATATTTTGTGAGGTTCGCAATGCTGTCGATTTCTAGTTTATGCATAATCATGGTACGGTGGCCTTCAACGGTCTTTGGGCTGACATGCAGCATTCTGGCAATCTGTTTAGTGGTTTTGCCTTCAGCTATAAGCTGGAGGACTTCTCTCTCCCTATCTGAAAGGACGGCGAAGGCATTTTGTTTTTCAGTGGTACCGGCCATCATATAATTTTCAATAACAACGCCTGTGATGGAAGGACTGAGGTACGTTTTATTCTGCATTACGACGCGAATAGCATTGATGAGTTCGGAATATTCGCAATCTTTTAGTAAATAACCCCTGGCACCTGCTTTGAACATTTCGTGAATGAATTTTTTATTCGAATGCATAGACAAAGCAATAACGCGAATTTGCGGATGGGTTTTAAGAATCTGACGAGTTGCTTCGATGCCGTTTAATTCGGGCATGGCGATATCCATGACCATAATATCAGGAACAAGCTCCTGCGCTAGTTTAATGGCTTCGTAGCCATTTTCAGCCTGGCCTATAATTTCCATATCTTCTTCGCCTTTAAGTGCCTGACTTAATCCATGACGCAAAACTTTGTGATCGTCAACCAAAACAATGTGAATAGCCATTAAATAACTCCTTTTTTCTTTTCGACATTCTTCAAGGGAGCAGTAATAGTAACTACTGTGCCTTTGCCTTTTTGCGATTTAATTTTTAAATTACCACCAACAGCTTCGAGCCTTTCACGGATACTAAATAAGCCGAAGCCTGCTTTTGAATTTTTGTTCATTTCTCTCACATTAAAACCGACACCATCGTCCTGAATAACTATCTTCATATTATTATGATGCTTTTTCATATTAATATCAACAGTTTTCGTTTGACTATGTTTGACAATATTAATTAACAACTCACGAACAGACCTATAAAGCATAATTTTATCCTGTTCGGAAAGTTGAAATTCGCTATTATCGGATGAGAAATTGAATTTGAATTTACCTTTTTTGGCGAAATCCTCACCGACTTCTTCGAGTGCGGCTTCAAGGCCCAAAGTATAGAGGGCGGCAGGACTTAAATCAAAAGTAAGCGTGCGAGTCTGCTCAACGGCCTGCTTAATCATATCCCAGACCTCTTTTAATTGCGGCTGAATTTCGTACGGAACAGCGGTAACCAGAGCACCTAATTCTTTTTTAGAGAAAGCCAGAAGCTGGCCAATGGAGTCATGGAGTTGGGTGGCAACCTGACGACGTTCGCGCTCCTCAACCATCATAATTTCGCTGGAAAGCGAGCGGAGCTTTTCCTGATTTTCGGTTAACTGCTTTTCTACCTTCACTCTTTCAACGATTTCCTTTTGCAAAACGGTTATCAATTTTTCGAGCTGGCTGGTACGTTCTTTAACGCGCGATTCGAGATAGAGATTGGTGGAGCGAAGTTCCTGCTGACTTAAATGCAGTTGTTTTTCAATTTCCTTAAGCTCTGTAATATCAATAAAAACGGCAATTGCACCGGAAGTTTTGCCTTTATCATCAAACAAAGGAATAACATTTCCAAAAAGATGTCTTGAAGTATTATCATCATAAATTATTTCGAAAGAATAATTCATCAGGCTTTTACCAGTCGAAGCAACAATCTGAACGGGCATCTGCTCTGGCAGAAGTTCTATACCATCTTTTAAGACTTTATAATGCTTTAAATTTTCAGAAGCAGTACCTGTTTTAGACAAATTTTCACCGCTGGCGACTTTTGAAATATCGTAAGCGGCCTTATTGCCTGAAATATTTTTACACTCAGGATCATTCGCAATCCATATAACGGCAGGAGCTGCCTCTAAAACGGTTTTCAAGCTGTTTGCCTGCTCGCGGTTAATGCGTTCACTTTGATAAAGTGCGTTTTCAAACCGCATTCTTTCCATAGCGGTGGCAACCTGGTCGCTGACAGTTTTCATCAACTTAATATCGTTTTCACTAAAAGAAATCCTGTTAATGGTTCCGAAGGCTAAAGTTCCAATAACTCTGCCCTGTACCATAAGAGGATGACACGCATAAGCCTTAACGCCATTACTCCGCAAAAGATTTGCCCGATCATCATTATTAAGCGGTATGTTTTCAACGATAATTCTTTTTGCTTGCATAGCTACACAGCCGCAAACAGACTGGCCGAAATCAAGAAATTCGAATCCTTTTTTTTGCATCTCACTAATTCCGCCGCAAGCATTGAGATGCAGGCATTTTTTTTCTTCATCTACGAAGTAATTAAAAAAAATCTGGCAATCGAGAAATTTCATAACATCCCGGCAGAGAGAATCGATAATTCCCTGAGGATTTTTGCTTTCAAGCAACTTGCCTGCTGTTTCAGAAAGTATCTGGAAACGCTCCGCCGCTCTTTCGACGATTTGCTCGGCTCTTTTTCGCTTCGTAATATCAATCATCGCCA
>JBDKUM010000389.1:0-9888 GCA_039679715.1 Phycisphaerales bacterium
TTCGCCTGAATCGTAGGGCCAATCATTGTAATATTCCCAAGGCATTGATGATGAGCCTTTTGCACTCCTTACACCAATTTCCGCAAAGAATACCGGCTTGTTCCATTTAATTGATAATTCCTTTAAACGGTCGCGAATAGGCTCCCAATTTTTTTTCATCTGTTCCAGGCTCGATTTTTTATCAACATCCGTAACGACTTCAGCTAACGCGGCGGCAATATTCGTTGTGCCAACGGGATAATATGCGCTGATGCCAATCATATCGACAGCATCCCACCAATTAATTTTTTCTTCCCGGCCATGATTGGTGTTATAAACAAGAACGCCTTTGTAATTTTTTCGAATTTCGGCAATCATGTTACGCCAATGTTTTTCAGAATCTTCAGTTGAAATCATTTCGCAGCCAATGCAATACGCCTGGCAGTTTGTATCCTGGGCGAGTTTTGCATAGTGCAGCATCGCGGTTTTGTAATTGTTCCACCAGATTTCCCAGTCGGCCGGTTCGATGTGCGCACGCCAAGTGCCATCATTGCAATTAACGGTTGGCTTGAGCATTACTTTCAATTTGTTTTCGTGAGCAAGTCTTATCGCGTTGCGGACATCATCGTCCGAGGCCATGTGAGGATTTGTTTTGTCGAAAAGAATTTCATTGCTGGTTTTTGTGTGCATAGAAAGAGTAAAAACTATGCTGGCGAAATTAGAATTTGTCTGCGCGAGGGTTTTCATTGACTCTTCGGCTTGCGGGCCAATATAGTCGCCATTGCGGCCAAAGGTGCCCCATGAAAATCCTTTGAGGAATCCGATGGGGGATTGCGGCAAGGCTGCACAAAGGTTTGTGGGTATAAGTATAGCCAAAATCAGGAATTTTAGTTTCATAGTTTGTGCAGATTAACAAGAAAAAAAACGGAGTCAATGAAAAAACGTAAAGCAGTTATAAGTACATTAAATTGAACCACGAATGAACACGAATAAACACTAATTATAAAATTAAATATCAAATATCAAAATGACAAATTAAAAATAAAAAAACGTTGGCGGTTGCGGTTGAGAGGCTCGGTTGGGATGTCGTTTTTCGGTTGCGGAATGAATCGATGGATATTTTAACCACCCCCTCTGATTTTTTCTTTCAAGTCCCCAAGGGGATTAAAATGAAAAAATCCTAAGAAACGGGGGTTTCCCCCTACAGGGGTTTACGCTTCGCTTCAACGAATGAACACGAACTTACTCGAAATATTTTTTAATCACTGATTACGCCGATGACACTGATTTTATTCAACACAGAGGCGTTTGCTTTAAGACTATCCTTTCAGGATATTATAATTTCAAAGATAATCACTGCGTAAATAAATTTTCTCCGTGATTATCTTTTTGAAATTATAGCCCTACGGGGCTGTTGTCTTAAAGAAGGGCGCAAAGCGGTTGCGAAAACTAGATCCCCGTTTTCACGGGGATGACACAATGCAAATGGCGGCAAATGGATTGAGATTGCTTCGGTCGTCCTGCTTGGCAGAACTCCCTCGCAATGACATTTTCAGCGTTGAGAGGATGCTTTGTGTTTAATTTAATTTTGCGCGGAGGGTTTCGGCGCGGAGGATGTCTCGCTGTTCTGGTGTGAGCGATTGGCCTTTGTTTATTTGCAGATGCGCAGGCTGGGTGAGCAGGAATAATTCATTGACAGTCTGGATTGAAATTTCTTTAATTCTGCCCATATTGATTCCCATTCTTAAATTGCTCAAGAGGAACATGGCTTCATGGGAGCTGATAAGTTTTGCACTTTTTAATAGAGCAAGAGCACGTGCGATTTTGTCATCAAGGATAGTCACATCTTTGATGAGTAATTTATCTCGCGCGATTCTTTCATACTCGACAATTTTTGGAATTATCAGATTTTGGAAATCCTCTACAATTTTTTGTTCGCTGATGCCGAGAGTAACCTGATTTGAGATTTGGAAAAAATCGCCGATGGCTTCGGTGCCTTCGCCGAAAAGGCCGCGGACTGCGAGATTCATATCGCGAGCGGATTCGAAAAGTTTTTTCAATTGCTCTGTCATCTTCAGAGCGGGCAAATGCAGCATTACTGAAACGCGGATGCCTGTGCCGAGATTAGTAGGGCAGGCGGTTAGAAAGCCGTATTTGGAGCTGAAGGAATATTCGATTTTTTCGCCAATGGCATTATCTATTTCATTTATTCTATCCCAGCATTTTTCGATGTTGAGGCCTGGGGCAAGGACGCTTAGACGCAAATGGTCTTCTTCGTTTATTTGTGCGGCGAAGAGTTCGTTTTGCGCGATGACAACACCGCGAGGGCCGGTGCCTGCGGCAAGATTTCTGCTAATTAATTGTCTTTCGACGAGGAGATCACGTTCGATAGTTGAGCCATGTTCGATATCGATGAAGAAAATATCGCCAAGAGAATTAATCGAAAGGATTATATCTTTAAGCTTTTGGAGTATTTCTCTTTTTTCATCGGTGCTGCATCGGGTGATGAATTTTCGAGCGGCAATATTTCTTGCGAGTCTGATACGTGAAGAGATGACAATGTCCGATAACGGTGCGTCGGGGTCAAACCATCTGCTAATTTTCATACTTAAGTCTGTAAGTCTCATTGATAACTAAAATCCGAAATCCTAAATTCGAAATCCGAAATAAATTCGAATTACGAAAATTCAAATGTTCAAAACTACTGGCCTATAATCTTATGAACCCTGCCAAAGTCCCCTACGAGGATTGAAATGTTGGCAGGGCTAAACAATCCTAACATTAAAGAGCTTTAAGCTGGTCTCTTAATTTTGCGGCGAGTTCGTAATCTTCAGTTTTGACTGCGAGGTCGAGACGCCGCTGCAAATCCTGTTTCGTATTTTCCTCCTGATGCTCGATTTTCGAGCCGGTCATAGGAGGAGTTTTGCCGATATGCAGCGAATTATTGTCCTGCGTTTTTTCGATGATGTCACGGAGTTCATCTTCGAAAATTTTATAATCATTCGGACAGCCTAAAAGCGCCTGTTTACGGAAAAGCTCCATTGTCATGCCGCATTGGTTGCAAATTTTGCCTGCATTTTGCAGGGTTTCATTTTCGTCTGTCTGCTGATGGGCGGCGATTAATGAACTTAAAAGCTCATTTAAAGAAAGCTGACTTTTTACGGTAATGCCTTCTTTTTGGGCGCAACTCTGGCAGAGATGCGTTTCGGTACGATGGCCTTGTACTATTTCAGTCAGATGAACTGTCGCGGTTTTATCTTTACAAATTTCACACTGCATAATATTAATAACCAATAATCAAGAAACAAATCTCAAAAATAACCAATTACCAAGAAACAAATCTCAAACTAAAATAACCAATAATCAAGGAACAATTCTCAAACTAAATAACCAATTACCAAGAAAACCAATTTACAAATATTATACGAAAAAAAGAATAAAATGACAGACCAATTATATTATCGGCTGTTATTTGATTCAACTAAACCTGGGTTTCGCTGAATCTTGCTTTGCAAAGTGGGGCTTCGGTAACTTCGATATACAAAAGACTTATGTTTTTTGGGAGATGATTTTTTAGGGCAAAATAGATATATTTAGCGACATTTTCAGCAGAAGTATTAATGTTTTTAAAGCAGTCGAAATCTTCAAGGGGTGAATCTTTGAAAGGGGTAACAATATCATCGAGGAATTTTTTTAGGACTGTAAAATCAAAAAGCAGACCATTTTCGTCGAGATGAGGACCCTGTATCGCGGCTTCCGCAATCCAATCATGGATGTGATATGGTTCGGGGCCGGTCGGGAAAGTTAGTTGATGGCCTGCGGTAAAAGCGGTTTGTACGGTTATTCTAAACAAATTATTCCCTGATATTTCTTTCGATTAATCTTTTCTGCAATTTGTCGTATATGCCAGAAGGAATCAGGTTCGAGACGTTGCCGCCGAGGGCAGCGATTTGGCGAATGAGGGTTGAACTTGTGAAGCCATATTGCTCGCCTGTCATGATGAAGACAGTTTCAATTCCTGCGACGGCGCGGTTTGTCATGGCAAGCTGAAATTCATACTGAACGTCAGTGAGATTTCTAAGACCGCGAAGCATGACAGAAGCGCCGACACTTGCGGCGTATTCGACGGTAAGGCAATCATAACTTTGGACAGAGACGCCTTGGATGTTTGCGATGAGAGGTTTGATCATTTCGACTCGCTCATCTAAAGAAAAGAGCTGGTCTTTCAAGGGACTATTTCCGACAGCGACGATCACTTCATCGAAGAGCTTGATTCCACGATTTATAACGTCAAGATGGCCGTTAGTAATGGGATCGAATGAACCCGGGAAAACAGCTCTGACAAATTTTTTCGACATTATTTGGCCTTTCAGTAAATACAGCGTACAGCGTATAGCGTATAGTTCTAGCCGTTCAACGCTTTGGTATAATTATAAACGTTAATAGAATGTAGGTCAAATAATGGTTTTTGTATCAGGCTTGGGCGTTTTCTTTGAGCCATTTTTTTAGATTAATGCAGTTGCAGGTCGGCGAGGATAAGGCAAGACGTTTTGAAATTTTCCTGAATTTAGCAGGTGTTAAATTTTTAATGATTTGAATTTTGCAGGGCAGGCAAAAAGACAGCAATAAGCCTCTATCGTCAAACTTTTTTCCACACTTAAGACACTTTACATTGGCCATTGTTTTTCTCCGGCTTAATTTTGTGCCATTAGCTGAACATGTTTGTCCGTAGGGTAAATATGATGTGCAACAACTGTGTAAAAGTCAAGGAAAAAACGACTTATTTAGTGAGCCAAACGCAAAAACTAAAATAGATAAAATGGCGAATAAGGTAAAGAAAACCCCCGGCAAGGCCGGGGGTTAATGAAAACTTGTACTATATATTAATAAGCTTCAGCAGGGGCAATGGTCTATCGGTTCCTTCGATGAATGAAGGTCTTGCGGCCCAAGGAGTTACGCTATTAACGCCTGCTAAATCCATCCAATGCTGCAATCTTGCGACCGGTAGATTCCACGTCATATGCAGATGGTTTGCGGGGGCGTATTGTTTGTATTCGACCATGGACGCGTATTTCGGAATGAGGAAAGTATGCGGCCAGTTTGGGTCGGTTAGATTGCACATTGCTTTGCTGAGTTTTTCAGGAACTTCAGTTGTAACAGCTTCATCCCAGATAAGGCTGAATTTATTATTGGCAGCACAATAAGCGATTCTGCCTGCGATTCCTTCGATGCCTGCAGGTGTCAGGAATGTAATGGAATTTCCGCCGCCAGGGAAATATGCTCTGTCTGCCCGGGGCATTGTGATGGCTGCCATGAGTTTTTTCCAATCAGTGCCTGGTTTGCCGGCCCAATCAAATGAAGCGGAGCCGCTGTTGTTGCCGTCAACGAGGCCTTTTGTGAGCCATTGTGCATTTTTCGGAAGCGATTTAATTCCTAATTTTTGTGCGAGTGCTTTTATTTCCCAGCCTTCCCAGATTTTTCGAAGGTCCATGAAGAGTGGAGGATTGCCGCCTGAAAGCCAAGTGAAATGCAGCATTGTGAGCAGGGCCTGTGAATCAGCTTCTGTCGCGTAGGGCATTGCTGGTTTTGGGCCATTGTGGTCGAATGTGCTATTGAAGAGGGATTCCATGACGTCGGCGACTGCAAGCGGAATACCGCGGAAATCGCTGTTCCATTCGAGCTGGCTCATGAATCCGCCGCCAACGGCGTTGAGCTGCGACATTAAATCGCGGACGATTAAATACATGGCGAGAGATTTGTTGAAGAGCTTGCTGTCTTCATCGGTTTTGATTTCGAGTCTCTTGCCGATGTTTTTGTCTATCCAATTGCGAAGAGCTGCAAGTTCTGATTTGTTATATGATTCTTTGGCGAGCATGTCGGCGAGGAGTTTCATGTCGAGGCGAGTGATTTCAATGCCAAAGGTATTTCTTGTCGGGATGATGTGCTGGAGGGCGGTTTCCATGCCCATTGAATCGTGGCCGAAGAGAACAACGCGGCGACCTTTTAATGCAACATACGTTGCGGCGGCATAGCACCAGTCGATGAGGTTCTTTGCGGTTTGGGCAGTCATTTGCGGGTTCATGCCTTTGTCGTCCCAGTTGCCGACGTTTAAGGTAACTAGCCGGGCATATTGGGAAATTGCGCCGTTTAAAGCGTGTGCATAGACGACGCCGGGTTTTGGGCCGCTGTTGCCGCAGGTGATGTTCATGGGTGTGTCGGCGGGGAACTGCTGGAGAAGCGAAATGCCGGTGAGCTGTGGGAAAGCCCATGTATCGGGAGCGCAGACGAGGATGTTGACGCCTGCGTTTCTGAACTGCTGGGCGACGATGTCGGCCTGGGGTTCGCCATCAACGAGTACATCAGAATAGACAACCTGCACGGGTTGGCCATCGGGCATAATGATGGAGCCGGAGATAATATCGGCAACCATCGCGATGATATTTTGTGTACGCTTTCTGCTGTCGGCATCGATTCGCGGATCGCCTGGTGCGAAAACGCCGATGATCGGCATGCGAGGTGAAGCTTTTTTTAGTCCATCCAAACAAACTGCTTTGATTTTATTACTCATTAAAATGTCTCCAATAATTATTAGGTATCAATCAGTTCAATTTAATCTTAAAACGACATAATGCAAGGAAAAATCTGGTTGCACAAACGGTTGCAGAGGCAATAAATTCCCAAAGTTTTACTAAAATTTGTAAAACGGTCAAAATCAATAAATTTCCCCCTGAAAACAGTTTATTTTACGCTATTAGGCTCGCAGGTAGTCTTTGAATCGCCTTTGATTTTGTCGCAGGTTTTGTCAGCAGCGTTTTTGACCGAATCGCCAGCGGTTTTTAGAGCATTGCCAGTCTTATCTAAGGCTGTTTTAGCGAAATTTCCGGTGGCGTTTGCGGCGTTAGAAGCTGTTTTACCTGTAAAATCGACGGCAGTACCAGCGGTTTTGCCAGTGAAATCGGCGGCAGTTTTAGCGGTTTTGCCGGTGGCATCTACGGCAACGCCAGCGGTCTGGCCGGTTTTGTCAACTGCAGTGTCTAAAGTTTTGCCTGTTGATTCGAGGACGCCATTTTCATTCTTTTCGCCACAACCAACAAAAATCAGCATAGAAGTCATTAAAACGACCAATAAAGTTTTTTTTATAATCAAATCCTTTCAATATGAATCATAATTTTATATATTGGAACGGAATTGGCAAATAGATTTTTTTGTTTATAATAGTTGGAACTTAGAATTTAGAGATCTGTAGAAAACTATTAAGTGAAAATGGGTACAGGCACAATTAGCCGCTAAAGACCGCGTCTAATTGAGTCAGTCCCCATTTTCTCAGCTTTCCTATAGAGCAGATGTAGAACATAGAACTTAGAATAGGATGGAATATGAGAATATCAGTTGAGGAAGTTTTTGAAACAGTAAAGATGACTATCGAACAGAATTTCGATATCAGGACAGTTACGCTTGGTGTGAATCTGAAAGATTGCATCGACAGGAATCTGGACGGTTTTAATAAACGAATTTACAAGCGGTTGTCTGAAATGGGGAAACGACTCAATCAATGCGCAGACCAGCTTGAAGATAAATACGGCATTCCTATAACTAACCGCAGAATTAGCGTGACTCCGGTTGCGCTGCTAATCGAGTCGCTGCCGAGGAAAATTTCAACGGCTGTTTCTGTTGCGAAAACACTTGATCGTGCAGCACGCGATGCGGATATAGATTTCATCGGCGGATTTGGCGCTCTGGTACATAAAGGAATGACAAGTGCAGATGAACTGCTTATCGATTCGCTTCCTTACGCGATTCCCAAGACGCAAAGGTTATGTTCGTTTTTAAACCTTGCATCGAGCAGGGCAGGGATGAATATGACAGCGATTGAGAAAGTCGGGCATATAATTAAAGAGCTGGCACGAAATAGTAAAAACGGAATCGGATGCGCGAAGCTGGCGGTGTTCGCGAATGTGCCGGAAGATAATCCTTTTATGGCGGGTGCTCATCATGGGGTCGGCGAGGGAGATTATTCGCTGAATATAGGTATATCGGGGCCGGGGGTTGTGAAAGATGTTGTACTCAATAATCCCAAATGCGATTTGACGACGCTTTCGGAAGTGATAAAGAGAACGGTTTTTAAAATTACAAGAGCGGGCGAACTTATCGGTAGAGAAGTGGCGAAGATGATGCAAGTTGAATTCGGGATTGTCGATATATCTCTTGCATCGACACCAAAGCGCGGCGATTCGGTTGCTGAAATTATCGAAGCAATGGGAATATCGAGGATGGGAAGGCCTGGGTCGACAGCGGCACTTGCGATGCTGATGGACGCGGTTAAAAAGGGCGGGTCAATGGCAAGCGGGAATGTCGGCGGACTTTCGGGCACATTCATTCCAGTTAGTGAAGACGCCGGGATGATTCGGGCTGTGCGGAGCGGGGCATTAAATTTGGAAAAACTCGAAGCACTGACGAGCGTTTGCTCTGTGGGGCTTGATATGTTTGCTGTGCCGGGAAATACGCCGGCGGACTGCATCAGCGCGATAATCGCAGATGAGCTTGCGATTGGGGTTGTAAATAATAAAACGACGAGCGTGCGGATTATACCAGTGCCGGGGAAAAAGGCGGGTGAAATAGTGCATTTCGGCGGATTGCTGGGTTCGGCTCCGGTTATGAAGGTTGCAAGGATCGCATCGCCGAATTTCATAAAACGCAAGGGCAGAATACCGGCGCAAGTACAGGCACTTAGAAACTAAACGAATTTAAAATTTAATATTTAATATTTTGATATTTAAGGGTAGCTCTATTATTTAAAAGCTTGAGATTGCTTCGTCATCCTGCTTCGCTAAAGCTACGCAGGATTCCTCGCAATGACAAATTAGTTAAAAACTAAAACTTTGGATGTAGTTATTATGTGGAATCCGTTTGAATTTCCGTTTGTTGGAATCGGCATAGGTTTATTTGCTTTTATAGTAATCTGGATTTTCAGAGTTTGCTGCCCGGAGAAAAAACGCAGGTGGCATTATCTTATTCCGCTTTCAATCTATATAGCGGCTTTCGGTGTTTCATACTTTGTGCAGACCGATAATGAGAAAATTCTTGGCGCAATCAATAAAGGCATTAAGGCATTTCAAAAGAAACAAATTCAGCCAATCGAAGAAATAATAGCAGATAATTATTCGGATTCTCAGCATTCATCCAAAGCCTATATCGTTGCTTATTGCCAGGGATTGTTTGAAACGGCGGAAGTCGATAAAGTAACTTTCTTCAGCAGGAAAACGGAAATACAGGGAAACAAGGCAACATTCCTTTTTGAGGCAATGGTGAAGTTTGCTGAAAAAAGCCATATCGCACAAATGGGCAAACCTTTCATAATAGTTAAGGCAAAATTATACTACGAAAAAACGCCGGATAGAAAATGGCTGATAAACAGTTCGGAAATTCTGGAACTTGACAGGAATCCTATCGATTGGAAGCAAATACCGAGGTAATTTAAAATTTTATATTTAATATTTAAAATTTAATATTGGGCATTGCGAAACCTGAATACTTTATTTTTTTATCGCTGATTACGCTCCCTCTGATTTTTTCTTCGAGGGGAAAAAATCCTGACCCCTTCTAAATTTTGTTTCAAGGTACAAAATTTAAGAAGATTCAGGGGCAGGCTAAAGCCTGGGAATCGAGAGTTTGCGCTTCGCTCCAACGCTTTGCTTCGACAGATTTCGCTGATTTTTTTTCACCCCCTCTAAATTTTATTTTTTAAGTATAAAATTTCTAAAAAGCCGGGGGTTTGCGCTGTACTCCAACCACAGAGAAACTATGAAAGCCAGACCTCACAATTGAACGGTTATGTGGTACTATGACCACGGTAGACGGGCTTACCCGACTGGCGGGATGTCCCAATTTTTTTCAACCTGTTCTTAGGAG
>JBDKUM010000390.1:0-7043 GCA_039679715.1 Phycisphaerales bacterium
CAGTAAACTCGGCACATCGCTGATAACTTTGTATCCCGCTGCCGTTGCAACCGCGAAGACAACCAAAAGAACCCACATTGGCATCATTTATTTCCTTTTTCCAGATTCATTCATCGCTTCGAGGGCGCCCTTGTGGACGACTTTTCCTTCGCGCGTAACCAGTGCAGAACTGACAATCTCGTCGGCAGTATCCAGCACAAGACTACTATCTTTGACAATATGCGCCAGAAAATTATAAATGTTCCTGGCAAACATCCATGTTGAACTGACCGGGACCATTCCGGGAATATTTTTTGTTCCGATGATATGAATACCCTCGATGTCAATTATTTTACCACCTTCGGTCCATTCACAATTGCCACCCTGATCAATGGCAATATCCACAATTATGGCCCCCGCTTTCATACTACGAACCATCTGAGAGTCAACCAGAACCGGAGCGATTTTCCCGGGTATTAACGCACTGAGGATTAAAATATCAATTTGCGCCACTGCTTCCCGCAAGCGGTCGCGCTCCTGAGACAGCCACGAGTCCGGTAAACTTCGTGCATATCCGCCTTCCCCGACGGCAATATCGGCAGGGATACCCAGTTCGACTACTTTGGCACCCAGACTGCGGGCCTGTTCACGGGCGTCAGGACGGATATCTGCGGCCAGTACTTCAGCTCCAAGCCGTTTCGCTGTAGCCAGCGCCTGTAATCCCGCAACGCCCGCGCCCACGACCAATACTTTTGAGGGGGCGATCATACCGACGGCCGTTCCCATCATAGGCATAAATTTCGGTTCCGTATCCGCTGCCATCAAGACCGCTTTGTAACCGGCTACCGTACTCATAGATGTCAGTGCATCCATCGCCTGAGCACGGGTAATTCGGGGTATTGAATCCAGGCTTAAGGAGATTACTCCACGGGCCGCAAGTTTTTTAACCATTTCATGATTGGATGGTGAAGCCGGATGAATAAAAGTAATTAAATATTGTTTCGGCTTCAACATATCGACTTCATGCATGCCGGCGGCAGCAGAGAACAATGGCTCTTTTACTTTAAGAATAATATCCGACTGTTCATATAGAACCGATGCTTTATCCAAAATGGTTGCACCTGCTTTCAGATAGTCCTGGTCACAAAGACAACTGCCTTTACCGGCTTCTCGCTCTACCAACACCTCGGCCCCTTCACCTGTCATCCTGGCAACCGTTTCCGGTGTGGCTGCGACACGTCGTTCGCCTTCCATAATCTCTTTTGGAATACCAATTTTCAATCCTCGAAAACGCATTTTTTTCTCCAATTCTAATACCTTGTATTTGTCAGCACCTGTAATTTTATTACAACCGCATTTTTACGATAAATATACTGATCCTACTTGAAATTTCCCGGCTCGTCGCGGCTAAAGAGCTTTCAGCCGCCAGCTTCCAGCAATCTCTCTATCACCGCGGCTGCGTAGGGTAATGTTACCCCGTGAGTACGCGCGGCATAGAACAGCCTGTGGCCGTCACGGAATAATCATACCCATTGGGTACACATTTATTACTTTGCAGCTCAAGCTCATTTTCAATGCATTACACCAGATTTCTTAAATTTAATCAGAATATAACTATAATGATAATCAGATTCAGGGAAATTTCGATTACTCCGTTATTTCGGACCCGAAAAAAGTATTCTTTTCCAAGAATTGTGTTTTGGGGTGAATTACTTTTATTTCGATTTTCTTGAAAATGTTTTTTGCTGAATCGATACCATCGGTTACAGTCAGTATCTTTTGACCATCATCACTCGAAACTCCGTATAATTCAGGAGTTATGTATTGTTCAATTTCGGTATCTAAACTGGCTCGATACAACAATGCAGGTTGTCCTGAATAATGCACATCCGCGATATTGGTTTTCTCGTTTATTCTGGAATATGTTGCATTAAAGTCCGCTGCAAGATTGACTTCGATCCAACACACATATTTTTTTCTGTATTCTACTTGTGACCGTATGGTAAAGCGGTCAAGTGTGGGCGTAGGCCCTGTCATAGCCTGTGGAAGAGAGTTGTTGGGAGTTGGAATACGGATCTTCTCGAATTCTTTCTTATAGATTTGAAACCATCTGGGCAACGCAACAGGACATTCCATTTTACCAACCCAGTTACCAGTAGCGGAACGGTATGTCACAAAGAGAGTTTTATAATTACCGCTATAGGGATCTTCGAGCCAAATCGCAAATTGCGGAGGCTCTCCAAAACAGGAGAATAAAATCGTATCACTATCTTGTTCAATGTCAAATTCAATCATTGCAATAGTAGGAGGCTTCCGGATTGTAATGGCGATGGCAGCAGTAAGCATTAAAATGCATGCAATACCTCCAAGAATCAAATTTTTTACCTTTTTATTTTTCATAACATGGTAGGATAATTAATCAATGCACCGCCAGTTCACAGCATAGTATAAATTATTACCTTTCATGAGTTGCAGCTGACATCAATTATACAACATTTATGTTCCGCTGTTCAAGCTTGACTGCTGATGAACCGGGCTCATACAAGACGCTTTTCATCCATTTTGGTTTATGCCGAACAGGTTGACCCGAAACAGCCCCCATTGCAAACAAGGCTGCCCCATATGCACTAAATTCGTTGAAATGCATAACTTCTACTGGCAAGTTGGCAAGATTTGCAATTATCCTTGGAATATATACATTATGAGCAGCTCCTCCGGTCATTATAATTTTGTTAACAGACTCATGTTTTTGGAGCTTTTTCAGAAAAACCGCAACTCGGGCGGCAACTTTGAGCATATATTGTTCCAGACATATTTTTTTATTTGTCATTGCCATATCCTGGCTTGGTTCCATAAGTCCAATCACTATATCATAATCAAGATTCGATGAATGCGTCAATTCCAGACAAATCCTTTCAATATCGTTTGAAGAAAGCATTAGCTTTTTACACAGAATATCAAACTCCTTACCGATGGGACCAAGCCCTATAATATAGCCATATGAATTTGGCCAGAGATCTCTTCCGGGGTGTATCGATATATTTTCATCATAAAGCAACTGAGTCGATTTTCCGCTTATTACCCATGCGGTTCCCGTTCCGAGCATAATACTATCATCAGAGGCTAATCCCGCAGCATACATAGCAGCATACTGATCATGAATACTCGTTGTTAAGGAAATTAGATTACCTGCAACTGAAATATCTTCACTAATCAGCTCAGGATGATAAGATATTTTCGCAAAATTGACCTCTTTCAAATGTAGCCATTCGAGCACTTTCTTATCCCAACTACACGTATTGATGTCTGCAATACCTGTCATCTGTGCCGTAGTGATATCCGTAATAAATTCACCAGCAATTTGAGAGTGAATAAATTCGGGAATGCTCGATACATAACTGAATTGATTGGTTATGTCAGAATTTGACTCCATCATTTGCTTAAGTTTGCATGCCATTGAACTTATACTGGGATACCAGCCTGTCGAAGTATAATAGGATTGGGCATTGCAATGGTTAGCCAACCCTTGGACCATCGTTTGATTTGATCGTTCTCTCCAGCTACAGGCTGGTGCAACTGCCCGATATTTGTCATCAAGCAAAATAAAAGTTCCGCCTTGAGCAGATATACAACAAGCAACCTTATTGCTTTTGTTTATCAGCCCCCGGCTGCCAAAATACTCAATTATTCTGCAAAAATGAGATTGCCAGACATTTGCATCAGAGGTACAACGATCCCCAATAAGCGGCAAACTGATTGTTATTTTATCTAACATACGCAGGTCTTCATCCACGATGACAGCCTTCGTGTTAGTTGTACCCAGATCTATACCACAAAACAGCATGGTTTATTTCCCTATATCTTCGTTGTTAATGCAAAGTTTAAATTGTTATTCATACGAATATCCCTGAGAACAAAAATACTAATAGAACCACGAGAAAGGCAAACAGGCCCCACCAGAGCAACACACTCGTGTACCAATGGTTTCCGAGGCCACTAAAAATATTTATTTTTTTCCAGTTAATGGTCAGATCATCCGTTACCTGTTCTGGCATAGGAGCGGGTGTTGCACAGCTGATGGAAACACATAACACTACGCAAACCATCCAGTTAATCATGGCTTGCATCAAATAGGGTTCCATCCACTTCACATGCCCGGGCACATACTGGACATACAACTTCATTAAAATACCCAAGGCAAATCCAAGAAACACCGCAATCGTTGCACCTTGGGAATTAATTCTGCGAAACAATATTCCAAGTAAAAAGATCGCAGCAAATGGAGGTGCAAAAAACGCATAAAGGCTTTGGATGTATATAAACAAACTGCCCCCCAGTTTTCCTATGTAAGCTCCTAATGCTATCGCAAGACACAGAAACACAACCGTCGCCCAGATTCCAACCTTCACTAAATGTTTGTCAGTGGCTTTTTTGTAAATTATCTCTTTGTAAATATCAAGAGTAAAAACCGTTGAAGTAGAATTCAGCACTCCATTGACTGTAGATTGTATTGCACCGAATAATGCCGCAAGAAATAATCCTTTCAAACCCACAGGTATAAGTGTCGTAATCATTTGAATATATCCCGCATCTGCAGCTGGCCGGATCTCTTTCCAAGGCAACTTCATGACTTCCGGATATCTGGCAAAAAGAATAAGGCCAGGAATCACGACGATCAATGGCATCAAAATCTTTATATAACCCGCAAATACAATCCCCATCCTCGCATGGTACATATTCTTAGCGCCAAGCACACGTTGAATCATAAATTGATTAATGACATTATACCAAATACCGACAGACAGGAAGCCGACCAATAAGCTCGGCCATGGAATGACCTCATGTGTTACGGGCTGAATCACAGAAAGACGGTTGTAAGTGTCGGTATGAGCCATATACTGGGCGTTTTGGTCGACAACTTCTTTCCATATACCCGAAGTAGCCTGGTTACGTTCGATCATAATCCGCCATCCTTCGACAAGCGAATGTGAATCACCCGAAAGCATATATAGGCCAAGAATGGTAACCGAGATACCGCCGGCAATCATGATAATTAACATAAAAAAGTCCATCCAAACGACCGAACTAAGTCCGCCATAAATGGCCCAAAACCCAGCTCCAACTCCGATAACAGCGACCCAGAAAAACAGTTCATATTCTTTAGGCAGCCATGCGAGCGGAAAAAGCTTGCTCATGGCCAGTCCACCACCATAAAGTACTGCCGCCAGGAATGCAACCACGTTGCTCACAACCGTAACAATAGCAAAGAATTGACGTAATATTCTATTAAATCGTTTTTCAAGAAATTCGGGCGTCGTAAATATTTTTGTAGCCAGTAAAAATGGAATGAAAAACCAAATTAAAATCGTAAACGAGTTAATGTTTCCCCATTCTGTCATGGAAACACAGATGCCATAGACAAAGGAAGCACCTATCATACCAATAAAGTGTTCGGTACTAATGTTTGAAGCAATAAATGAAGCGCCAACTATGAACCACGGTAATTTCCGACCTGCGAGAAAGTAATCTTCAGAAGTAGTCTCTTCCTTGCTGCGTCGCCCCGCCCAAGCCCCTATTACCCAAATGGTAATAAAATAAGCCGCAATAATCAAATAGTCCATTATTTCTAATTGAAATCCGTCAATACTTCCCACGTGCATCTTCCTTAACTTCAATGGAGTAAACATAGTTATTGCCAAAAATCCAGTTAATGACTCAAACCGACCGATCAGCGTAATTATGTCTGTCTGACTCAATTGAGCATTTAGACCCAACATGAAAGCGACCAAATCCAAAAAGACAAAGTACTGCGTTTTGAGCTGTCAACAAACTTAAAACACCCTTACACTAGCACTTTTTGAACTTGCTGATCGGTCAGCTTGAGTTAATAATCCCATTCTACATTACCAGACTATTCAAATCTCTAATAAGTGGTAATTGCACGCCAATGTTTGCATTGACAGCTCTTTGATAAACCTTTGCTGCTACGGCCACATCCACCCCACCCATGCCGGCCGGGCTCCATGTGATAATTTCCTCATTGCTTTGGCGGCCAGGTTTTTGTCCTGATAGAATTTCACAGATATCGCCATGGATGTCCTGAGGTGTGACATTAAGTCCTGACATCGCACTGATTCGACTCAGAGCACAATGGATATCATCAACTATAAATTTATCCGATTTTTGAACGTAAGCAGCATCCAGATCGGTCATGCAGGATATGGTACAAATAAAATCGCCCGGCTTTGCCGTGTCGAAATTCAAAATAGGTTTCCTGGCAGTTGTTGTAAGCACGGTGATATCGGCATCTTTAACTGCCTTTGCCGCATCATCAAAAATGCAATATTCACACTGGATATCCTTTTCTACTTTTTCCACAAAGGCTTTGGCCGCCGCTTTATTAATATCAAATAGGTTCAGTTTTCGAATGTTGAATAATTTCAAAATCGATCCAAAAGCAGAATGACCCTCACTGCCTGCCCCAATAATGGTAACAACTTCAGAATTCTTACGAGCGAAATGCTTGGCACCAATAGCAACTGAGGCACCTGTTCTCATGTGAGTAATCCAAGTTCCATCCATAACAGCTACTGGACTTGCAGTTTCACCATCATTGAGAATGAAGGTCGCCATGGTTACAGGCAGCCCCTTTTTGCGATTTTGGCTTGTTACATTGACCCATTTTATCCCAGCAATATTCTCAGCCTTGAGGAATGAAGGCATACTATTGATCCAGTGCATATCCCGCTCATTATTGCCTGGAAGAGGAATTGACACTTTTGTCGGGGTTACGATCTCTCCCAGACCCGTGCGTCTATAGGCATCTTCTGTAACTTCGATAATCTCACATTGTTCTATCAATGACTGAACGTCTTCAGTTGCTAAAAACCTAATGTTAATAGACTTCATAATACTTCTTCTTCCTTTTCGTTTTAAAACCACAAAACATTATCTTGACAGAAGCCCATCTCTATTAAGTCCCGAATCCAATAGAAATAGTTTCTATTTCGATTAATATTTTAATTAAACGGTCTGACTCTTGTTACGACAAGCAGGATCTTTCC
>JBDKUM010000391.1:0-3300 GCA_039679715.1 Phycisphaerales bacterium
CTGTACGCGTTATTATACTTAGGTCCTGCTATGCAACATAATCTCATCGGAGGTATTGTATAATCGAGCAGGTATGTTTCGTATCCGTTCTTCATCGCAAGGGTCGTGTCTAGGGAATTAGCATAGTAACAGGAAGGAGAACTCCAAAGTCCTAAAGCACTGCCCATACTTTGTGCATAGTTTTGAATATTGGTGAAGCCATTTGGAAATGTAGTTGTTTTAATATCCCATATCGTTTGTTTATTTGCCCAGCCGTCGTCAATTGTAAAACTATCGATCGATACTCCGTAAGGCGTTGTCAAATTGTCTTTAAATTGCTGCATCAACGTAAGGATGTCATTTTCTGTATATGCAGGATAAGGCGAAGTCCACCATGTATTATAATTAATATGCAATCCTGTTGGTTGGAGGCGATGCGCAGTTATATAATTCTCAAACTCTTTCCGTTCATTTCCCGGTGTTGCCGAACCATATATTGCTTTTTTGCTTTCGTACCAAACGTTTGCTTGAGGCCGAATTCCGGGCCTATGTGCCAAAAGTAAATTTTGCCCTTCGATTCTGGTTGATGCCGCGGGAAATTCGATTCCCATAAAAAATCCATTTGCAAAAGCAGGATAACTTTGAGGCACCCATATAATAGGTTCACTAAGCAAAAGACTTTTATCAAAATATCCAAGGACGATTTCCTTCAATACTAAATCTGCTTGAATTTGCTCAAACTTGTAACGTGCCCATTTGCGGACAATCTTTTCCTCAGCCGACCATTGCAACAGAAGCTGAACATCCACAGATGTCGATTCATTAAGAACAATCCTGTCATAAGAAACTGTCACAACATTCCCGGATAAAATATTGCCATCAATTGAAACAGGCAAAATAGCATCAGAGGTCGATGCTGCATTAAATATGAACTTTGGGCAATTCAGTGAAATATTCAGCGATTGCCCTTCATGGCTAATCCGAAGCACTTTATCATTTATATTTAATTTTGAACGTGGACAATTTTCATCATTAGGATTGGCACAATCAAGCCAATTTTCTATCAGAGATGTGAAATCTGACAGATCAACATAACAATCATGATTCAAATCACCTAAAGGATATTTATCACAATTGCACCCGCCTGCGGTTTTCACGTATGTCCAGCCATTCTGGTAATTAACTTTGGGAATACAACGTCTAATAGTTTTATTAAAGGAAGTTATTCGGCCATTGTCGATGTAGCCCTGAAGTTGTGTGCGATAATCGCCCTTAACTTTAAGTTGGCCATTCTCAATATCTATACGGCTGTCGTTTCCTATGGTTAATCCGCTGCCACTTCGGAGCTCCATACTGCCGCTGCCTCGCATATTTACATTTCCGGAACCGATGACACCGATAGTATCGCCGCCCCAACTGTTTGCTATAAATGTTGCACCATCGGCGATATTTATGACACCGTTACAGCCCGCCCCGCCGATTCCCATTTGAAGCCGTTCACAAAAAGCCGTCGCGGATTGGGCAAGGTTCAGCATACCATTAACAGCACTTGAACTATCGCCGCTGCCGATATCTAAAGCATGTTTAATCACCAAATGTTTGCCGGAAACAACGTTGACAACATTTATGCCGCTGGCATAACCAATTATGCAATCCGTACTGCCTTGCCCATCATTTGTAACATCGATGGTAACGCCGCCCATAATAAGAGCATAGTCATAATTTCCATGTTCCGGATGCCCATCAGGCAAAGGAGCAAATCCCATATCCCATGTCGTATTCGCAGACCAATCGCCCGAAGCCCTGCTCCAGAAATATGGATAATCCGCTCGTGCAGAGTAGATGAAGTTCAAAATAACAATCAATATTAAAAACCGATAACAAAGTGAAAACTTTTTGATGTTCTTCATCTTTTTCAGCACCCCAATTAATATTTATTTTTCAGGGAAAAGTTGTATAACGGCCGCACCATGGCGCGGGACAGTCATTTCGAACTTATCATCGAATACGCCGACGTCTTTTTGTCGCCAGAGATCGCGAACCTTCTGTTTACCTGTGATCTTTAAATCAGACCATGAAACTTTTATCGGCATATCCCATTCACCGATATTGAATAGGCCAACTGCTATTGAGCCGTCCTCCATATTTTTTGCCCATACTTCAGAATCATCATCTCTATACATTCGTCGTGCCTGAATGCCAAGCGGATCCTGATTTACAGCAATTATTTCATTATTACACATAATGTTTAAAGTAAATGCGTCCAGCTTTGTCATATCGCCGCTGTATATTAACGGAGTAGCAAGCAATGACCAAAGAGACATATATGTGTACTGTTCATTCGGGCTGATCCTGTATTTAAGCGGTCCCGAATCATCGCAGCCAAGCATATAATCCGGATCATTCCAATGCCCCGGTGCGGCATATCCTTCAAGACCATCCTGACCAAAACCAATTGCAATGAAATTACAATAAAGCGATTGCGCATTAATGAGCCAGCCAAGATCTGTATCTGTTCGCCAGCTATGTGCATATACTTGTGGACCCCATTCCCAAACCCTAGCCATACCATATTGACAAACGTTAAATACAATATCCCTTTTTTGAACTTTCAATGCCTGCCCCATAGAAATAAATGGCTTCTGCATTTCAGATAATGCGCCGGTATCAGGGCCTGATGCTATATAATTGCACCAGTCATACTTTAAAAAATCATATCCCCATTGTGCAAATCTTTCAGCATCTTCGTAGTCGTGTTTAAAGCTCCCGATAAATCCCGCGCATGTGAGTGTGCCCGGAGAACTATAAATTCCCGCCTTAAGACCGAGACTGTGAATATAATCTGCCAGTCCCTTCATATCCGGGAATTTTTCATTGGAATTTATCATATTGTTGCAGTCACGTGCGTTTGGAATATAAGTATAACTGCATTTTGGTCTAAGCTTATAACCATCGATTCTTCTCTGCATCTCATTAGCGTCAGCAACTCCATTCATAAGGAGCGGGTCATCACATGTTGGTTTGATCATCCATGTGTCATCAATATTCACATAACAGTAACCATAATTAATCATACCACTGTTAACCATCGCATCGGCGGCTTGACGCATTTTAGCGTCATTGACATCACCTAAATATCGATACCAGCTGTTCCAGCCCATCGGCGGAGTCAAAGCAATTGTATCGCCAACGATAAATTTAAATTTGCGTTCATCTTTACCTTCTTTATTTTCAGCGATAATCGTAACGCTATATTCGCCTTCTTTTTCAATACTGCCTGTGATAAGACCTTTAGCTTCGTCAACAACAAGACCATTGGGC
>JBDKUM010000392.1:0-1761 GCA_039679715.1 Phycisphaerales bacterium
CTTATCATCCGCAACCGCGTGTTTGATATGTCGCATATGTATTACATAAGCGGAGACGATTTTGTTTACGATTTGTTAAAAACAAAAAGCACAGATGTGGCTTCATATTTTGCAAAACGTGAAAAAACAGCTCAAAAGACAATGACTAAATTAATAGAAAATTTTATCTCAAACAATAAAACGAATTAAATTTATAAAATAAAATGCACCCCATATATCTGGTGAACAAGACCAGTAAAAACGGACAATAGTAAAAAAGAGCCTCCTGTGGTACAATAGAAAGTATCATAGGAGGTTTTATAATGCCAAGAGAATATAAAAATATGAAGATGTACGAGAACGAAATACAGGAATTAAAATCGCAGGGAATGACCAAACGGGAAATCGGAGAAAAGTTAGGATTCACAAAAGAACAAATACATGGGTTCATTACACGGCACAATAAAAATCAGCGAAAACTAGCCGCAGGAGCAGCCATTCGCAGGAAAGGCAGACCGCCAAAGAATTATGTTGTTTCCGAACAGGACAAAGTCAGTGAGCTGAAATACGTCCTTGCCCGGAAAGAGGCACGGATTAAGAGTCTAGAAATGGAGAATGAACTGATGCGGGATTTTCTCTCGCTCACAGAAAAGAAGTGAGAACATATGTAAAGTATATGGTAATCTACCATCACAAAGAAAAATATGCAATCAGTGAAATGTGCCGGTTCTTCAAGGTGTCCCGCAGCGGATACTACGGATATGTTGCAAGAATGGATGTACCGGCGAAGGAATTGCCGCTTGCCGAACGAATTGAAGAATGTCAGCAAAAGTGTGGTAAAACCTATGGATACCGCCGTGTTCAGATATGGTTGGAACGGCAAGGAATACACCATAATCCAAAAACAATCCTGCGCGTGATGCGGAAATACGGTCTGTTATCAGAAGTCAGGCGCAGAAAGTACCGCAATTACGGTCAGCAGCTGCACAAATATCCGAACCTGCTGAACAGGGACTTTCATGCAGACAAGCCGAACCGTAAATGGGTTACGGATATCTCGTACATACACACTTCGCAAGGTGTTCTGTATCTTTCTGTCATCCGTGACTTGTTTGACAATAGCATGGTTGCTTACAAGACCGTAACCGAGCAAACAGTGAATCTTGTGCTAGATACAGTTCGTATCGCCAAGAAAAAAGAGAAGGTCACCACAGAGGTGCAACTCCACAGTGACCAAGGCTTTCAATACACATCCAATCAGTATTTCAAGCTAACTGAATCATACGGCATTTCTCCTTCAATGTCAAGACGTGGGAACCCATATGATAACGCTTTAGCCGAAAATTTTTTCTCGATACTGAAAACAGAATGTATTTACCGGATGAAATTGAAAACTTATGATGATGCTCGTCTCATCATAAATCAATACATTGATTTCTACAATAACGAACGAATCCAACTAAAATCAAAACTGACTCCGCAGGAAATGCGGAATCAGTTTGTTGCTTAAATATTAATATTTACCATAGGGGCTTTTTTGTATTGTCTGTACAATCTGGAGCAGTCCAAATATCTACGGAGGTGCCTGTTATAAACATAATACGACGCTTATCAAGTCGCACTATACTATAATGGTCGTCACATTACCAATTAAAAATTTCTCTGAAAGCATTAGTAACTTCTCCCGGGATTCCCGCTCCAATATCTGAATTTTCCATTACTACAATTCCTGAACCATCATCAGGGCAAAAAATCATATTTGATCGATAACCGATATTAGCT
>JBDKUM010000393.1:0-10217 GCA_039679715.1 Phycisphaerales bacterium
AACGGCATTGCATCTCTTGGCTGCGCCGGAAGTAGTTTCCAATTGCCCCAATTTGTCTTTGCCTAAAACCACCCTGAACGCAGTGGGGTCAAAAAGCTTTACTTTGGCGATGCTCCCTCTGTAGCCCAGTTCATCCAGCTTAAAAATTTTTATCTCCGTATAGTCACTAAGATAGGCATATTTGGCAGGACCCAGCATTTTTAAAATCTTTTGCTCGTAAATGTCGTCGGACAAATATTTTTGTTTGGAACTGACTCCGGCCAGTTCAGTTATCTTGTCATCCTGCTCAGCAAAAACCCGCTGTTGTTTTTTAATAGTGGCAGTCAATTGAAAAAGTCCATTCCCCATTAATTCAGTATCTTGTTGCAATACCTTAATTTCATTCTTGATGCTTTCAGTGGGAATAATTAATGGTTGTGCCGCTGCCGGAAGGCCCTTAACCACCAAAACGAGTGCCAAGAAAGGAGCCAGAAGGAACAACAGAAAAACACTAATTTTCTGCATCTTGCGGAGCCTCCTGCAGAATTTCCAAGCTCTTTTCCAGGTCTTTCAACTGGCTTTCCAAATTCAACAATTTTTCGTCAATCCGGGTCTGAACATCGGAGGTACTGGAAATAACCATTCCTGCATCTTCCATACTGGCACGAAGATTCCGGGTTTCGTTGCTGAGGAGGGTAATATTCTCTTTAATCTCTTTAATGTTCATAGCGTTTTCTTGCCGGACGTTGTCTATGGAAGCATCCAAATAATTTTTGGCATATGTATAACCAAAATACACTGTGCCCAGCCATAACACTATAAATATTGAAAATATTAAAACATTGGTTTTTACTTTATTAGGTTTGTTTTCAGTACTCACGCTGGATTCGTATTCCTGTTTTTCATAACCTAAATTATCAATAATTCTCACCCCTTTGGCAAAATCTGTATAAATATGATGAATCTCATTACTGATTCGCCCTTTTTACTATTAACTTCTACAGAACAGAAATGAGTTCCTGCCAAAACGACATAACATTATAAAAGGTCCTGTCACTTTTGGCCGATGCTTGGGGATCGACAGCAGCCCTGGAGCAATAAGGCGGGCATTCTTTTTTATTTTTACCAAATAAAAAAGAGGCTGTACCTTAATCGTTTTACGGATTGGGGGCAGCCTCTTTACTTCTAAATCTGTTATTTTACGGTTATCTCCCAAGTTGCCTTTTTGTTATAAGCCATGAACTACATCTTGATCCAAGATTTTTTTCCGTTCCTTCCAATCAGGCATATAATTGCTGAGAAAATCATAAAACTGTTTGCTATGATTGGGGTATAGGAAGTGTATAAGTTCATGTAAAACCACATACTCAATGCAAGCCGGGGTCGCTTTCGTGAGGTATTGGTTAAATGTAATTATGCCTCTTTGCAGGCTGCAACTGCCCCACAAAGTCTTCATTTTTCGAAGCATTATTCTTGGCCTGTTGACTTTATACTTTTCTACAATCGGGTACAACTTTTCAACTTGGGCATCGAGAACCTTCAAGGACTCTTTTCGCCACCATTTGTCAAACTGTGAAAAAAGTCTGTCCTGAGCATTTATATCAGGGGCACAGATATGAAGGTTCTTTCCCTCTTTATACACCATACCCCTGTTGCTTTGAGAAACAGAGAAAATCAAGTCTTCTCCCAAGTAGCGGATAGAAATACCACTGCGGATTTCGTCTGTTGCAGCATATCCTTTTGTTTGCTCAAAGACTTGTAGTTTTTTGCTCAGCCATTGGTTTTTACTATTGAGATATTGTTCAATCCAAAACTGTGGTGTACTTTTTGGTACGGAAAATTTAATAGTTTTATCCGGATACACTTTCAGACGACAGGTTTTCATTTTTTTGCGCTCAACCAAAACAGGTATTGTAGTTTTTAACTCCGGTAAAAAAACATCGTATATTTCCAAGCCTAATACACCTTCTTTGCTGCCATCATAATTTCATCAATCACAATGTCGATGGTGTCTAACGACCAATTGAGTTCATTGTCTTCAATAAAGTCAAACAACAAGTCATCCAGATGCTTTTTAATATTCCGATGCACAACCACATTGTCCCGCCAATCGCGTTTCGCGTTTTCTGCAACAACTGACTTTACGTCAAGAGCCAATTGACCAAGAGATTCCTTTAAATTGCTATCCGGCGAAGCTCCCATCGCCTTTTTTACTCCGCTATTAATCGAACCATAAAAAGTCTTTGCTGATCCGTCATCTATAATAAGTTCCGGATATTCAATTGTGCTGCGGCCTTCTCGATAGTCTTCCGCAATTCTGTCCATCTCGGAAAGATATTTTTCACTGTTGCGTTCAGCCATATATTCGCTAATCGTTTCATTAATGCGATCCATGAAAGTCATGTATTGAATAGGATCATCATACCTCCTTCTTTCAAGGACTTCCACCTGTCTAGTCTGAATCGCCTCCGCTTTGGCATCTTTTGACCCTAATCGCGCAAGTTGCTCTTCCATCCTATCCTTGTTCAGAATATCCAAAGGCTCAATTATAATCTTTGCATCTTCGGCATTGACGTAGGTATTAAGTAGTTGACGAACGCCATCTTCATACCTGGAGAAATCCACGCTGTCATTGAAACGTAATGATACGCTGTCTTTCAGCTTCTTGAAAAACAGATAGTCTTTTCTATACATCTCACTTTGATCATAGCCAACCGCTTCAAATAAATCGTGACTGGAATACAAAAAGTCCACCAGTTTCGCAAAAGCGGCAAGCTTGGTATAAAAGTCTATTCGCGTATCGTACTCCCGCAACCGCTCCTGCCATACCTTGGCGCTGGTTTCATTTTCATCGATGCCGTCAAATATCTGCCATAATACTTTGTGGTATTCTTCGAGTCTCGTTTGTTGTTCAGATACAGCCGATATAGCCGTTCCAATATCCGCGCTGTCAAATCCGTCCATGCCGGATTTTTCGTCACTATATAAATCCAATGCCGAGTTGAGTTTCTTAAAAATACCAATATAATCTACAATCAAACCAAAGTCTTTATTCTCATACACCCGGTTTACCCGTGCAATCGCTTGAAGCAAGGTATGGTCTTTCAGCGGTTTATCCACATATAAAACCGAGGCGATTGGCGCATCAAAGCCGGTGAGCAGTTTATCCTTAACAATCAATAAATCGACATAACCTTCTTTTTCTAAAAATGCGCCCGTTACCGCGTCCTCATAGGTTTCATAATTGTTTTTATAGAGTGGATCGACTTCTTTTCTGAAAAAATCAGCAATTATCTTGTCGGTCTCTTTTGTATTTTCTTCGTCGTCCCCCTCCTTTTGATTATTCGGGGTAATGACAACTACCGGATTAAAGCCACCCAGATTTTTAAGCATATAGAATATCTCAACCGCTGCCGCTCGGGATGAGCAAGTGAGCATAGCTTTAAAGCCCTTGGGCTTTACATAATTTATGAAGTGCTCATGCAAATCAAAGGCTACCATACTTAACCGCTGTTTAGTCTGAGAAATAGCAACAAAACGGCTATATTTCTTCTCTAAATCTTTTCGTTCATCCTCTGTAAGTCCAACAGTAATATATTTAAGATGGGCATTGATTTGCTCACTGGTAACTTTCTGAGGTATTACACGCCCTTCATAAACAATAGGAACAGTGACCCTATCATCAATGGCATCCTGCAGGCTGTACCTGTCAATTAACAGCCCAAATTTTGCATATGTATTTTTGGCGCTTTCTATTATTTCTTTCCCGTTTTGCTTTGCTTTTTTCAGCAACGGAGTACCTGTAAACGCAATTTTGACGGCATTGGGCAAAACCCGTTCCATATAGGTGTTAAGCTTGCCATATTGCGTCCTATGCCCTTCATCAATAAACAAGAACAGATTTTCACTTTCATTGCGGTAGCTCTTCTTAATTGCCGCCTCAAATTTATTCACCAGCGCTGTGATAACGGTATTCCCCTCATCGTCCAACAATTCAATCAGCCCTTTGCCGGTTTTGGCCCGATGGGGGCTCATTTTTGTGTTAATAAAGTTATCCCGTATCTGCTTATCCAAATTAATGCGATCTGTCACCATGACAAAGCGCGGATTGCATATGGGGCTATCTTTGTTGGCGCTCTCCCGCAGGATAATCTTGGTCAGCATAATCATCGTTAGGGTTTTACCCGAGCCCTGTGTGTGCCAAACCACACCATTTCGAGTACCGGTGCCGTCCTGTAACAAAATACGCTTTATGCACTTTTTTACGGCAAAATACTGCTTGTATCGAGCGATTTTCTTAACATTGTTGTCATAGATGATGAAATTCCGAATCAAGTCCAGCAGTCTTTCCGGATGAAACAGTGAAACAAATGCACGGTCTTGTTCTTTGATATGCCCATCGGGGGAACATTTGCGGCACCACTCGTACTGCCAGTCTTTACTGTCTTTATCCTCATGCCAGGAAACAAAATACTTTGCCGCCGTGCCGCAGGTGCCGTACAATACCTTATCGGGGTTCATCGCCATGACAAGCTGTGTGTACTGAAAGAGCTGAGGTATGTACTCCTCGCCCCAATTGCGGATATTTTGGGTAACGCCCTCCATAACATCCACGCTGGACTTTTTGCATTCGATCACAACAATAGGAATGCCGTTCACCAAGACCACAATATCCGGACGGACAAATTTCCCATTTGGTCGCTCCACTTCAAATTCATCTGTTACCTGAAAAATGTTGTTTTCCGGGTGTTCAAAATCAATGTAGTCGATATCAAAAGACTGTTTTGTGCTGTCCGGCAGGGATTCTTCAAGACTTTTGCCGGAGCAAAGCATCTCGTAGATTTCTTTGTTGGCGGCATAAAGCCCGGCGGCATTTTGCACATGCATGGCACGAATTGCCGTTGCAATGGAGCCGCCGGAGAAAAAGCGCCGTTCGCTGCCGTAAGGATAAGTGCGCGTGCTCAGAAATGCTTCCAACTCACCTTCAAACAGTACGGCTTTGCGGGAACCACGCTTTTGCTCCGCATCGCCCCTCGACACTCTGGTATATCCCAGTTTTTCAAGCACTTTCAGCGCCCGTTCCTGCGATTCGGGCCGTTCGTTGAATATGGTATGGCTTGGCATTGCGGCACCTCCTTTAGACTGAAACTCGCATGATGCCGGTTAGTAATAGCCGCATCAAGGCTTTTTTCTTTTGCTGCCATTGGGTAAGTTCTTGCTCAAGTAAATTAATTTTTTTGTCTTGAACTATTATAATATCTGCAATAGCATTCTGCTCTTCAAGTGTTGGTAGGCACAATTCCAAGGACTTGATTTCCTTTACAGTAATACCTTTTATTGAAGTACCTTGAACTTGCATTTTTATTTTTGCAAACGCCTTCTGAAGCAGTGTCGCCCAAAACACCGTGTTGCCATCAATATTAATTAGATTTGTAAAATCTTGACTGGTACATAAAGACATAGGTGCAATTGCCAACTTACCAACTCCAACTCTTGAAACAATTATTATCGAATCTTTCGGACATATTTGTGTTGCGGAATTGTCTACTGCTTCCTGAGTTATATATCTAGTTGGGTTTATCCTATATATATCTCCTTCTGCTACATCAGTTGAAGATATCCATGGAATATTTCCTTTCCAATATGATTCTTTGGACGTGCTGGGAGTCCCACCACCACGAACAATGCATAACCTTCCAAGCTTAAAAGTTTTCCATTCACCCTCAAATCCCGGCAACCTAACTCCGCTATCAGGATCAAACAAATTCTGCATCAGCCATTTTTTACGGTTGCGTTCTTCTTCAACAAGTTGCTGTTTGAATTCAATCACTTTGTCGCAACAGTTGAGTATTTCAGCGATTTTTTGTTGCTCCTTATTAGATGGCTCTAATATAAAAGAATGGAAAAATTCCACTACTGAAACATTTAATAAGCCGTGATTTCTTGCGCCCTCTTGAGCAATTTTATATATTTCTCTATTGAACACTCCTGCTTCAAAATAGTGTAAATAATAATCGGATATAGTACCCTCTTTACTCTTAAAGCAGATATATAAGGGCGATACAATACCCTTTTCATATTTTTTCAGCCTTTTTATAGCACCGTATGGATAATCAGTAGAGTAACTTTTATTATATGAATAATCTCCGTGATGTAACAAATAATATCCACTTTTATCTTCGCTAGCGTATGAATGATTATAGTATTCATCTTGGCTTATAAGACCCTGTTTTGCTGAAATAGTGAGTATTTTTTGATTGTTATTAGGATTCTTGTCTGTTAAGCGAGTGAACTTATCTTTAAATAAACAAATCTGCCATTTCTCAGGGTAAATATAAAAATGAGCATATTGGTATCCAGCGGGTATTTCGCCCTGTTGAATTTGTTTTAATCTTTCTTTTATCATTTCAAGCATATCAACACATTCCACCTGGCCTTTACTCTTCCTGTTCGCCATCAGCCAAACGTTTTTTCTCGGCATCTCGTTCTATTTGCTTAATGCTCTTTTCAGGCGTAGGCAAGTTTTCCGGCATAGTTCCGCCCAATTCCTTAATGGTCTGGCGAACCTTTGCACCCACCTCATAATGTGTTTCATAAGCGGTTTGCTTCCCGGTTATGTTTTCGCGCCGGAGCTTTTCATCCGTTTGCGTTGCCCGGAACAGATTAGCCGCCAACTCGGTACTTCCCATATGGTCAAGGATTTTTTGGCTTTTCTTCAATCCTTTGCGAGCGTGTATTTCACGTACGCCAAGACCGCCGTACAATCCCTGATACCCTTTATTTTGAAAAATCGCATATTCACGCTGGTTTTCCACTCCGGCCATCTGTGCCGCCTCTGCTAGTGATTTGTTATGGGCAATCATTTCGTTGCGAATCGCCAAACGTTTCTGATCTTCGCTCAACTGCTCATAATTTTCAATCAACTCCTGCTGCCTTGTTTTTACGGCAAAATAGGTTTGCCCAACCGCAATGACTTCCTTGCGGGGGTCGCCGTTCATAACAATCAAATAGCATGCGTAGCGAGAAAGCATTATATCATCAATTTCACGCTCCGCACCCGAACCAATCTCAACCAATTTGCCGGCGTCGGCAAAATGGTCTTCTACAGCGTAACCACTATTCATACATGCTGATTTCGCACGTTCAATTGCTTCATGAAAACGACGCCATTGGACATACTCTAAAACGCTCTGCAACTCTCGTGCAAACCAAAACTCCTGCCCCAATTCATTGATGTGTTTGATGCTTTCAAAGGTTTGGTCGCTATATTTTACGATATCGCTCATAAGCCAAGCTCCCTCAAATATTCATCCATTTTCTTTTCGGCTTTTGCAATTTCTGTTTTCAGCCGGGCGATATTTACGTTCACCTGCTCGATATCCACAAGAGGCTCTTCCTCAAAGGTATCTACATAACGCGGAACATTGAGGTTATAATCATTTTCTTTTATCTCACCCAAAGACGCCGCATGGGCAAACTTCGGAACATCCTGCCGGTTTTTATAAGCTGTCACAATATCCTGAATATGTTTTTCGATCAGTTCGTTTTGGTTGTTGCCTTTTATATAACGGAAGTTGTCGTCCTCGTCTTTCTTACTTGCATCAATAAACAGAACATCGCTATTTTTGCGGTTCTTTTTGAAAACCAAAATACACGCCGGAATGCTTGCGCCGTAGAATACGTTTTCAGGCAGACCAATTACCGCATCCAGCAGATTTTCTTCAATTACTTTCTTTCTTATAGTCCCTTCCGATGCGCCACGAAATAGAACACCATGCGGAACAATCGCCGCAATTCTGCCGCCTACCGCAAGGCTATGAATCATATGGAGCAAAAATGCCCAGTCCCCTTTGCTGGCAGGAGGTACGCCCCAATCAAAGCGATGGAATTTATCCAGCTTTGCTTCCATCTTAAATTCTTTTTTGCCCTTTCCGGTTGATTCGCCGCCGGGGTTAAATCCTGCAGCCCATTTGTCTTTGGAGAAAGGCATATTGGCGACAATGGCATCAAACAACATCAGGTTGCCATCATTATCTTTGAAGATCGGATTGGCAAGTGTATCGCCCCACCCAATCTTAGCATCACGTATTTCATGAATATACATATTCATACGCGCCATTGCCACTGATGAGCCGTTGACTTCCTGACCGAATATGGAAACGGTGCTGGTACCGGAAGGATCGATTTGCTTCTTTGCCGCCTTAATCAGCAAGGAGCCCGATCCGCAGGTTGGGTCATAAACCCGCTCTCCGGGCTGCACATCTACCAAACGGGCCATTATTTCGGATACGGCGGCTGGAGTATAGAAACTGCCCGCCTTTTTTCCGGCCATACTTGCGAATTGGCCAATCATATACTCATAGGCATCGCCTATAACATCGGAAGGAATTTGATTTTCTTTAGTTTCAATGCTTTTAGGGCGCATATCCAATGATATTAAGTCTTCAAGCAACGTACGAAGAAGAGAATTCTTATGTTCTCTGGTTCCAAGTGTGTTCTCGCTGTTATAGTCAACTGTGCAAAGCACCCCGCCGAATTGCTGGCTGTTATCGTTTTCAATCCGCCTCATAGCCTCATTGATAAGCTGCCCGATTTTTTCAGAGTGCCGTTGTTCATACAGTGTTTGAAAGTTGCTGTCTGAAGCAATAGTAAAAGGCAAATAGCGTTTTTGGCGCTCAAGTCGCTCGCCGGAATACTCTTTCTTAAGCTCATCCAATTTTTCGTTGTATGTATCACTTAGATATTTAACAAACATTAGCGGCAGGATATAGTCCTTATAGTTTGCTGCATCAATGGTGTCGCGCAGCGTATCAGCACAATTCATCAAAGTGTTCTCTATATCTTTTTTGGCGGTTCCCATGCTATTTTCCTCCAATTGCTCTGTTTATGACAGCATCCATTTTAAGGTCATACTGCTGAATAAGATTTAGGTAAAGTTGCTTTCGCTTTATGTGCATCTGACCATAAGCAGCAATGGTTTTCTGCTTATCCAAAGAAAGCAATGGTACTTCTGTTTCGGATAGTGTTGATATTTTAATTCCGTTAGAAGCCTGTCCGCTTTCCCGAATTGCCAAAGATTCCAACATATTACGATGAGAAAGATAACAACATAAGAACTCAGGTATAACACTATCTGATTCGAGCCGAATAATTGCAAACTGCGAAGGCACCACCAAGCCAGCAAAAGATACTGTTATTAATGCCGGACGGAATGGAGGAAATAAACGAACAATTATATTGTCCTTGGTGGTTATAAACTGTTCTCCCAGTTTTTCATTTGCAAGATACCGGTCCAAAGACTCCTCGTTGATGGTTCCATCATCATTAATGGAACGTAAATTGAGTTTCATATATTCTACGGACTGTTCTGGATTGAATTTCGCCTCTTTTCGGCTAAGAACCAATCCGCTTTGAACTTCTGCAATATCAGAGAGCTTTTTATATCGCATATACGTCACCTCGTTATGAGAGAAAAGGCCCGCCCAGAAATGAGGCGGACCTTATTTCACTTCAGTTAAGAAGTATGGGTTTCCGGGCAGCAGTAATAACAACCATTTACCTGATTATAGAACTTCTTCGCTTCCCTAACTGCCTGTTGTGATGTCGCAAAGTCCCCCAGATATTGGCGATTTTCGGGTTCCGGGAGCCAACTGCAAGTTGCACGATGGACTTCATGATCGCCATTACTCTGAGCGTTTTTGTTCACGTAAAAACGCATTGGTTTGTCCTCCTTTCTACAATAGTGACAGGCTCCCTTTGACAAACCAACCGCATTGTGCGATAATAGATGTGTTTTACAGGTATGTAAGCGGGAGAGCTTCCAAGAACAGTTGCCGCTGTTTTTGGAAGCTTTTTCATGTCCTGAGAGGATATTAACACAATCAAAAAGCAAAATCAATATGTTTTTTAGATTTTATGCTTGTCATTTTTGTTTTGTGACAAAAAATATAATCATATTAATGTCCGGCAAGACAAACTTGTTGTCTCGTCGGGCATTTTCATGTTTATAATGAAATATCCTTCGATTAGTGTTTAGAATGGATCCAACTGCTTTGCCGCCCGCGAAGGCTTGACCATTGAGCTCTAGTTCCCTATGTATATTGGAAATCCGACCATTACAAAACCGCCTCGGTTAAGAGGCGGTTTAGTTTTTCTGCTTCTTTTATTTTACGGTTATCTCCCAGGTTGCCTTTTTGTTATAATACCGCACCGAAATCGTAGTCTTGCCGGGTTTATAT
>JBDKUM010000394.1:0-11689 GCA_039679715.1 Phycisphaerales bacterium
TGCCCTGCTCTGGTATGTTGTGCCTTTATAGGCCGGTTCGTTGATGATTTTTTCATAAGCTTTTTTTGCACCTTCGAAATCGCCCATATCTTCAAGGCTCAAACCGATTCCATATTGTGCCATCGCGGCGATTTGCGGATCAGATTTAGCTTTTTCAAGTGCCTGTTCATAAATTTTCAAAGTCTGTTCAAGCTGATGTTTCTGATAATCCGGTTCCGGCGCGACTGCTCTGTAATGCAGTTCACTTCTCAATGCTTCGGCTCTTTTGATCATAGCAAGAGCTGAAAGAACATCATTATCTGTTTCAGCGGCGGATTTTTCCAAAACGCTGGCTGTGTTCAAAAATAAATCCGATACGCTCATGCCCTGTGCTTTGCCCTGAACGGCGGTTTGTTTGTTAATATTTATCTGGTCCAAAGCAGACGTTACTACCGCGTTTTTTTCACTCCAAACTTTTCCTTCTCTATTGTAGAAAAAGATTGTATACGCGATTAGAGCCGCAACTACAATCACGCCGATTATCACAGATGTCAGATTCTCTTTAAACCATATTGGGAAATTTGCAATCCAGTCTGCCAGTTCATTTGTTGCCAATTCGTGCCGACGTTCTGATTTCATTATATTACCTTTCTATTTTGTTTTCTTATTTAGCAAGTTGAGCAATTATAATCATTTACCTTTAGGCTTGCAATAAATGTTTTACGTACTAAAATTGCGTCTTGTTTAAGAGTTTATACTAAAAAATATAGGAAAAATCCAGATGTTTCATAAAATCCCGCTTTCTGTGCTTTTTTGCACAATAATTTCTCTTTTTACCTGCTTTTCCAATGCCGAAATTGATAAATCCAGGTACATTACCATCGATGAAATTAAACCCGGAATGGATGCCTATTGCCTTACCGTCTACCAGGGAGTAGAACCTGCAAAATACAACCTGAAAGTCGTTTCTGTTATAAAAAACATATCTGTCAATCATGATGCGATTCTTGTGATGGGTACAGATGAGCAGTTTATCCATAGCGGCCCAGTTGCCGGTTGCAGCGGCTCACCTGTCTATATTAATGGTAAACTGGCCGGTGCTTTGGCATTCGGATGGACTTTCAGCAAAGACCCCCTTTATGGTGTTACCCCCATTCAAGAAATGCTTTCGGCGGGCGAAACTTTAAGAACCGAGGAAATTTCAACATCATCGGGTCTCGATTTTTCAAAACCGATAAGCCTCAAAGCAGCTTATAACCAATTGGTAAATCAAAAAACTTCGCAGCCTCTTGCCGGCGGTGTAAGCAATTTGGTCTGTCCAATCTCTACTAATCTTCCGCAATCGTCATTGTCTAATTTATCAGGTATGTTCGAATCGGCAGGCTTTATACCAGTTGCGGGGGCTAGCCTGACAGATTCAGACCAATATAAAAATCTTTCATTTATGCCCGGCGGAACGCTCGCCCTTCCGCTGGTTTATGGCGATATAGATTTATCCGCTGTAGGCACGATAACAGAAGTCGCAGACGGCAAAGTTTATGCTTTCGGCCATAGTCTTCTTGGACAAGGCCCGATTAATGTCCCAATGGCGACAGGATATGTTCATACAGTTATTTCAAGCATTGTGCGTTCCTTTAAATACGGCCAGCCAATCGAAATTAAAGGTGCTTTATTCGCAGATGAGTCGACCGCTGTTGTCGGAACAATCGGCAAAACCGCACCAACAATTCCTGTACATATAAAAGTTGACAGGTTCAATGATAAGGTTCGTGATTATAATTGCTTTGTGGCGGTTCATAATAATTTCACGCCAATGCTAACGACCGCTTGTCTGACTGGGACCGCCGCAATGATTGGCGATTTACCTCCCGAAAACACCGTGCAATACAAATCACGCATTAATATAAAAGGTTACGATCCGATAGTGCTCGAAAATTTCTCCAGCTCGAATAATATTCAGGAATATGTCGCCGATAGTATAGGTGCGCTGAATCTTATTATGAACAACCCTTACGATCGTCCGGAAATCACATCAATGGATTTTGAGGTAAAAATTCTTCCGCGCAATAAGGTTTCACATATCTGGAATTTTGAGCTTTCACAAACAAAAGTAAAGCCCGGCGATACCATTACAGCCAAAATTACGCTCGAATCTTATCTGGCTGAAAATAAAACCTATGAAATACAGATCACTATTCCGCAGGATATACCGCTAGGCAATTATATGTTAGAGGCAGGCGGATTAGATACGTATATGCAGTTCCTTGCCAGATACGCACCATATAAATTTTCACCTGAAAATCTTCCAGGCCTTATCAAAACCATCAATGAAGTCGGCAATATGAAGCGCAACAGCCTTTATGTCATGCTCGCTCTTCCTTCGTCTGGAATCGCTGTTGAAAATTCGGAATTGCCCTCTTTGCCTGTTACAAAATCCCTGCTGCTCAAGAACGACAAACGCGCACTATCGATTCAGCCTGATTCGGAATGGATCGAAAAAATTATACCCGCGGAAACAATCGTACTTGATAATAAAAATTTCATGATTACTGTCGAAAAATAATATCTTTGAATATGGAGATACAAATGAAAAAAAGATCAGCAATTATTTTTATCATTCTCGCTTCCGCATGCCTTTGCAGCGCAGTTAACAGCAAAATCATACGTCATAAATCGCTTGAAGATTTTCAAAACGGCAAAACCGCAAATACAATTATTAGTTCGCGCGGCACAATTTCTCTTTCATACGCGACCGAGCTTTTGGCAAAAGATTTCAATGACGTCTGGACAATAAATTCAATTGCCGCCAAAGATGATAAAGCAATATTTATCGGCACAAGCCCAAATGGCAAAATCTTCAAATATGATAACGGCAAAATAACTTGTATTTATCCTCAGGAGAAATCCCCCGAACCAAACGCACAAAAAAGTGCTTCCGCAAGAACTCATTTAACAAATGAACATATTTTTAAACTTGCTTTTGATTCCGGCGGCAATCTTCTCGCTGCACTTAGCGGAAAAAATGGAAAATTGATGCGGTTTGACGGCAAAAAATTCCAAACCATATTTGAAGCAAATGACAGCCCGTATATTTTCGCGATTAACCTCGATAAGAATGGAAACATTTTTCTCGGAACAGGCCCAAAAGGAAATATTTGGAAGCTGGACAAAAAAGGCAAAAATCCACAGCTTGTTTATACTTGCCAGGATAAAAACGTACTTAGTCTCGCTATGGGCAAAGACGGATTCCTCTATGCAGGCACAGATACAAGAGGTTTGATTTATAAAATAAATATCGAAAAGAAGACCGCTTCAGTTCTTTACGACAGCGATGAAAATGAAATAAATGATTTGCTCTTTGATCCCAATGGCAATCTTTACGCAGCCGCGACATCATACAAATCGATCAAGGCCCAGCTTAGAACCGCAGCCGAAACGAAAAAACCTTTTTCGCTTGGAAAAAAGGAAACTGAACCCACCGAAGAACCTTCAGAGGAATATGAAGATCAAAGCGAGTCTCTTAAAATCTCAAATACGCCCAAAGAAGATGGCTTTGGAACTCAGCAAATACCTTCCGAACTTGAACGAGGCAAACAGTCTACCGCAAGTCATATTTATAAAATCGACCCAAATGGATTCGTAATTGACGTATTCAGCAGAAACGCCGTCTTTTTCAAAATGTACTTACAAAAAGATCAGATTCTTCTCGGCACAGGCAATAAAGCCGAACTTTTCAATATAAATCCGCAAAGCGAAACCGAATCGCTATATTATGAAGATTCCAGCGCTTCACAGATAACGGATATCACCGGCTTTGGAAAAGATATGATTTTCGCTACCGCAAATCCTGCAAAGCTCATGATTCTCAAATCCGGTTTTGCCCAAACTGGAGAATTTGTATCCGACCTGCTCGATGCCGGACAGCCTGCAATGTGGGGCAAATTGCAAATTGAAGCAGACATCCCGACAAACGCGAAAATCATGTTGAGCGCAAGAAGCGGCAATGTCAGTGATATCAACGACCCGACTTTTTCAGCCTGGACAGAGCCTGTAAAAATCACAGGCCCGACAGACCTGCCCGTTCCTCTTGCAAGATTCTGCCAGTATAAACTTATTCTCAATGGAGCAGAAAAACAAACTCCGGTAGTACATGCGGTTGCCGCAGCTTACGTTGTACCTAACCTCGCTCCTAAAATCACCGATATTTCTGTCAATAAAGTTGAGAAGAAAGAAGAAAAAGGTCTTTTTAAAATCAGCTTTAAACCTGAAGATGATAACTTCGACAAACTCGCATTCGATATCGATTTCAGGAAAAAAGATCGTAAACTTTGGATTAATATCGAAAAAGATTTTGATAAGCCGACTTTCGATTGGGACAGCAAAACTGTCGAAGACGGTATTTATGAGTTTAAAATTACCGCAAACGATAAATTCAGCAATACCCCTCAAACCGCACTTACCGGCTCGAAAATCAGCGAACCCTTCACGGTTGATAATACAGCTCCAATTGTTGAAAAATTTCAGTTGAAAGCCGAAGGAAAATCTGCGATTCTCACATTGCAGGCCCTCGATGCCCTGAGCACTATTGGTTCGCTTGCTTATACAGTTGACAGCAATAAGGAATGGAATAATGTTTTGCCTGATGATGAAGTTTTCGATACCACCGGTGAAAGCTTCACTATAAAGGTTGATGATTTGCAGGCCGGTCAGCATATATTTGCCGTCAAAATTACAGATGCTGAAGAAAATACGATGTATAAAACTTTTGAAATTGAAATGAAATAAATGAGAACTGTTTCTTTTGAAAAAATCGTTTCAGAGGTTGAAAAACTCTGCTTCAATTGCAGCATGGTTTTGCCGTCAGATGTTTTAAATGCTTTGATATCAGCCGAGAAAAAAGAGTCAAACGCGCGTGCAAAAAAAATCCTCGGTCAATTGATTGAAAACGCTAATATCGCAGCTCGGCAGAGCATTCCCATTTGCCAGGATACAGGCCTTGCTGTTGTTTTTCTCGAATTAGGCAGCGGCGTAAAAATCGAACCCGGAAACAAAACTATTATTGATGCCATTAATCAGGGCATTGAAAACGGTTATCAAAAAGAATACCTCCGCAAAAGCGTTGTTGCCGAGCCATTAAACAATCGCAAAAATACAGGCACCAACACGCCGGCGATTATTCATACAGAAATAGTCCCGGGAGATAAAATTAAAATTACATTAATGTCTAAAGGCGGCGGCTGCGAAAATAAAAGTCAGTTCAAAATGTTCCTGCCTACAGACAATGCCGAAAAAATTTCCGATTGGGTTGTAAACGTTGTTGCCCAGGCCGGAGCGGACGCATGCCCGCCATTTGTCGTTGGCGTTGGTCTAGGCGGTAATTTTGAGCAATCTGCTCTCTTGAGCAAAAAAGCATTGATCAGAAAAATCGACTCTACCAACAAAGATCCATTTTACGCCGAAATGGAAAAACAGATTTTGAAAAATATCAATGCTCTTGGAATTGGCCCCGCTGGCTTTGGCGGCGATACAACCGCTCTTGCGGTTCTTATCGAAACTGCCCCCTGCCACATCGCATCGCTTCCTGCCGCTGTGAATATCGAATGCCACGCACACCGCCACGCATCTATTGAAATGTAGCCGCGAAGACACCAAGACACAAAATAATTTTTTACTATTTTTTTCTTAGTGTCTTTGTGCCTTTGTGGCTATTTGTTAAGTATCTCGTTACAAAGATTGGCAATGGATATGTAATTTTCTGATGTCAATTCTTCAGGTCTGTGGTGCGGCTCGACAAATGACCTGGAAAAAATATCTTCCCAGTGATGCACATTTGCAAGCCTTCCTTCGGAGTATTTCACACATGCTCTTAACATTTTCCGTCTGTGATTCATAAACAAATTCACAACTTCCTTGAAAAGAGGCACATTATGAATTTGAGCTACCTTATTTTCATTTCTGTCGAAACGAACCATAGCCGAGTCTACCTGCGGTTCAGGCCAGAAAACTTTTGGCGAAAGTTTCCGTAAAAATTTGCATTCCCCCATAGCCGTAAGATAAATGCTCAATATGCCGTAATCATCGCTTCCCGGCCTTGCAGCCATTCTGTCGGCAACTTCCTTTTGCACCGTAACTATCATCGCGTCTGCTACCACTTTGCCGTCAAGCAGATTGAGCATTACAGAAGAGCCCGCATTATATGGCAGATTTGCGACCAGCAGAATGCGCCCGCCGGTTTGCTCTCGTGCGTTGTATAATTTTTCAATCACATCATGATTGATTGTATTTTTATTTTCAAGAACATCGGCGATAACAATTTCAAAATTATCTTTTTTCTTATACAGTTCCGCCGTAAGCGGCCCTAGAACCTCGTCGCATTCAACAGCTACAACTTTACCTGCCCGCTTGATAAGTTCTCCCGTCAGCGAACCGGTACCGGTCCCAACTTCAAGAACAATATCATTTTCCGTTATGCCCGCGTTATTGAGCAGGAATTCCATGAGATTTAAATCTATAAGAAAATGCTGGCCAAGCCTTTTATTCGGCTCAACTCCAGCCCCCGCTAACAATCTTTGTATTTCCGTTTTCGTCTGCATTATTTATTTTCTTACTTCCACATTCGGTGTTCTGAGTTCTTTGTTCTGCCTTTTTGTTCTTGCCATTTCAATGGCAAGTTTGATCGCTGCTTTCATACTCGATTCGTCTGCCGCACCTTTGCCCGCGATATCGAATGCTGTCCCATGGCAAGGTGATGTTCTAATTATCGGCAGGCCAATAGTAACGTTCACAGCTTCTTTGAACGCAAGCAGTTTAACTGGTATCATACCCTGGTCGTGATACATCGCGATAACGCCGTCAAATTCGCCTTTTACCGCTCTGGGAAAAATCGTGTCCGCGGGGTAAGGCCCTGAACATTTAATTCCCATTTCCTGCGCTATCAATATCGCCGGGCTGATAATCCGCTGCTCTTCATCGCCGAATTGCCCACCCTCGCCTGCGTGCGGATTCAATGCCGCCACGGCGATGTTCGGCGTTTTGATTCCGAAATATTGCTGTAATGCTGAATTAAGCAAATCTATCGGCTCGTAAACAGCTCCAATTGTGAATTTATTGCGAATATCTGCTAGTGCGATGTGAATTGTCGCAAGAGCGATTTTCAAAGGCCCTGCCGCAAACATCATCGCTCTGCGAGGCGTTTTGCATTTTGCCGCCAGAAGTTCCGTATGCCCAGGCCATTCCGACCCTGCCATTTTCCAGCTTGCCTTGCTTATCGGCGCTGTAACAATCGCGTCTACAATTCCCGCCCTGGCCGCTTCGATTGCATCGGTACAAAATCGCAGTGAAGCTTCACCGCCCGCCTTGTTCGGCCCCGCATTTACAAACATCGGTACTGAATAATCATCGTAATCGGCAAGAATTATATTATGCGGAAAATCTCTGCTGATTTTTTCATGTTGAGTTCTTCCCCAGAAAGGTTCCATCTCCGCTCGGTCTGCCGCATACTCAAGAAACTCATCCATCCCAAAAATAATAAATTTAGCGCCTCTGCGGACAAATGGGTCATACAAAGCCTTAACTATTATTTCAGGCCCTATGCCCAGCGGTTCGCCCATAGTAATACCAATCACTATCGGTTCTTCAGTATTTTTAATATTATCAGGCACTAATCTGGCCTCTTCTTGATTTCAAAAAGTTTCCTTTTTTATTCGAAATTTTATCACCTTGTTTTTCTGTTTTGAGTAGGTGGTCACAAATTGTGACAACCTGTTTTTTTCTGCATAAAGATTTTTCTCTGTCATTTTGCATTTTTGTATTTTAGGCAACCTCTAATAATTGGATAAACGTAAAAATGTCATTTCGACCGAAGTCCTGCGTAGCCTTGGCGAAGCAGGACGCAGTGGAGAAATCGTTTAAAAAACAGTTTTCCGCTTTGCCCAATGAATAACAAAGTCAATTTTTAGAGATACCCTTTAGTTTTAATTTTCTTCAGAATCCCAAATTTTTCAATTTATCTATTGTCAGATTTTTACTCGGCAGAATATTTTCGAGTTGCTTTCGTACTATCCGGCACAATATATCAGTTTCAAGATTAACCGAATCGCCGATTTTATAATATTTGAAAATTGTATTCTCGAATGTTGTGGGAATAATTGCTGTACTGAAACTTTTATCGCCAACTTCAGCGATTGTCAAGCTTACTCCGTCAACTGCGATTGAACCTTTCGGAATAAGCAATTCTTTGATATCTTCCGAGCCTTCAAATGTGAATTGCCAGAAGTCGCCTTTCTTTTCGATTTTTTTTACTTTGCCGGTACTATCTATATGCCCCTGTACAAAATGTCCGCCAAATCTGTCGTTTACCGACATTGCACGTTCTATATTTACCGGCGACCCGCTTCTCAAGTTTTTTATGTTAGTTTTCGCCACTGTCTCACCGCTAACGTCAAATTCTGTCGCTCCGCTTGCAAATCTGCTTACCGTAAGGCATACGCCGTTTATAGCTATGCTGTCGCCTGTTTTAGCTTCTTTGTCGAGTTTTAGCTGAAGTTTCATCCCTTTTGATCCGCCAGAGGCTGAACTTACCGTACAAACCGACTCTATTAGTCCTGTAAACATAAAATCCCTATTTGATTATATTTTTGAATCATTATGAACCACAATACTAGATTGTCAATTACCATTTTTCTCATAACTTTTTCGTTTTACGTCAACCGTGAAAATTGGTAATATAGCAGAATATAATTTTAATAAATAATGGATAAGACATGACTAATTTAAAACAACTGGTAAGTACTGTAATCATTTTATCATCTTTAATTTCGTATTCTAATTGCATTTCCGCACCTCGTGAACCGCAGCAGCCTCGTGAGCCAAGCGCTCGACAGCAGGCAATGGCGGAACGAAGGCAGCAGTTTGAAACCGAAGCGGTAGCCGCAATTCCAGAAATTGAAGCTGAATACAACAAATACGTCAGCTATGTCAATACCGGCAGAGTTCCTGATGATGCAAATGTTCGTGAAGGTCTGCGCTTCCTCACAAAGAACAAAAAATTCGTCACCCTTCTGAATAAGCAGCATAAAGGCGGAACTTACTATGCACTTTCAGCATGGGTATCATATTTCGACGGCAAACCGGACAAAGTTCAAAAGCAAATTGCTGAAGGAATCAAGCAAGGTACGACAGATAAAAAATTCATAGATACCGCTTATGCTCTTTCAATACTTAATCAGGATTTCAATTCAATTGGTCAGCTTAGTTCTTTAACGGAAAAAATAGCCGCTGAAGATACAAATTTTACAGCCGTAGAACCGGCATACACTCCTGACCAATCTGGAGATGTATTGAATATCAATGTAAACAATATTAAACCGAACGTCATCGGCAAAGATTTTTCGCCTTTAACAATGGGTAATGACAAAGTGATCATTTCAGTCTTGCTCTGGGAAATAGATGCAAATGAGTTGGAGCGTTTTGCTCCCCCAAAACCTGTCGAGCCGAATGATTCAAACAAACCCGTTGATGCGAACAATCCCCCGCCGCCTGTAGAAGAACCGCCTGTTGAGCAGCAGACTTTCCAGCCTGTAGAAATGCCTGATGTTGTTGCATTTACAAATCTAAGCAAGCGATATAATAAAAATCCAAAAACAGTTTTCGTAGGAATAAATTTCAACGACCCGTCAAAAATAAAGTATGTTGAAAATTGGATGGCTAAAAATCCGCAGTCTTGGCAAAGCGCCCCGCCATTGGAACAAGTTCAGCAGTTGGTTATTTCATTGATTGGGGAAAGACCAACAAAGCCCATGCTCCTGATTGCCGGCCCTGATAAGAAAATCCGTTATGCGGGCGATGTAAACAGTATTTTACCGAATATGATAATTCAAAAAATTCTCACCAATCCGCAGGAATTCGCTGAACCAAACGACGTTAACGCTCCAGCCAAAACTCCTGATGTTAACAGCCAGCCGCAAATTGAATTGATGGAGCCTGCTCCCGCTCCCTCTGATACGAACACTGTACCACCGCAAACTCAAAATCAGCCGCAACCGCAGGTAACTGAACCAAATACTCAGAATAATCAAACACCGGCCGCAACCGCGCCGCAAACAGAAAATAAAAATGCAAGCGATGATTTCTTTGATCCTAGAGCCGAAACTCTGCTCGAAAACGCAAAAGCTTTTTTCAAAATTGGAAATCGCCAGATGTATCATGCTTATGCCAAACCAATTGAAATGTGCAGAACGGTAATCAAGGACTTTCCAAATACAAAGTATGAACAGGAAGCACGCGTACTTATGAGACAGGTTCCCGAACGTTTCCGTGAACGTTATCATATAACTGATGCAGAGCTAGGATTGTAATCAATAATTTTGAGTTTTAAACTTTAAGCTTTAAGTTTTTTTACATGGAGGTAAGAATGAGCGACATACCTGTTTTCAATATCGAAGCAAGCTGTTTACCTGAAGCATGGGAAGCCGCTGTACTGGCTGTTTGGGATAACGGCCTTGAAATCAAAACTCAATACGACAAACCAGACGATCCGCCAAGCAAAGACGCGACGGTAATGATTACCGTAACAGACCCGTTTGCCGAACCTCGCATTCACAAAAATTTCCCGGGCGGCCCCGAAGAACTTGAAGCATATCGTCAGGAAGTCGTCAGCGGCATTCACGATCATTGGATCGACCCGGCCGCAGGCAAATGGACATACACCTATCATGAAAGATTATTCGCGTATAATCCTGTCGAAGATATTCGCAATGCCAATTCGCCAAAGCCTTTCATGCCCGTAAATCAAATCCAATACATGATTGATAACCTTGCGGCAACCCCCTATTCCCGCCGTGCCGAAGCTATCACATGGATGCCTACAGCCGATGTAAGAACAGATGATCCGCCATGCCTTCAGCGAATCTGGTGCAGACTCATTGAAAATCCGGATGGCAGTTTTAGTTTAAACATGAACACACATTGGCGGAGCAGAGATTTATATAAAGCATGGTTCATGAATGTATATGCCCTCACCGATTTACAGCGCATCATGGCCGAAAAAATCTCCCGCAAATTGTCCAAACCCGTTAGAGTTGGCCGCTATGTCGATATTACTGATTCACTGCATATCTATGGCAGCTATTTCAAAGATGCCGCAGCCGAAGTCGAAAAAATGCGTGATGGCGATTACAAAAAACGTACATGGGAATCAACTCATCCCGCATTCGCGATGATGACAGCCGAGGCAAAAGAGAAACTCGCAAGAGACCCCGACTGGTACGCAAAAGCAAAAGGTTAATCTAAATTTAATATTTAAGCTAACCTCTAAATGTCATTGCGAGGAGTTCGAGCTGCGTTAGCGGCTCAAGAACGACGAAGCAATCTCTGGCATTCGAGTTATTCGTGGTTCAGTTGATATTTAATATTGAAAATTAAATTTAAAAAGAGAAAATTCCTAAAATATTAAATATAAAATATTAATTTTTAAATGAACGTCCCATAACATTTCTTTCCTCAATATTGCTGCGCAATTAAAAAATTTTTCACACCCGATTTGCCTTCTCGAATTTCATTTCTTATTATTTCAATGGAGAGCGGAAAAAAGAATCGAGTGCTGCTGAGGCGATGAAAGTCGCTAAGGTTTAACAAGCTCCTATTCTCCTTCTGCTATTTGTGCTCCTGCCTTGGGGAGTTGCCAGGGCAGGCGGAATTATCAAGTTCATTC
>JBDKUM010000395.1:0-4553 GCA_039679715.1 Phycisphaerales bacterium
GCTTATCTGGCAGTCGCAATGGCGGCTCTGAATAAAGCGAAATGGTACACAACAAAGATAATCAGCATCGCTTTTGGAATTTGGATGTTTGTTAGCCTTCTTATGCAATGGCAAATCTGGCTTGGATGGCTTACATTAATTTGTGCTTCTGCGATTTTGCTTATACAAATTACAGATAATTTCTTAAATCGTGAATTTGAGTAGAGGAATATCAACATGAAGACAAGAGACTTTTATAAATATATCGCAAAACCTTTTAATATTTTGATACTGCTCTGTGTAATAATTTTTATTCTCATTTTTGCGCAGGCAATGACATCTCAAATTTTATATTCGTTTTATCGCATTGCGCCGCAGCCGGAACCTAACGGGATTAAGTGGGATGTTGATAAAGCTGCTAAATGCTTTATGCCTGACGGCAAAGTGCTGTTGCAGAATCATGAAAACAAATTAGAAAAAATATATGATGCAAATTTCATGAAACTGTGGGAAGGTGCGATAAAAGACCGTCCTAAAGAATATGATTATCTTGTATGGGCAACAGGTCTTCAAAGCAATGCAAGCAAATCCAGCTTTACCTTTAATCAAAGAATCACTCCTGACATGACAAGGTATTTGGAAATTCCAATACGGCAGAATAAAAAAATCAAAGAAATCTGGCGATATTTGTACGATAAAGATGTTTTTGAAGGGTTTGAATATAAAGGCAGCAAAATAGGATTCTTCGGCAGAAATGGATTTTGTGAAACAATCACTGGTTGTCAACCATTTGGAGAATTTGAATTATTATCCGTTTATATCCCAAAAGAATCTGAAAATCCTATTTTTATATGGCAGACAAAAACAAGCCTCTATACTATAGATTTAGAAAACCGCGAGACAGAATCAATAATAGACAGCAATGAAAATATTTTTTCGATCGAATACAATAACTGGAAATACAGCAAAACTTTTGATCCGAATTACCGCAGCATTATCAGTTATCGCACCAAAGATGAAAATCTACATTTAACTCTAAGTAACCCGGAAGAAAGGCTAACTATAACTTTGCCAAAACAATGGAAAGACTATTATGATAATTATATAAGAATCACTGCGACAAAGGATTCTATATATCTATATCGTAATACATCAGATGTTTTCCGGCCTATAACTAAAGACCAAAGGTGGAAAGATTTTATTAGCCGTGGTACAGATTTATACTCGAAAGATGTAAATTATACTGCTGAATTATATAAAGTTGAAAGAAATGGGAATTTAAACTTTGTCAATGATTTCAAATGGATAGAACCTGCACGAAACCCATATGAAGATTCGTTATATTATTATTTTAGTCATACATCCATCTTGTCGCCGCCGGTCTTTGCCATAATCACGAAAACCATCTTAAATCTTCCAAAGGATTTCTATATTTCGTTAATGCTTAAAGAAAGTATGGCTCGTCTTTATATTGAATTAATTTCAGGTTTCTCTCCCAAATATATAAAAGTGAACATCGCGTTAAGTTGCATAATGATGTTCATTACACTTTGGCATGGTTGGGCGAGGAAGAATAAATTTACTTTGGTTTTGTGGGCTTTATTTGTTGGGCTATTTAATGTTGCGGGATTGCTGACTTATTTAGCTTTGAATCATACGCCAATAATCAAATGTGCTGTGTGCGGAAAGAAACGAAATCTCGAAAATGATGAATGTATACGGTGCGGTGCGAAACTTCCGGCGGCAAAAAGTTTGGTTATCAGCGATTGATTATGTAGGGGCAGACCCATGTGTCTGTCCTAAGTGGGCGAACACATGGGTTCGCCCCTACAAAAAACTAAATTAAAATTCCCGCTATGCAGGCGGTCATAAAGCAAGCAAGCATGCCGGCAATCATCGACTTAAAGCCGAGTTGGGCGAAATCTTTTTTACGTTCAGGGACAATCGTACTCATTCCGCCAATGAGAATCGCGACCGATCCAAAATTCGCAAAGCCGCAAAGAGCGTAGGTTGTAATCGTAAATGAACGCGGAGAAATCAAATCCTTTGCTTTGCCCAAATCGATGTAGGCTATAAATTCATTAAGAACTGTTCGCTCGCCAAGCAGTGAGCCGACAAGCGGCGTATCTTTTAAATCAATTCCCATAATCCACGCAAGCGGTGCAAATATCCAGCCGAGGATTCGCTGCATTGTAATTGGTTCGGCATTTAAATTCGGAATAAAATGCAGCAGCCAGTTGATGAGATGTACAAAACCAATGAAGCAAATTACTACCGCGGCGATACTGATTGCCATTTTTGCACCATCAACCGCCCCCCTGCATGCCGCTTCAAGAACGTTCGTATCTTCGCGAGGGATTACAACTTTTACTACTCCTTTAGTTTGTGAACTTTCGGTTTCTGGTACCATTATTTTCGCAATCACTATCGCGGCAGGAGCGGAGATTATTGAAGCTGTGAGCAGATGACCGGCATCTGCGCCGAAACCTGTGTAAGCTGCAAGTGTAGCGCCGGAAATTGTCGCCATTCCGCCTGTCATCATCGCCATGATTTCTGAACGTGTCATTGTTTTTATATAAGGCCTGATTACGAGAGGCGCTTCAGACATCCCCATAAACACATTGGCCGCGGTCGCGAGCGATTCCGAGCCGGAAGCATCCATAACATAGACCATCAACCTTGCCATCAGGCCAACAACTTTTTGCAGTATGCCAAGATAAAATAAAACTGTCATAAGTGAAGAAACAAAAACGATCGTGGGCAAAACTGAAAAGGCAAAGAAGTGTTCTTTGAATGCCTCACCGAAAACGAATGTGGAACCTTCGGCAGAAAAGCTGATTAAATTTGTTATTAGAATTCGAACTTTGTCAAACGCATATTTGCCGAAAACAGTATTAAGAATAATAAGTGCAAGTGCAAATTGTAAAACAATTCCACTGATAATGAGCCGCCAATTCATCTTGCGTTTGGCTGATGAAAGCAGCCATGCGATAAAAATCATTACAAACAAGCCGGCAAGACTAATTAATTTTGACATAAAAATCTATCCTTAAGGTTTCTCGACTTCGCCCCAAAAGGGCTTCGCTCGAAATGACGTTTTCCAGATTTCAACAGTATAGCAATCAAAGTACAAACGTCAATTAAAGATACAAAAAAGCACGAATGACAAATCGAAACCTCGCATCAGTTTTCGACGTAGAATAAATAGATATTTAATTAGTCTTAAAAGGAATGAACTTGAATAAAGATTACTTCAAAGTTGATGGCCTGGATTGTTCGGAAGAAATCGCGATACTGCAAAAAGAATTTGGCCCCAAAGCTGGGATTGTAAATCTCGAATGCAATGTAGTTACAGGCAAAATGACGGTAACCTATGATCCGGATTTAATCTCGGCTGATGATATAATAGGCGGAGTTTCAAAAGTAGGAATGCACGCAAAGAGTTGGGCTGAAAAAACGCATGAAACCAGCGGGCCATTATGGGCTGTGCACGGGCGATTGATAATGGCAGGTTTATGCGGTCTTTTTTTGTTAAGCGGTTTTTTCGTGCATTGGTATATTCACGGCGATTTTATCGATGCACTGACTCGAACAGGCAAAGAACATGAACTTCCGCTTGCGTCAATTATTTTATACATTCTCGCGGTACTATGCGGATCATTTTATGTTATTCCAAAAGCCTGGATTGCGGCAAAGAAGTTTTTGCCTGATATGAATTTTCTTATGATAATCGCAACAATCGGTTCGATGATTTTGGGCGACTGGTTCGAGGCAGGCACAATCTCTTTTCTTTTCGCTACAGCCCTTCTGCTTGAACATTGGAGTGTTGGACGGGCAAGACGGGCAATTTCTTCACTGATGGATATGACACCTACAACTGCGCGATATGTTTGTCCCCATCATGGCGATATCCACGAAAAACCTGTAGAAGAAGTTCCTGTCGGAGTTGCGATTATAGTTCGGCCGGGAGAAAAAATTCCGCTCGACGGCATTGTGCTTAATGGAAATTCTAAAATCAACCAGGCGCCAATTACAGGTGAATCCAAACCTGTATCGAAAAAAACAGGCGATGAAGTTTTTGCCGGGACAATCAACGGCGATGGTGTGCTTGAAATCAAAACAACAAAAGAAGCTAACGATACAACCCTGGCGAGAATCATTCACCTTGTTAAAAATGCGCAATCACATCGTTCGCAAAGCCAGCAATGGGTAGAAAAATTTGCGCGCTATTACACGCCAACAATGATTGGCCTGGCCCTTGCTGTAATGATTATTCCGCCGCTGCTTTTTTCGGGAATATGGTCGCAATGGCTTTATCGCGGCCTTGTGCTGCTTGTTATAGCTTGCCCTTGTGCGCTGGTTATCTCAACGCCTGTAAGCATAATATCGGCTTTGACAGCGGCAGCACGCAATGGCGTCTTAATCAAAGGCGGTGCATATCTCGAAGAAGCAAGCCGATTGCGGGTGCTGTGTCTTGATAAAACAGGAACGCTGACTTACGGTCATCCCGAGGTGCAGCAAGTAATACCTTTTAATGGCTTTTCACATAACGAGCTTTTGCAGGTTGCTGCCTC
>JBDKUM010000396.1:0-3439 GCA_039679715.1 Phycisphaerales bacterium
GTTTTGCCAAGCTGGGCTATGTGATTCAGGTGGATTTAGCCAAACTGGCTCAGGCAAAGCCGGATGACAGGGTTCGTTTTACCTGCGTTACGAAAGAGGAAGCGGTTGACGCTTTAAAAGAGGAACAACAATGGTATCGGGAAATAGCAGCGCAGGTTAGGTGATTCAGTCTGCTGCCGACAAATAGCGAATTTTGTTGTTTAACCACTTGCAAAAAAATGAATAGTCCTATTTGATTTTTCAATTTTACCTCCTCTTCGTTCAGTGATATGATAAATAATAAATAGAAGTTGAAATTAAAAAACTTTTATTGGAGCAAAGGTGCTTCAAACAAAGATAAGCTTTGTTTGAGGCACTTTTTTTGTCTGTTGGATAATGCGAAGAGTGGAGGAATGATGGATCAAGTTGATCTGAATTGTGATTTAGGAGAAAGTTTTAGTGCTTAATGAGGTGATATATTGGGACAATTGGTACGGGAAGGCTGCCCTTACTGCGGGACATCTTTCGAAGGTGGATGTTACGCGAAACGGAGCTCGAGAATTAACCAAGCAAAAATATTAAAATTTTTTAATAACTATAAATTTTAAGCAGGAATTTCAAAAAGAACGGAGAGAATTTTGCAATAGATACTATATTATAGAATTAAATACTATTATATAGAATAATGGCATAGCTTTATAATAAAAGATCGTTTAGGTTAAGTCATTATTTTTTACACCAGTATAAGAATTAAGTTCTATAATATAGAATAAATGAAAAGGAGGGAGACAGCCATCAGTATGTAGGTGGTAATCAAAAAAAGAAAGGAAGTGGAGTTGTGTTAAAATTGTTCGGTATACTTACAAGATTTTTCCCTGTTTGGATTATCCTTTTTGTGTTGCTGTCGTATACTTCTCCGGAGCCGTTCAAAGTATTACCTAAGTATGTTCCGTATTTCCTTGGCGCGGTGATGTTGTTTATGGGACTTACCATGAAGTTGGATGATTTTAAACTTGTCTTCAAACAACCGAAAAATGTTATAGCGGGAATCATTTTGCGCTATATGATTATGCCGTTTGTCGGTTTCGGTGTAGCCAAGGCCCTGGGCCTTCCGCCGGCGTTGGCAGCCGGATTAATCTTGGTAGGCTGTTGTCCGAGTGGAGTCGCATAAAATGTTATGACGTTTCTGTCCCGCGGGGATACTGCGCTTTCCATTACAGTATCCAGCTTCAATACGGTTTTGGCGCCATTCATTACACCTGCCATGTTTCTGCTGTTAGCAGGCTCTATCGTTTCGGTCAACGCCGGCGCAATGCTGGTTGATATCGCTAAGATGGTTCTTCTGCCGGTAGGTCTAGGTATTGCGTTCAATATGGGGGCGACAAAAACTATTGATAAAATAAAGCCTTACCTGCCGGGACTATCGACTTTTATGCTTCTTTTGATTATCATTGCCGGCACGGCGGTTAACGCTAACCGTTTGGCAAGCGTTGCGGTAATGGCTTTCGTAGCGGTAGCAATGCATAACGCTGTTGGTCTGCTACTGGGGTATCTAGGTTCCCGTGCAGCAGGGATGAATCTCTTCCAGGCCAAAGGCATAACATTCGAAATCGGCATGGAGAATTCAGGTTTGGCCATGACTTTGGCGCTTGCGTACCTTGATCCGATTGCTGCCATTCCGGGGGCAATATTCAGCGTTTGGCATAACCTTACAGGATCGGCACTTGCAACTTACTGGGGGCGGAAAGCCGAACGCGAAGGGCAAGCGCTTGGTAAGACGGTGTAATCGAAAAATTAAAAGCGGAACGCGAAGAGCATGCGTCTTTTGCAAAAATGGTGTAATCTAAAATTTTTAAATAAGTTTTTTATAATTTAGATTACAGAAGAGGAAACTACCTTAAAGGCCGCGAAATCTCAGTCAGAGCAATTCTTTATGTTTAGTTAAGATACAAATTGTTCAAGGAGATGATGTTGTGGCACAACAGGGTATTATGGTTCAGTCTATTGAGAGAGCGATTCAGATTTTGAATTGCTTTACCGCAAATTCGCCGGAGCTTACGTTGAATGCGATTGCCGCTGAACTGAATTTAAATAAAAGTACATTGCATGGGATACTCAATACGCTAAAGCATTACGGAATGGTGGAACAGGATGAGGAAAGAGGCAAATATCGTCTGGGAATGCACTTGCTGGTTCTATCCCACAGGCTGCTTGATCGTCTGGAGATACGTTCGGTTGCCAGCCCTGTTATACAAGAACTTTGCGAGCAAGTTGGTGAAACCGTTCATCTGGTAATACTTCGCGAGACGGATGTGGTTTACATTGATAAGTGTACTTCCCACAGATCGTTTCAGGTTTTTACCTCGATCGGCATGAGATTCCCGGCTTATGTAACCGGTGTGGGTAAAGTGCTGCTGGCTGATAAAAGCAATGAGGAATTACGTGAAATTCTACCGCCTGAGTTACACCAAGTAACGAAATATACCATTAGCAACAGAGAAGAACTGATTGCACATTTGGAGCAGGTGCGAAAACAAGGGTATGCCTTTGATAAAGAGGAAAACGAAATCGGTCTCAACTGTGTGGCAGCACCGATCTTTGATTTTAACGGCAAAGCAGTGGCAGCCATTAGCGTGGCAGGACCTTCTGCGCGGCTGAATGATGCGCGAATGGAGGAACTGGTTGCTGTTGTACGGAAAGCCGCGGCGGAAATTTCTCGTCGGCTGGGTTATAGACTCTAATCCTAAGAATCAAGGCAGCAGTTGTAATTTGTGTAGATACAAGAACGTAATTCTATATTATAGAATTATAGGAACTTTAAACTTTTCTATATAATTTTTGGGGAGGCGACTATATTGAATAAGGTACGAGTAGCAATTATGGGCTCGGGAAATATCGGAACAGATCTGATGTACAAATTAAAGCGCAGCAAGGTGCTTGAACCAAAAATCATGATCGGTATTGATCCTAATTCGACGGGCTTACAGCGGGCTAAGAATGAGGGTTTGCTTGTTTCCCATAAGAGCATTGAAGCGGTTCGCGAATACGCTGATTTATTTGATATTATTTTTGATTCGACCAGTGCGGGTGCCCATATCGCAAATGCGCCTGTCTATCGCGAACTCGGGAAGATTGCAATTGATTTAACTCCGGCTGCAGTTGGGCCGTTTGTTATTCCTTCTGTTAATATCAAGGGTGCGCTAAAAGTTGATAATGTTAATATGGTTACCTGTGGCGGTCAGGCGACGGTACCGATTACCTACGCGATCAGCCAAGTTGTTCCTGTCAGCTATGCCGAGATTGTTGCAACGATTTCCAGCAAATCAGCCGGCCCCGGCACTCGGGCTAATATCGATGAATTTACTGAAACAACCGGCAAGGCGCAAGTCGTAGTTGCCGGAGCCAAAAAGGGTAAAGCCATTATTGTTTTGAATCCGGCTGAGCCACCGATTAATATGCG
>JBDKUM010000397.1:0-2269 GCA_039679715.1 Phycisphaerales bacterium
CCTCTCGAAGATAATATTTCTTCAGTCGCGTATTGGTACCAGACAGAACCGCATAACAAATTCCCGAAAATGGAAAATAATTAATCGTTAGGATCCTGATTTTTTGCAGCTTCGAGCCTCGAATAAACCGCGTCCAGGCCGGGATATTCAGGGTCTATTGAACGAATATCGTTAATCGTTTTCTCTGCGGCTGTAAGATTGCCGCTTTGCAGATAACTGTTTGCTTCCTGAAGCTTTTGTTCGAGCCTTTTTCTCATTTTGGCAAAAGCGCTTTGCTGGGGTTCATTAGGTTCGGCAACAGGGCCCGGCTCGGCTGTTGAAACAATATTCAAAGGAGCATGGGCGTAATTGCCGTCAACCGGCATATACGTCGGTGTAATTGCATCCAGCGACCTGCCGTTTTCATAGTTATTAAAAAGCAAAAGGCTTTTTTCAAAGTAAGTAGATTCCGCACTGGCTCTCCTGGCCTCGAAAAATAAAGCATTATTTTTTGGTTCGATTGCGTAATATGTAATCTCGCAGGTCGCTCGAAGATTGTCCTTCCAAGCTATCAAGCTGTCATTCCTGCTGCGGTTTGTGCCCAGCACATCTACAAGAACATTTAAGACTGCATCCGGATTTTTAGCCGCGAAACTGACACCGCAGTGCAAGAGTTTCATATTGAGAGCGGCTTCCAGATATTTCAAATCGCCGTCACTGGCGAAAACAGTAGGTCTAAGGTCTACGTCTGTGCTGAATGAAGCACCGGCATCCCAACCTTCTCTGTCATATATACTATTTGTTTTTCCATCTGATTTTAAATTGGTGTAGCCCGCGGAAAGACTGCTTAAGCCTGGAAGAGTCAATTGACCGCCGCCATTTTGTGCCATAGCGTCAAGCCGAACGTTAATTTTCATGCCCCGCAATTCGCTGACGTTCATATCCGCGACTGCCTGCCTGATTGCCGCCGCTACAACGCGCTGCTCTTCGTCAAAGCGTTTGCCGCCGCCGTGACTCGGTATGCCGCGCCAGGTACCACATCCTGAAATAAAAATGAATAAAACCATTAAATAAGCGAATCGTGCCATTTTATCATCCCTAAATTTTGGGTATAGACGGTGTGGACAGAAAATTATTGCATCAGCTTAGAAAATTTGCAAAAATTTTCTTATAATACTTTACCCCATTTACCATATCTTTAAATTTGATGTGTTCGTTTTGTTTATGACAAAGCCCAGGCGATCCCGGCCCAAAAATTACGATAGGTTTATTAAATACCGTAAGATAGGGTGCATCAGTTGTAAACGCAACGGCCTTTGCTTCAATATCCAAAACTTTTTTAATTTCCTTCACGAACATGCTTTTTTCATCGGTCTGCAATGAGCCTGCATGGCGGATAACTTCAAGTTCGGCCTGAAAATTCGGATTCTTCTTTCCCAATCTAACGATTATTTTATTAATATCCGCGATAATATTTTTAATTTCCTGCCCCGGTATAGTTCGTATATCGATTTGTGTTGAGCAGGAATCCGGAACGATATTCGAAGCCGAACCGCCGCAAATTTTATTTACGCTTAAAGAAGCCTTGCCAAGCTGCTTGTTTATCCCCGGAATTTTGAATTTCGTAAGCTCATTTAAGAATATTCGCATTGAATCAATCGCGTTAATTCCCAGCTGCGGCATCGAACTATGCGCCGATTTGCCTTTAGTGACAATTTTCATCCAAAGCAATCCGCGATGTGCAGAGACAAGCTCGAAATCGGTCGGTTCAGGAACAATTATTCCGCATATATTTTTATCTTTAAACGATTTTATGAATTTCTGCACGCCCGAACTGTCGGTTTCTTCACCTGCGGTTGCGGAAAATATAATATCGCCTTTTAATTTGATATCGGATTTGAAAGTTTCGACAATCGCCGCAGCCGCGCATGCCAGCCCGCCTTTCATATCGCAGCTTCCTCGCCCGAAAATCTTACCCGCTTTCTCCGAAGGAGTAAACATGGCTTCATTTTGAGCCGGTACTACATCCAGATGCCCGACAAGCAATATTCCTTCTTTTTCGCCGGTGGATTTAAGACGAACAGTAAGATTAGCTCGATTTTTATCCCAAACGTCGATTTCAGGCTTTAGCCCCGCGGCTTTAAAATATTCAGCCAATACTTTCGCTGCCGACAGTTCGCCTGTATCGGAAGTTGATTTAGCCTTTATTAAATTTTTAAGTAATTCTTTCATAATGAACTAGTTCCGCAAATTGTATAAAGTATTATGCATGACTCAAGCAAAAGTCTCA
>JBDKUM010000398.1:0-5347 GCA_039679715.1 Phycisphaerales bacterium
TGGAAGATGGGGCTAAAAGCTATCGCGATTTACAGAGATGGCTCGAAAATGCTTCAACCGGTTAAAACTGACGAGCATAAGGACAGCTCGAAAGAAGAACCAAAAGTCGTTGTTTCCCCGCCAAAACCATATAGACGCAGACTTGCAGAAACCAGAAAGAGCATTACACATAAATTCTCGGTCGCAGGTCATGAGGGTTATTTGACGGTTGGTCTTTATGATGACGGCCAGCCCGGCGAGTTGTTTATTACAATGGCCAAAGAAGGCAGCACTGTCGGCGGTTTGATGGATGTTGTCGGGACATGCGTTTCGATGGCATTGCAATATGGCGTTCCGCTGGTCACGCTGGTTGATAAATTCAGACACGCAAGGTTTGAGCCGGCTGGTATGACATCGAATAAGAATATCCCATTCGCAAAGAGCTTGATTGATTATATCTTCTGCTGGATGGGCTGCCAGTTCATACATGGATATGCTGAAAAAAACACGCCCAATCGTGATAATGTCCCGGAAAACAAAACCACGACTACAGCGAAGACTCTCGTTGAAAAAACGAAAGACCTTGCAAAAAAAATCGCGGAAGTGAAGGCGGTTCAGGCTAAACCTATGATTAAGCCGGTTGAGATAAAGACTGATAAAGCTGAAAAGAACCGGATTACTGAAATAGCCGACAGAGCAGTCACGGCGGTAGGTTCGGCAATCAAAGGCGACAGCGATACGCAGGCAGAATCCTCCACAATGCAGCAATTCAATGCTCAATTTGAGCATTTCCAGGATGACGCACCGGCTTGTGATATCTGCGGTTCAATAACTGTCCGCAACGGCACATGCTATAAATGCTTCAATTGCGGAAATTCAATGGGCTGCAGTTAATAGTTTTTAGTTTGCCTATATTATCAAAAAGGCTGCCTTAAAAGACAGCCTTTTTTTATTTTAACTTAGGCAGGTAAAAAATAATTAAAAAAATCGAAACAATTATATTTGAACTGCATAAAGATATTTATATCAAGAAGTTAGGCATTAATAATACGGCTTTTGGATGAAAAAACTGTTGACAGCAATGTTTTGCTGATTATAATGGGCCGTTTTCCAAAAATTATAGAAAGAGTCTCTATGAAGAGTTTTTTAGCAAAGAATGATGAAGTACAGCAGAAATGGCTTGTAGTTGATGCCGAAGGGCAGATTTTAGGCCGATTAGCCGCTAAAATTGCACCTATTTTGATGGGTAAGCATAAACCAACTTATACGCCGCATGTCGATACAGGCGATTTCGTAATCGTTCTGAATGCGAAAAAGATAAGATTGACAGGCAAAAAAGAAGAAGCCAAAATGTATGATTATTATACATTTTATCCAGGCGGTCATAAATATTTGACTTTCCCGGAAATGATGGCAAAGAGCCCTGAAAAGATTATCGAGCTTGCAGTCAAGAGAATGCTTCCCAAGAGCGCTTTGGGCAATAAAATGCTGAAAAAGATGAAAGTATATTGCGGCACAGATCACAAGCACGCTGCTCAGATGCCAGAAAAAATTGAACTCTAAAGCCACAGAGAGCACAGAGTTCACAGAGATATAAATTAAATAAAATAAATTTGTGGAAAATAAAATGGCTGAAAACGTTACAAATCCAAATACTCCGCTTGCTGGAATCAAATTGCCATCAACGGAAGCACAAGCAACAAAGAAAGTGGAATCAAAAGGCGGCTTTACCTGGGGCACAGGCAGACGAAAAACATCTGTCGCCAGGGTAAGAATCAAACCGGGCAAGGGCGACCTTAAAATAAATAACAAAGACCTTGAAAAATACTTTTCTCGTCCGCAGGACATCAGCAATGTAGTTGCACCATTAAAAGCGACACGTACTGAAAAAAGCATTGATGTATTTGTCAATGTTCAGGGCGGCGGAATCACAGGTCAAAGCGGTGCTGTAATGCTGGGAATCGCAAGAGCACTGAAGAACTATGATCCTTCTCTCTTACAAGCTTTAAGAGACGGCGGTTATCTGACAAGAGACGGCAGAATGGTCGAAAGGAAGAAACCTGGTCAATCTGGCGCCAGAAGAAGATTCCAGTTCTCGAAACGTTAATTGCAAATTATACTATGGAAGATTACAATGGCCGCGGAAAAATACGCGGCCTTTTTTTTGGACACAGACCAACACGGACGCTAACACTGACTTACATAAAATTTTATTAGGAGTTAAAAAATGTTAAATGCGGCAATTATAGGTGCAAGCGGATATACCGGAGCACAAGCAATCGAAATTTTCATGCGCCATTCACAAGCGAAACTTACATATCTAACCGCGCTGCCTGAAGAGTGCGGCAAAGTAGAAGATGTATTTCCAAGATTCAAAGGACGCTGCTCTCTGGAAATCGAACCTCTGAATATGAATAAACTTGTCAGCAGCGCCAAAGTAGTTTTTTGCTGTTTACCGCACAAGGTTTCCATGGGTTTTGTGCCGGGGCTTCTGGCGGCAGGTTTGAAAGTCATTGACTTCAGCGCAGATTACAGAATCAAAGATGTTAACGTTTATGAAAAATATTATCAGCTTCATACCGATAAAGAAAATTTGAAAAAGGCTGTTTATGGATTGTGCGAATTGAATCGCGAGAAAATTAAAACCGCTAATCTCATCGCTAACCCCGGCTGTTTCCCAACAAGCTTTATGCTTGGTACAGCCCCGCTTTTCAAAAACAAACTCATTGACGGCACTGTTATTCTAAATTCAGTAACTGGCACAAGCGGCGCAGGCAAAAATCCTTCAAAAAATTTCCATTTCCCGAATATGAATGAAAACTTTTTCGCTTACGGAATCGGCAAACATCGTCATCAGCCGGAAATGGAACAAATAGCCGGCGAAATCGCGGGCAAGAACGTTGAAGTTCTGTTCCAGCCGCATGTCGGCCCATTCGATTATGGAATCATGTCGACGATTTATTGCCAGCCAAAAGAAAAAATGACGGCTGAAAAATTAACAGAGCTCTATAAAGAATTTTATAAGAATGAACATTTCGTTCAGGTGCTTAATGCGGCTCCGATGCTGAAAGATATTGCCAATACAAATTATTGCCATATCTACCCGACAGTATGCAAAGATAAAATTGTCATTTTCAGCGCGATTGATAACCTGATAAAAGGCGCATCTGGCCAGGCTGTTCAAAATATGAATATTATGTTCGGTATCGAAGAAACCGCGGGATTAAAATAGTAAATGGGTAAACGGGTTGATGGGTTGATGAGATATACTCATTTACACATTTACTCTTCCACTCATTTACAACAAAGATGATCTCTGTGGTCTCTGTGAGCTCTGTGGCTAAAAGTAAAAGGTAAAAACTCTGTGGCTAGTGGAATATTAAAAATTGCGACATGTCAGTTTCCTGTAAGCGAATTTATTGAAAAAAATTCGCGGTACATACAGAATTTCATTAACGAAGCTAAAGAAAGACAAGCTGATATTGTTCATTTTTCAGAATGTGCCCTTAGTGGTTACGCCGGAGCGGATTTCGATAATTTCGAAGCATATAATTGGGAACGGCTGGTTACAGAGACAAAAAAAATAATCACTCTTGCAGGCAAGCTAAAGATTTGGATCGCTCTTGGAAGTACACATAGATTGACATCGCCGAACAAGCCGCATAATTGTATTTACTTAATCAATCCAAACGGCGAAATTGAAAATCGCTATGACAAAAGATTCTGCACTGAAAATGATTTAATGCATTATACGCCGGGGGACAGATTTGTTACTTTTACAATTAATAATGTAAAATGCGCATTGCTGATTTGTTTTGATTTGCGTTTTCCGGAAATTTACAGAGAACTTGCGAAATTGAATGTTCAATTTACCCTGCAATCGTTCTATAACGCAAGGCAAAAAGAAAACAGTGTGCATCGTCATATTATCAGGCAGACAATGCAGGCAAACGCGGCATCGAATTATTTTTGGGCGAGCATGGCTAATTCTTGCGGTGAAATCGCGCCATATTCTTCATGTTTAATACAGCCGGATGGTGAAATTATTAATGAGCTTGAACTTAATACGCCGGGAATAATGGTTAATACAGTCGATACGAGCTTATCTTTTTATGATCCATCCGCAAGATTCAGAGCAATCGCGATGAGAGGAATTTTGACTAACGGGCTGGGTATTATCGACGACCCAAGAAGCAAAGATATTAAATTACTTTAAATATCCTAGAATTGCCAAAGCAATAAATTCGTTAAAATGATTCGCAAAAACATTACCACTCCTTGTGTCATTCCCGCGAAAGCGGGAATCCATTTCTATTTTCTGGATACCCGTTTCCACGGGTATGACAATTATAAAATTTACAGTGCAAAAACCAGCAGCTTTGATACAATCCGTTAAATGCTAACGAAACAATATTTCGTCTATATTTTGTCCAGCATGAAGAATTGCACTTTGTATATTGGTATGACCAATGATTTAATCAAAAGAGTATATCAACATAAAAACAATCTTGCAGATGGTTTTACCAAGAAATACAATGTGCATAACCTTGTATACTATGAAATTCATAACGATGTTTGCTATGCAATAACAAGGGAAAAACAGTTGAAAAAATGGAATAGACAATGGAAAATAGAATTAATTGAAAAGAATAATCCCGAATGGGAAGATTTATATAACAATTTAAGCAGATAATGGATTCCCGCTTTCGCGGGAATAACACTAAAGACAAGGGAAATTCATAAATGAAAAATACAACAGTAACAGGACCGAAAGGATTTTTGGCGGCGGGCATAAGCGCCGGAATAAAAGTTAGCGGAAAAAAAGATGTAGGAATTATTTGCTGCCCTACAGGAGCGAAAGCGGCGGCAGTTTTCACAACCAATAAAGTCGTTTCGGCCGCAGTAACGGTAAGCAAAAGCCATATTAAATCGGGCACCACAGAAGCTGTTATCGTCAATTCCGGCAACGCAAACACATGCACGGGTAAAGTGGGAATACAAAACGCCGAGGCAATGTGCAACATAGCGGCAGAGCTTATCGATGCTAAAGCAAATGAAATTCTTGTCGCATCGACAGGAATCATCGGCCATCAGCTTCCAATGGAAAATGTCAGCAATGGAATTATTTTAGCTGCTGCGAAACTTTCAAGCAGTGAAAATGCAGGCCTTGATTTCGCACACGCTATAATGACAACAGATACGAAATGTAAACAAGCATTTAAATCAGTTACAATTGGCGGAAAACAAATAAACATCGCCGGCACAACAAAAGGCGCAGGTATGATTGGACCGAACATGGCAACAACGCTGTGCTTTATCACTACAGACGCGGACATATCGAAAACTCTGCTTCAGCAGGCTTTGCGCA
>JBDKUM010000399.1:0-2009 GCA_039679715.1 Phycisphaerales bacterium
TTGAAAGTGTCCGGCTTAAATAAATCTTACGGAACCTTTCAGCTTAAAGATATTAGTTTTACTTTACGGGAAAATTGTATTACCGGCTTTATAGGTGTAAACGGGGCCGGAAAAACAACCACTATCAAAAACATACTTGGTCTTGCACTAAAGGATTCCGGTACAGTAAAGGTTTTTGGCAAAGATATGGCTGAATATGAACGAGAGATTAAAGACCGTATCGGAATTGTTTTAGATGAAGGCACTTTTTATGATGACCTTACGATGGCCGGGATGAAAAGCATTGTTGCTCCTGCCTATAGCCGTTGGAATGAAAATGAATACAGGTCTTTCATGAAAAGATTTGATCTAAATCCTCAACAAAAGATTTCCACATTGTCCAAAGGTATGCGTATGAAATTTTCGCTTGTGCTTGCGCTTTCACACCATGCCGATTTGCTCATCATGGATGAACCAACAAGCGGTCTTGACCCGCTGATTAGAAGCCAGCTTATGAACATACTTCTTGAATTCATGCAAGAAGAAGGCAAAAGCGTATTCTTTTCTACGCACATAACCTCTGATTTGGATAAGGTTGCCGATATGATTATCCTCATAAATGGCGGGCGGATTATATTTCAGGAAGAAAAAGACGCCTTACTTGATACCTTTAAGAAAGTAAAAGGTAATCCTAAAGAATTATCTGACGAAACAAGGAGGCTGTTTTTGAGTATTCAGGAAACAGAATATGGGTTTGTGGGCATTACCAAAAACGCTGCGCAAATAAAATTGACTTGCAAAAATATTTTAACGGAAAAGCCAACAATTGAAGACATTATGCTTGGCTACATAGGAGGGGAATAGTGATGATTTACCTTGTTAAGAAAGATTTCTTGCTTGTAAAAAGATATTTGCCTTTAACAGCGGCATTAGCTTTTGGTATTCCACTGTTTTTTTTGTGGAAGGTGCCAAGCATAATGGGTTTTACAGCTTTTATGATTATGGTTATCTTTACTGTGTATATACCGCTGCAATCAGTATCTTTGGCTGAAACCAAATATCCGAAAGTGATTGCTTTGTTATGTACAGCGCCGTATACAAGGAGTGCTGTGGTGAAAGCGCGATATGTGTTCTTCTTAATTCTACTTATTTTTTGCTATCTTGCATACGCGATATTAAGCCTGCTCGTGCCACAGATAGAAATGATTAGGACATTTGACGTAGTTCTGGCGCTGCTGCTTTTTTCAATTATTTTTGGGATTTATATACCGTTGCAATATAAACTGGGCTTTGAAAAAATGAAATACGCACTGATGGTTATGCTTTTTGCCGCCTCGTTTTTATTGCCATCCATTGTTAAAGCAATCGCAAAAGCTGGTATAAATTTTAACATCTTTAACGAGTTGCCGTTGACGGTCCTCTACGCAGTTTTGATTGCAATGATATTCATTGTGATTACAATATCTCTTGCGACATCCATTAAAATTTTTCAAAAAAAAGAGTTGTAACTTGTCGTAGCCACGAAAGACCTTTGGTCGGCTAAAAGTTCTGATTGCACTGAAAGTGCACGGTTTTCAACCGATCCGCCTACGGCGGGCTAAAGCTATATAGGAAAATAAAGCCGGAGGACATCCAAGGCTACTATTGGTACGAGAGAACAGAAAAAAACGCGCGATATCTCCACAACCTCGAACATTTACACTCGCTTGGATTTCAGCTCCAAGGTCGCTTCGGCCAACGCCATCGTCGGCGTATATCCCTCCTGACATCCCTCCAAAGCGGGCGGAATGCCAGGTAAATAGGGCGATGAGAGCACTGCAAATATGCGCTAAATGCACTAAAATGGTTTATGTGACAGTATGCCAGGCGGCAAACAGGAAGGCGCTGCGAGAAAAGAAAAAGCCCTCGAATCCGCTTATATTGCGGTTCGAGAGCGATTGTTTCTGGTGCCAGAGGTGGGACTCGAACCCACACGCCTCGCGGCACACGATTTTGAGTCGCGCTCGTCTGCCAATTCCGACACTCTGGCT
>JBDKUM010000400.1:0-2294 GCA_039679715.1 Phycisphaerales bacterium
ACGTACCAACAGGGTGTATGTATTTTATTGTGCTGATGCAAATGTAATTGCTTATAAGTATAGCAACGACAATGGCAACATCTGGTCAAATTATGCCGAAATTGAATCATATCCTGATGACATTGACCTTACGGGATATCTCAATGGAAATGCAGGAACTGGTTATGCTGATGGTATTTATACAGGCAGTATAAGCCCTGAAGACAGCGCTTTCCTGGGCGTTAACACAAATGGTGAAATGGCCGAGGTGCTTGTTTATAATAGAGCACTTAGCGGCACTGAACAAAACAAAGTTGGATACTATCTTGAAAATAAATATGACCTTGACACAGCATATATTCCTGAACCTGCAACAATTGCCCTGATGAGCATGGGTATATAATTATTTGTAACTTAGTGCAGAGGCGTCTTAATGGCGCCTCTGCATGTATTAAAAGGTATAGTGAAATGAAATTTAGTTTGGTATTTTTGTTGGTTGTTTTTATTTCTGTAAATGCTTTATTCGCGGCTGAGCCGTTTTGTGAAAGCAAGGCTTTATTTAAACGGCTTGCAACAGAGGATCATTTTCGCTCGCCGCATATTTATCAAAAACCAGATGGTACAATTATAGCGACTGCGACTTTAAAGATAGGCCATATGCGTGATACCGGCGGCATTGAAAAAGCAACATGTAAATATAGTATTGACGACGGTATTACATGGCATGATGCGAATGAATGTAGTGGCGTAAGTGTTATTGATAAACAAACCGGCACTTTCTGGTCAATAAGCAAACATTGGCCGATGAACAATGACCAAAATCTGCCAATGACTGAAGATTGGATGATAAACAATCATCAAAAAGGCATCGAGCTTGGCGCATGGGCTAAGATTTCGTCAAGTAAAGACAATGGCAAGACATGGCAGGCTACCGATGTAACAAAACAATGTTTTACATATCCCAATACTGGTCTTGCATGGTTCATAGGTCGTGGTATTCAACTTCAAAAAGGCAAACACGCAGGCAGGCTCATAATTCCCGGCCGATACTTCGGCAAAAAGTGGGACAGAGTCGGGCCGAGTTGTCATAATACATTGATATACAGCGATGATCACGGCAAGACATGGCAATGGGGTGGTTCATCACAGGGCTGCTGCGGCGAAGGCTGCGTTGTGGAATTATCTGACGGCAGCGTTTATTTAAACAATCGCAATCATGACCCCAACACACAGGGCTATCGTTCATATTCGATAAGCAAAGACGGCGGCAAAACATTCACAGATTTCGGCGTTGATTGTAATCTGCCGGAACCGAAGTGCCACGCATCGATAGTTAGATATAATTTTCCTGATGGCAACACGCCGGGCAGAGTGCTGTTTTTGAATCCTGCGGTGAGTATGAAGGGTAAGGGAATTGCACCGAATGAAGGCCGAAAAAATCTTACTGTAAAATTAAGTTATGATGACTGCAAGACTTGGCCGATAGTGAAGACATTACGCAGCGGCAAGGGCGGTTATTCAGATATGATAGTAACGCAGAAAGGTACAGTGTTGTGCGTGTTTGAAAGCGGCGAAGAAGGCTACGCTGAGGATATAACACTTGTGCGATTTAATATTGATTGGCTTGAAGATAAAGGCAGCAACTAATGAAATTACTTACTTACGAATTTAATAATACCGAATCGTGGGGCTTTTTGCTTGATATGGCTGATGACAGTCAACGGGTTTTCAATCCTGCTGAAGTTTCGGCCAATTTGAAGTACACAGTATATCCAACGGCAAGCAACTGGATAGTTAAGCCTTCATTTAGAACAGACTGGCCTGCGACGATGTCATCGTTTCTTGCGCTTGGGCCGGATGGTATGAAGGATTTGCGTGCGTTGTGTGAATATATTCAAAAAGTATTGAGCGGCGGTTACGATGCGATGCCGTTACTGCTTGGTTCGAAGAAGCTTTCGGACGTGAAGATTAAGGCGCCGATTCCGAGGCCGAGACTTTATTTTGGTCTTGTACAGAACGGTCCGCCATTCATTCGTAATAACGCAGGCCGAACATCTACGAATATTTTTCCGATGGGACACAATCGTCCGCAGGGTACGGTTGTTGGAATGGATGATATTGTTGTTATTCGTGATTCTTCGATATGGGGATTCAACGTTGAGCTTGGCGTAGTTATCGGTAAAATCGGCAAATATATTCCTGTCAATCAGGCTATGGAATATGTTGCGGGATTTGTTCCGATTATAGATGTTGCATCGGACAGTTATTTTAACGTAGTAAACGGCGAGCATAAAGGCTGGGAAACACCTGAAGGT
>JBDKUM010000401.1:0-6444 GCA_039679715.1 Phycisphaerales bacterium
ACAAAAGTTGAACCTTTAGAAATAATCGGCTTTACTCTGTTTAAAAATGGAGTTCCTAAAATTTCAAGCATGTCACCAACGTACCAGTCTGACACATCGGCAATCGGAATTATCAATTTACATTTTATATAATCAACCGTATTAACATCAGGCGCAGAGTTAATGTTTGTTACAACCGGATCTGCAATAACCCTATAAAGCACGCCATTATATAAAAGCAATTTATCTTTTGGATAAGGCGGGTTGTGGTCTTGAACCCATATTTCATATTCTATGCTGTTTAAGATTGTAGCAGGTGAACCGGATAAAACCGCCTCCTTAATATCAAGCTCAATTGTTTTTAAGAGTAAATCTTTTTTTCGCTCCGGTGTGTATTCCGTACTAAGTGTTCCATCTTCTTTGCAAACAAGTCTATATTTCACAGGATCGCTAGCCTCATAATCTTTGCACAAACAGCTTTCACCATATAAATGCAGTTCTACCCATGGCATTTCCCATGTCCAATTATCAGGGTCATTCATAGGCATAATTGTCGATTGAGCAATATAATTTTTTGCGGTAAATAATTGCTTTTTACCATTCATATTAACATAAGCCTGCTCGCCTGCCTGATATTCGTAGCCTTCACCAAACAAATCAAGACTCCATTGTTTTACGGCATCCTGCTGCTCTACTGAAAGTAAATCATAAGGCAGAATATATTTTAATTTTGTATATGGGTCATAATGATGAACTGGCGGATCGGGTCTGGGCGGATTATTATCAAGCTGTAAAACTCTCGGCACATCTATATGAAAGAAATTCTCTGTAAAGAAGCTTTCCGGCACATCTTCCCAATCCAGAATCATTACAACATTCTCACCTGAACTTGCCAAAGCCATATTCATATAAGCATCGCCGGAAACTGTAGTGTGAGGAGTGCCAACTAAACCGCCTTTACCGGTATGAACAGCATAAGGATATAAATTAGTAGGCTGGCATTTGTACCAAATACCACTTGTACTTAAAGGCACATAACTATAATGTGTCTTTAATGTTTCAGCATCGCGCGACACAATCCTGTTATTTAAAACCAAACTACCAACCGAACAACTTTGATCGAAAACTAATGGGCCATATTCTTCAATGTCATCCGGCGATTCCCCGGATGCACAGCTTTTTGCGTATATTTGTTTTTGCTCTGTTACAGCAACTTTTTGCAATACTGTCTTTGGCGCATTTTTTACAGCATCTGGCCAATAATATCTTATACAGCAAGCATAGTAATAAGCATTTATAACCATAAAATAGCTTGGCGTAAAAATACCTGTACCTGCCTGAAAATTACTGCCCCTGAAAAGACTTCCGACATGATAAGCATTTTCATCTTCGGGATATTGTCCATTTACGAGAATACTTCCATCGCTCCAATGAATTAAATCCGCTGCTTCATTTGGTTTGTTGCCATATAATGAGATCCACTTGTTTACCAAAGCCTGGCAGATTGATATAGCTTTACCAACCGAAACTGTACCGTATTTGCCACCGCTGCCATCAGTGCCATTTGATACAATACTAACTACATCTCTGCTTAAAGAAACATCCTTATAAATTGCAAAATCCAGCAAATCCTTTAAATCCAATAATAGCTCCGGCTGGCATTGATAATGAATTTTGTAAGTAATCGTTCTTGTTTCGTCATAACTCCAAGTTGCCCCGCATCCATCATGCCTGGTGCAAATATCTCTGCTCCATCCGGCTTTTACAAAATAATTACTATTATTAACTGTACCTTTGTTTATGGTATCACTTACAGTGATGTAGGTTTTATTTTCGGTTTCGATGACTTTAACATCAAGAATATAAACCGATTTCATTTTAGCAGGATCATAGCTTATTTTATCGTTCGTACTATCGCACAAATGTAACATCCAGCCAACCTGAACATTCGGATTCCAATTTTCAACTATCTCTCCATTTTCCCGATTGCCCGGCGTTGTAAATGTATCGATCGGTATCTTTTCATATTGATTATTACTTGCCGGTGGATCAGTAATATTTGTGATATCTTGTTTGGCATAATAAGATATACCGCTATTATGAACAACAATGCCTTTTTTATATGGATGTTCCGCAAGCCATTGGATTCCCTGATTCGTAAAAGGCGTTAAATCCATAAACTGCTCATCAAATTTATTGATTGCAGGAATTGTATTTGTCCTGGCTCCAAACCATTTACAAGGCATATCATAACTGCCGTAGCGATTCATGGCAAAGCCATAAGGCGAAATAAAATTGGGACTCCAGGGTTCTTTTCTAAAATCAAGGTCTGAACCTGCGTGGTTGGCAGCCATAAATGGATTATACCGACCACATGTATATCGCAATCCTCTCCGCAGTGTTCCACCATCCGGAATTAAATCCCATTGCGCCCATAATGCGGATTCACTTGGCGGGTTAGATACAATATAAGGGTCGACACTATCACGCAGCGCGTTTCGCATCATATTGGTTGGGGTATAGCGATGCTCCATATCAAAGTACCAATCATATGCCCCATGTACTTTTAAAAATAATTCAATCCCAGCTTCATTTTCTCCCCACAATTCATCGCTTACATGAGGGTAATCATTCCAGCTTGGGATTTCACTATCAGAAACTCCTTCCCAATTTCCACCTTCTTTATATCTTTGAAGTGATCCATTTGGATAAGTGCCAATGTAATAAACACTTTCTACTGAAGGCTCTGCGGGTGGATTACTGAAATTAGCTCTTCTCCAATTAGCACGGTATGTAGAATTTACCGGCAATCTGAAACGACTATCGCTTAAAATTACTTCAATGTGATTTTGCAAGCTGCCTGTTATTTTTGGATTTTCTGACCAATTGCCAAAACCAGTCGGTGAATTATATTTTACCGCTCCACCAAAATTGCAGTATTGATTGCCGCCAAAAGATTTAAAATGATTAAAGCCATGCAATGCGTGCAGCAAGTCCAATATCACCTTTAGCAAATGCAGCTGCAATACCGCCAATGGCGTTTGTTGCATCTTCTTTTAAGGTATTAAAACAACCTCCTAGCCAATTGAGCATCTTGCCGCCAAGTCCTGTCATCCAAAGCAGTGCACCAACACATAAACCTATTTGAATTATCAAAGTTCCAAGAGGAGAAAGCATTGCAGCCAAAACAGTACGCAAAATCCCAAAACCGCCCCGAACAACACCTAGCATTTTGCTGCATGCGATAAGAGTTTTACCGAAAAGCATAAATGCACTGCCACCTGCAACAAGAACAGTTCCAAGCCATAGAATCATTGTTACAACGCCCCTGTGCTCTTTGACCCAGCGTGTTGCAATACCAATAACTTCAATCATTTTATTTGCCCACTGCTTAAGTAAAGGAATGACAGCACTGCCGATTGCAGCAGTTAAGCCATTTTTGATTATGTACCACAGTTTCTTAAGGGTTTCATGGAATTCTTCACCAGCTGCAACATCTTCATCGCTCATTATCGCGCCGAGTCTCTGAAGTTCAGATTGATATTCAGCAATTGGGCCGGCACCTTTATTATGGAGAGGTATTAGATTTGCGCCTGCCTTACCGAAAATCTTTAATGCAATGGTGATTCTCTCGGTTGGATTTTCTATCGATGCGATCCTATCTGCTATAAGCATAAATAATTGGTCAGGCGATTTATCGCGCAGGTCAGCAAAGACAAGCCCAAGTTTCCCAAAGGCTTCTACCTGTGCTTTCGAGCCTTTATTTAAAGCAGCTAAATTTTTGTGCATGAAAATCAATGCCTTGCCAAGAGATTGCATACTGATGTCATTCTGGTTTGCGGCAAAACTAAGACCTTGCAGGGAAGTTACACTTATTGCAACTATCTGGGACATCCTTGCAATATCATCGGCAAAACTACCTGCGTATTTAGCGGCAGCAATCAAAGGAGTAACGATAGCAGTTCCAAGGCCCATCATTTTTGTGCCGAAAGATGAGATAGTATTCCCCCATTTCTTTAAATCTGCTTGTGCACTACGCAGACCGCGCATTAATGCACTTTTATCCGCGAAGATTTCAACATATGCACTGCCAGCTTTTATTGCACCAGAATTTGCCACTTCTTACTTTCCTGTAAAAGCCTTCTTAAATAACGCTTTTGATTTGTCATCTTTGACTTCTATTACATTTTCTTTATTAGAATTTGTTTGCAAGTATGGATTAAAATCGGCCGGCTTAAATGTTTTTGCCTTTTTCGGATCTCGATTAATATTACAAAGTAGTGCCATTAATGCCGAAACGCGATTCCATTCCATCCGGTCACGCAGTTCAATCGCCTGGCTCAAGTAAATTAATACCCAATAAATCACGGACGCGTTTTGCACTATCAATTGTCAAACTGATAGTCCATGTTCTGCCTGCGCTATCTGTAAAAGTTTTCACTAACACACCTCACTTGTGAATAAAAATTAAACGGCTACGACTTCGACCCATGCAATATATTTTGCAAGCTTCGCTGTAACATCAACAGTGATCGCTTCTTCAAGTCCTTCCTTTCGGTCAAACTTTGTGATTGAAAAATTCCCATGCGGGCCGGAGCTTCCTGCGCTTCCTTCACCTTCTTTTAAGCCTGTCAATGCTGCAAGGCAAACTGTAGTACTGGTAAGCATCGCCGTTTTTATCGCCGTAAAAAACGCATCGCCAGGTTTCCAATTCATTGTCCAGCTTAATTCGCATTCACGAAGAGTTGCCGCTGTTGCTCTCCAGCCTTGATTTGCGCGTGTGCTGATATCAGCCTCGCCGGCGGAAACTGAAACTGTCAAATCTTTTACATTTGAAGCCTCGGTCATTGCTGATAGTTCTGCATCGTTTGTGCCGTAATATAATTTTGCATTTATTCCTAAAATAAAATCTACTGCCATTTTAAAACTCCTAAAGTTTATGTTATTTATGAACACTATTCTTCCAAACCGCTGCCATCCTGGATTTGTTTACAGCTAATGCCGGCCCCATATAAGGCCGTGCAGCGATATGAACGTTTTTACCTTTTATTCTTGTATTGCCGCTATATTCAAGTATGCGCGGTACATTTTTACCTTTAGCTCTGAGTGCCACAGGCCCAACAACAACAGATCTGGCCTGCGGGTCAAACGAATAATAAATATGGTTTCGCAGAAGTCCCGTGTGACTTAGCGGCGGCTTGCCGGCTTTGCTGACCGCTTTTCTGTTAGGTGCTTTTTTAATAGATCTTCTTGCAGTAAGCCTTATCATACCGCCAATTCGGTTTAAAACTTTACGTGTGGCAGAATCTACTGCTTTAACCACAGCCGGTCTGTCAAAGAACAAAGTTTTTACTTTGCAAAGTGACTGTCCAAATTGTGACAATCCTTTTGCCATTAATGGAAATACCCCATAAATACATCTACTCTTGAAACGTTTGTAAGTGTCCCGATTTCAGCGGCAATCCAGGCAAGGTCGAGATTATCAAAGCTGACAACACACAATAAATTATTTCCGCTGTTTGGAGCTTTAATATCTACCGGCCAATATGAAGTTACTGCCGCAGTATCTGCATATAACGTCAAAGCCGTAGGCAAACCGCTTTGAGGGTCTTGATTGACTTGCATTGAACCGAGAGTAAAAGTGATTGCTGCAATCAGCTGCGCTGGGCCGCTATCTTTATTTCGTCCACCAAAGATTCTCACAGCAACGGTTCCGTTTTCGTCGCCAACTGCGGCAAGCATCAAGTCAAGAGCATTGATACCTTCCATGCATATATTTTTTGCAAATGATGGTTTAGAGTCTAACGTTGTTTTATCCATCGCCGTATCGGCGTGTGTTGCTGACCTTATCAATTGCCAGCCTGATATCTGTTTTGTATTCATAAGACCTTCCTTTATCATTTAAACAAACCTATTTTTGCTTCGCCTGAATGGACTTGCAGGTGCGAGCATACCCATTAAATCACCATGACGAACACCTTTTAAGACCTGTGCTGATTGTAATTGCTGCGGGAATTTTATATTTCCAATTTGAACAAAATATTGCGATCCTGCTGTTATGATTAGACCCGTCGCATCCTGCTTTAATGTATTAAAACAACTGCCAAACCAATTTAATAATTGGCTGCCATATCCGGTGAAATATAAAAATATTCCTGTCAATGCTGTAACCGATGTGATTATCATTCCAATTGGAGACATTAAGAACATCAATGCAGTTTTAATAACCGAAAAGCCTGTTCTTATTACCGCAATTGCTTTACTTACAAATATCATTGCATAACCAAATGCGACAAATGCACCTCCAGCTGCCACAAGAGATGCGGCAACTATTAAAACCATGCGAACAAGCCCACGGTTTTCTTTAATCCAGTTTGATATTCTGCCGACAATTACAGCTATTTTATTTGATAAATCTGTAATAATTGGAGCAACAGCAGCTCCGATATTTGTAAATGACATCTT
>JBDKUM010000402.1:0-7719 GCA_039679715.1 Phycisphaerales bacterium
GTCAGGTTGACGGCATTATCTGGGCTGCTCCTGAAATTGGGGATAACCATGCCTGGGTCGATAATTTTTCTTATGAATTAAGTGTGCCGATTGTTTTTCTGACCATGGAACAGCGCAAAGGCAAGTCGGTCATTGTCATGGATAATCAAGTTGGCGGACAGCTGGCTACGGCGCACTTGCTGGAAAAAGGATATCGTCACATCGGTCACATCGCCGGTCCGATGGATTGGTGGGAAGCGCGCCAGCGTTTTCAAGCCTGGAAGAGTACCTTGGAATCAGCGGGTAAGGAAGTGTTGGAAAACCATTGGACAGAAGGTAACTGGTCTTCGGTTAGTGGTTATGCGGCTGCCAATGTCCTGTTTGATCAATATCCTGAAATGGATGCGATTTTTGCAGCCAACGATCAGATGGCGCTTGGCGCACTGGCGGTCATTCATCAGCGGAGTTTGAGAGTACCGCAAGATTTAGGGATTGTAGGTTTTGATGATATGCCGGAATCGGAATATTTTTGGCCGGCACTGACCTCCATCCATCATGACCAGCAACAGATCGGGATTTCAGCAGTTGAGGAAATTATTCGAATTATAGCATCCATCCAAAATAATAAAACGCCGGAACACAGGACAATTAGGCTAACCCCTGACATTATTATTAGAAAAAGCTCACTTAAATAGGGAAGGAGGAAGCCTATAAGAGGAGAAAACATAGAATTAAAAGTGCTTGTTGCAGAATTGCGGCTCCACACAAGCACTTTTACATGAGTGCAAGAATGATCTATGAAGATTCTTTTGCACCCCTAGATTATACCGCACATAACTATCTCATAAAACAAAGGAAGATTTTGTTAAGTCTAATTTTAATTTCAAATTCCAATTCCAATATTGAACTGACAGATCAAAGTCAGCAAAAAAAGGTACAAAAATAAAAGGAGAGCAATCTAATGGAACAAAGAAAAGTTTTGTCAATGATTTTGGTAATAGCCATGTTTTTTGGACTTACTGCTTGTTCGCAAACAGCAACAGTGGAGCCGTCACCGGAGATCGGTACAACGCCAATGGCTGTTAAAGATCCAATAAAGATAGGTTTTTTGCATATCGGGGAAACTGGTGGCTTGGCAATCGAAACCAATAGGTTAGTCGATTACGTCGGCGAAGTATTGGGTGTAGAGGTAGTATATGGTGGTGCATTAACAAGTGTGGATTCTGTCATTACCAACGCAGAAAATCTGATTGCTGCGGGTGTAGACGGTATTATTGTTTGTAATTTCACCGAACAATCCATGGTTAACATTGCAAAAATGTGTGAAGAAAATCATGTATATTTTGCACAGTACTTCAGAACACTGACTGATAAAGATGTAATCGCCCAACTTGAGGGTAATAAATACTATGTAGGACGCACCTATGAAAGCGAATACGACGTAGCTTACAAATTGGGGATGGAATTAGTAATTGCTGGGAGTAAGAATGTGGCACTGTTAAGCTACAACCATGGCGACACCACTGCGGAAACTAGATATAAGGGTTATCGCGATGTGTTCAATGAAAATGGTGTCAAAATTGTAGCTGAGGAATGGGATATTGCTGCGGATGGCGGGGCGGAAGTTGCAAGCAATCTTTTGGCAGCATATCCTGAAATTGACGGATGGGCGCTCATTTCATCAAGTTATGCCCCAGGTGTAAGAGTGGCGCTCGAAAATGCAGGCAAGGGAAAAATGCCAATTGTAGGTGTAGATTTCTATGATTCTATGGAGGAGGACATGCGCGATGGATATCTCTTAGCCATCGGCGGTGGACATCAGGCATCTGCTTTTTATTCTTTCCTGATGGTTTACAACGCAATTAATGGTGCCTATAATTCAGCGAACTTTCCCATGGATGTGCAAGACAATATTCTGGTCCTGAAAAATTACGAGGATTATCAGAATTATAAAAAGTGGTATGTCGGGGATGTCCTACCTTATACGGCAGAAGAAATCAAAGCTATGACGATCACATTCAATCCCACTCATACAATTGCGGATATACAGAAAGCTGCGAAAGCAATATCACTTGAGGATGTAATGACTCGACATGAAGGAGTAGTTAAATAAATTGTCTAAGTTGGGAATTTAGCTGATCAAAGAAAGGGTGGGTAGTTTTTTATCCACCCAATTAAAATGGCGGTGAAATGAATAAATTAAAAAAGGGAATGGTATTAGTTGGTGCACTTGTCATCACATATGTAGTATTTAAGATTTTGCAGCCAAGCAGGTTTGGAAGTTTAAGCAGCATGTTCATTCTTCTGCAGCAATGCATGATATCAGTAATTATGGCATATGGTACATATTTTTTGCTGGAAATGGGTGCATTTGACATGACGCTTGGTGCCAATGCCATATTAAGCGCTATAGTGGGATGCAGATTGTCTGTTATATTCGGACTCCCGGGTCTGCTAATTGGCGCACTTATTACAGGAGCATGTTTGGGGCTGGTTAACGGAATTATGACATCCAAGATAAAGGCTCCATCTATGATCATATCTGTTGGACTGGTGATTATCTACGAGAGTTTGGGACTGGTTGTAATGGGTGGGGGATCGACTCTGCGGATCGATTCTCAATTCAGAGGTTTAGGGATGGCGCCATGGAGTATCGTGATTAGTTTAATGATTGCGGCAATTATATTCTTTTTAGATAGATATACCTGCTTTGGAGTACATGTGAATGCCATTGGGAGCAGTGAACCTATTGCGCGTAGCATGGGAATTAACATAAATAAAACAAAAATAACCGCATTTCTGATTAGTGGTGTCTGTGCTGCATTAATGGGAGTAGTTAACTTATGTTACAACACTACCATTTCTGCAGCCACCAATCTGTCCAGCACGACCACCGTGTTTCAGCCATTAATGGCCTGTATGATTGGTCTTGCTTTTAAAAAACACATGAATCCAATAGTTGCAATACTGTTGGGAAGCTTTTTCCTTGCTTTATTACAAAATGGTCTATTAACAAATGGGCTGGAATCGTCCATGCAGAATATATTTGTGGGCGTAGCACTCCTGGTTGTGATCAAGGTGACTTCAAATCCGAGAAGATACGATGTTATCAAGTGATATGGAAGATTAAGAACTGCGGAGATATATATGGAAGAACAAGTCATGGTTCATTTACAGGACTTACACAAAACGTTTGGGTCCACAAAAGCAGTTGATGGAGTTTCGCTGGATATTGATAAAGGAGAGATTCGGGGTTTAGTTGGAGAAAACGGCTCTGGAAAATCAACGTTGATGTGTATGGTAGCAGGTCTATTAAAGCCGGACAGTGGCAGTATGACAGTGGAGGGACAACCTTATGCACCACAACATCAAGCGCATGCTAATGACAAGGGTGTAAGCATGATCGTCCAGGAGGTCAATACGTTAGCGGGAATGACGGTCGCAGAGAATATCTTTGTTGGACACGAGCAGAAATTCATTAACCATGGCTTACGGGATCTTAAAGCTATGTTTGTGGAAGCAAAAGAATATTTGGAAGAAATGCAGATTAGCGGAATCAACGTAAAATCAGATATTGATGCATACACATTGGAGCAACGGAAACTCATTGAATTAGTTAGGGCAGCTCATATAAAACCTAAACTGCTGATTATTGATGAAACAACGACAGTATTGTCACAAAAAGGCAGAGCAGAATTATACAAACTGATTCATAAAACAAAGGATTCGGGAAACAGCGTAGTCTTTATTTCGCACGATCTACGAGAAGTGCTTGATTTGTGTGACAGTGTTACTGTAATGAGGGATGGTCAATTGGTGGACACAGTATCAGCTAGAGGCATGTCTGAAAATGATCTAAAAAGTTTGATGGTAGGGCGTGATCTTGTAGGAAGCTACTATCGCGAAGACTATGGCATGCTGACATCTTCGGAAGTTGTATTAGAGGTGAGAAATCTGAATTGTCCCGGAAAATTAAATGATGTTTCGTTTGAACTTTACAGGGGGGAGATATTAGGATTTGGCGGGCTAAGCGAATCTGGAATGCATAATTTGGGCAAAGCACTGTTTGGTGTCGAGTATAACACGACCGGGTCGGTTACCCTTGAAGGAGAAACAATTAATATTCACTCAATCAAAGAAGCGATAAAAAGTGGCATAGGGTATGTTCCTAAGGATAGGGAGCATGAAGCTCTCATTAACAATGCTGATATATTGGATAACATTTGTATTACCTGTATGGATCAGTTGCAAAAAGGGGTCTATCTCTCTCCAATAAAGAAAAAAAATTTTGCAAGAGAGCAAGCAAGAAGACTGAATATTAAGATGAATGATGTGGATCAGTTTGTTTATACATTAAGTGGCGGTAATAAGCAGAAGGTAACTTTGACCAAATGGTTGGCTCGTGGTGCGAATATTTTTGTGCTTGATAGCCCTACCAGAGGAATAGACGTGATGACCAAGGCGATGATTTATGATCTGCTTACGTGCATGAAAAATGACGGTTGTTCCATTATCGTAATTTCGGAGGAATTGCTGGAGTTGATTGGTGTTAGCGATCGGATTTTGATACTCAAGAACGGAAATATTTCAGGGGAATTTGTGAGGAGCAAGGACCTCAGTGAAGAGGATCTTGTCTCATGTATGATTTAAGGAGATTATTTTTATGAAAAAAGAAACTCTGCCAAAAATATTAAAATCCAGTGCTATTCTCATCGGACTGATCGTACTGGTCGTGTTTTTTGCTATAGTAACAAAGGGGCAGTCAATCACATTGAGAAATTTGAAACTGATATTAGGGCAGTCGATCATACTGATGTTAGTAAGTACGGGCGTGTTTTTTGTCATGACGCTTGGTTGCATGGATTTTTCGGTAGGTGCGAATCTTGCGCTGTCTTGTTATGTGATGGCGAAGGTTAGTACTGTGAACATCCCATTGGGCATAATTCTTACGCTTGTGACTGGTTTGATTATTGGTTGTTGGAACGGTGTGATTCATGCAAAACTGAAATTGCCATCCTTTCTGGTCACTTTGAGTACGATGTATATTCTCAATGGCCTTGTTATTCAACTTACCGCAAGCGAACCCGTTCCCGTTCCTTTCGAGCTTTTCAAATTGGACGAGTTTGCATTCAAGATCCCCTTACTTTTTGTTGTGCTTTTCATTGCTTATTACCTATTTCGATACACCCGGTTTGGCAGTGATTGCCGCATGATTGGAGCGGGAGAAACTGCTGCGATTTATTCTGGTATTGATGTGGACAAAGTAAAGATTCAAGCCTTTTGTATAGCGGGCGTTTTAGCTTCCCTTGCGGGTTTTATGAATGGAATTCGGACAGGCGCTGCATCTGCAAACGCCGGCTCTGATATGCCATTCAATGTTTTGATTGCTCTGGTAATTGGCGGTTTACCATCAGGTGGCGGGGCAAAATCGCGCTTCTCAGCGCCAGTGATTGGGAGCATTCTTATTTCTGTGTTATCCAATGGATTAGTGTTGATTAATCTGGCGCCAATGGTGCAAAATCTCGTTAAGGGAATAATTTTTATTGTACTGATCATTATTATGGCGGAAAAGCAAATGCCGAAATTTCTGCACAAGAAAACAATCGGAGTCTTAGCAGAGGAAAAATTATCTCAGTAAAGAAAGTATGGAGAAAACAAATACAAGAAGGAGGTGGTGAGGATATTACCGAGTTGTACGTCATGGTGTATGTTGTTTCGTTGAACATTTGAATAGACAAATAAGGAGATGAATAAAATGGCTATGAAAACGAAAATTGTTATTGTTGGTGCTGGGAGCGCGGTGTTTGCGAAGGGTTTGATCGAGTCCCTGTTACTTTTTGATGACATTAAGATCGATAATATTTCTCTTGTTGACATTGATCTTAAAAAGCTTAAAGTCATGGAACAAGTCGCTAGAAAAATGTGCAAACAGGTTAACAAAGAGATAGAAATCGTTGCTACGGATAAGAGACGGGAAGTGCTCTCAGACGCAACCTACGTGATCAATTCAATTGGCGTTGGTGGACCTCAAGTATATAAGAGAGATCTGGAAATTGCAGATAAATATGGTGTAATCGAGAATGTCGGTGACATTATCGGACCCACAGGAATCTTCCGTATGCTACGCGCCTATCCGGAAATGCTCGGTATGTGTAAAGACATGGAAGAATTATGCCCTGGTGCATATTTTTTCAACTACACAAATCCTATGGCACCACTCTGTCTAGCATTAACTCGCGAGACAACAATCAAGGTATTTGGTTATTGTCATAGCGTACAGGGCACAGCTGCTCAATTGGCAAACTACCTTGATGTAGAGTTGCAAAGAGTATCTTATTGGGCAGCGGGTATCAACCATATGGCATGGTTTTTACAGTACAAAGTAGATAGACAGGACGCTTACCCATTACTATTTGAACTTGCAAAATCGGAAGACAAGATTAATGCAGCATCAATACGAGATGGATTGTATGCGACCTACTTATTGGGTAATGATTTTTCAGATTTGGTACGGTTCGAAGTCATGAAACATTTTGGTTATTTCCCGTCCGAATCCCCATTTCATATGTCTGAGTACGTTCCCTATTTTAGAAAAAATTCAACAACTATAAAACGTTGGAGGGTTAACAGAAGATGGTGGCTAGAGCACGAATTGTCTGCAGACACTTATTTTGAGATGCTTGAGAAAATGGTGGCTAGCGATGAACCCATACCTATGCAAAAGTCGAATGAATACGCGCCTGATGTTATTCATGCCAACTTGACTGGGCAGCCATTCAGGGCAAATTTGAACGTACCCAATACGGGTTTGATCGAAAATCTGCCTAAAGATTCCTGTGTTGAAGTACCTTGTTATGCTGATGCTGATGGGATACATCCATGCTATGTAGGTAAGTTGCCTGATGCCGTAGCAGCACTTAATATGTCAAATATTAACATGCATAAACTAATGGCTGACGCCGCTAATGAAAAGAAACTTGAATATATTTATCAAGCTGTCCAAGTGGATCCTTTGACCGCTGCCATATGTGATCTGACACAAATTCGAGCGATGGTATCCGAGCTCATAGAAAACAACCAAAAGTATTTAGTGGATTATAAGTAGATATGCGACTGTCTTGGCAGAGGATCCGATGATTAGTAAGGGTGTGCTATCGAATACTAACGTAACGAAAAACTAAATTGCGGAGTTACTTGCCCTAGAATCAGAAGGCCGAAACATGCAAGTAGCTGGTTTGTAGTGGATTTGCATGCATTTTTCTATCGTAATCCTCTGCCTAACTCAAATAATTGCTACTTTTTGTTCCACCGAGATTGTTCAGGGTTAGCAATAAGAAAAAGTATTTATATGTTAATTCGATTTTTTAAAGACTTCCCAGTAGAGGCATTGGTCTTTCAATTTAAATACTCTTCAGTGTTGAAACAAAATTGAAAGATGTAAACCTGGTACGAGAACGATCTATGAAAGTCAGCCAGAGAAATTGAATTGGAAATGTATTAATTAACTCTCTGCAAATTCAAATAAAAGCATAAACCAGAAGTTTATTAGGATGGCGGTTCAACCTTCAATGGAAACAAAAATGAAAAGAATTTGTACTGATTGCCTGCTCTCAACTTTAATAAATCAATCGAGAAAAGTAAGTTTATGTTTGAAGGAATTATTATGGAAAAATATGTGATTGGTGTTGATTTCGGCACTGAGTCCGGACGGGCGGTCTTGGTGAATGCCGCTGATGGACA
>JBDKUM010000403.1:0-2840 GCA_039679715.1 Phycisphaerales bacterium
CCACCTGATAGCTTTACCAAACTTATCTTTTCTTAGTTTAATACAATCAGCTTTTTTGTCAATAGATTGTTTGGAGATTTTATCCTACAGAAGTATATGCCTTGGGCGACTTGTTTTCCATCGTCTGTTTTGCCATTCCAGATAAAAGAAGTGTTACCCTTTGAGATTTCGGTTGAGTTTATGGTTTTAACTAACTGACCTTTAAGGTTATAAATACTGATCTCAACAGCACTCTTGGCAGATGCATTGATTTCGATGATTGTGTTACTACGCATTGGGTTTGGGTAGATATTTGCCGATAGGGCAGGGGATACTATAGATTCGCTTTCTTGTCCCCCATTTAGACCTACGATTGAGAATTTATACTTGCCGTTCTCTATAACCCTATTACTAACATCTATCAATGCTGAAGTATATTTTCTTTCTTGACAACCATTATTCTTAGACGCTGAGTAGATAACATACTCAAATTCATCAGGTGATGAATTATCATAGACCTGTAAATTAATCGGATATCCACTATACTTGAGTGCTCCCACGCATATATCATCCTTAAATACACCTATTTCATCAAATACCGGACTATCAAGTATTGATTCAATTACTATGGCTTGGTAATCGGGTTGTTCTTCATACTCGAAATATTCAGTCGCTTCTTTTACAAAACTTTGTGATTGCCCGAAAGCAGTCCAAGTGAAGTTGGATATGGTTTGATCAACATATACCTTATACATTTTCCCATAGTCAAGGGTACCTGTTGCCCCGGATTGAATGTAACCGTACCACTGCCCTTTGAATTTGTAGGCATACCAGTCCTGAGCATAAATTGCCGTCAAATGCGAGTAATTATTTCCAAAAGCAAATGCAGGTGTTTGTGAGTATTGAATGAAGTATGGAACCCAGTTTTCATTATTTTGGTACAGAGTAAGTGGAGTATTATAGGGGGTTCTTTGTCCATAAGTCTGGTATTGATACTCTACATATGTGCTATCAATACTAAGAATATAACCGTTGGTTCTGGATAAAACTGCATCACTTGGCCATAAATTGGTTTCATCGTCACAACTCCAAGGTGGATATAATTGAGTGCCATTTTTGGTTTGCATTTTTATAGCATATGAGTTTATGTCTCTAAGTGTATAGTCGGGATCAAGCCCGTAGGTGCCTTCTAAAACAGGGAAACTTATCAAATTCAAACATTGCTTGATAGCAAAACTTGCAGGTACACTATGTTCAGCGTTGTAGGTAATCTCTATTTGTCCTTGGGTTGGAAAGTAATACAAGTTACCCACATCAATTTGAGTCCAACCGCCTTCAACCTGATTATAGCTTCTAACATAATGATATGTTGATTGTTGAGATTTATATGACATTTTGTGTGTTGAATCAGAATTGTTCGAATAAGCATACACACCAGTTACATCTGAAAAGATGATATTTACCTGACCATTGATATAATTAGTTTTTAATGCTGTTAAACCTTCAACCAAACCACTTTTTACATCACCATCGTTCTCTTCAATGAACTTTACAAGCCATAAAAAGAGATAATCAGAATCAACATAGATACTAAGACTATCTTCGATCGAATAGTAAGTTGGATTACCATTCAGGGCATTTTGAAAATCGTAGTCTGATAGCCAGTTTTGAAAGCTCTGGATAACATACATTTGCCCTTTATTTACAGTGCCATGGTGAGCAAAGCTATAGTCAGTGGTATCAAGGACTCCATTTACATAGCCAATGTGACGATAAACAAAAGGAGCAAAAGCTCCAGTTGGTTGACCTGGGCTACTATTTCTTACATGACCTAAGAATATCTTTCCCTGCTTGCCTTTAGCTGTTTCTACAAAGTGATTATAATTTGTCGAATAGGGTTGAAGATTAAGCTGACCACTGTGCCTATAAATGTGATTATTGCTCATATAAGGGAAGGTATCAATCGGAGCAACAATTTCAAGCACTTTGTAATTGTGTCCCCCATACCCCTCACGATGATAATATACCATACCATGTCCGTCGGGATTCGAATAACCGCCTTGATTATAAAGCCAGTTTGACTCACCTCCTCCCGATGAGCCGGAACCGAAATTAACCATTTCACTTTGTAGGGTATAATCACCCTGACACACAACTGCTGTCATAGCACATGCAAAAACCTGAGTAATGGGCGCTAAAACAAATATAACACCCAGAATAGTGATTAAAAGTGAGTTTTTCATACATTGTCTCCTTTTTTGAGTTAAGTTGTTAGTAGATAACAATACCATAATTTCATAAATAACTATCGTCCGTTTATGAAATATTGTGCAAATTATACGAGTTATAAGTAACATACATACAGAACACCTTCGTATTCAACAAAAACATAAAGACCGTTGGGATCTTCGTAGATAATCTTAATGACCGGATCGCCTAACGATCCAGTATATATTGGTAGCGATTGCGGTGGTATGGCTGTGTAGTCAATTTTAGCATAAATCAAGTTAATACTAAATACAGCCAATGCTAAAAATAAAATGATTCTTTTCATTTTGACACTCCTTAAATTTCGTTCTAAGATATAAGTGTCAAAATTGAGAAAATTGAGATGCCAGAATTGAAGAAATTTTTACTTCAGAAGTGAAATAATTTTTTCGTAAGACCAGAGTGATTTACCTTTCTCCTTTGGTATCAGTATGTTAGCAGGAATTGGGTGGACACCGATGATTTCATTTTTTTTGCAATTTTCTACTGAGATGTGGTTTCTCTCATTCAAGGTTATATAAAATGTGGCTATGATCGGTTGCTTTTCAGCGTTTAAATGAAATATATACAGCCGGAATCTATGGTTATCTACC
>JBDKUM010000404.1:0-4889 GCA_039679715.1 Phycisphaerales bacterium
GATGGCTATGGCAGCCAAATCTTACTCTATCATCCGGGGATAGACGCTTATACGAGATATGCGCATTGTTCATTCATTTATGTCTTGGCAGGACAGGCAGTGACTGCCGGCGATACCATCGGTCTTGTAGGAAATACCGGTAGATCAACAGGACCGCATCTGCACCTGGAATATATCATCCATACCGTAGAAGGGTATCAATATGCAAATCCATTGATTTTATGGGGAGGAGAATAAAACCTATGCCAAAAAATCAGCCCAACTTTGGGAAAAGCTTAGCCATCCATGCACTATCCATGTTTTATCAGTACGATGTAGAAGAAATTAAAACGGAAATTAAAAACATGCAGCTGCAATATTCCTGCGAACCCAATATAATCAAAAAACTGTACCTAAAAGTACAGAAAACGGAAATAAACAACATCATGATTCGCAGCATTCTGTTTTGCCTACCTCAACTAAAACAACGATTCATTGAAGAAAAGTATAAAAAAGGGAAAACCTGGGTTGCCCTTTCTATGCAGCTGTATACATCGAAGCCGCAGCTTATTGTCTGGCATAATGAAATCTTGCATGACATTGCCAATATGATGCTGTATCAAATCCTGCCGGACAATATATTTTCCAAAGAAAAAGTGTTGAATATCATCCACATCCTAGATCAGCAGATTGAGATATTGGAAAACAAGTACAAAGAAACGGTAGACGAGGATATCTTACATATGCTCAAACAGAAAAAAAGCCGCTTTACAGCTCTCTATAAAGATATGACTGTACAGGTACACAACGCACAGGGAGTGCAGAACAAAATATTGCTTAAAAAAATGGAATGCAACAACGCAACTTCCCACCAAATTGCTTGCTTTTGCAAAGTATCCGAAAGCAGCGTAAGCTATTGCCTGGGAAATTATAGGAAAAAACTTATTGAAGAAAAAGATTATAACGACTTGTTGGCTTAAGAAAGGTGAGAGAATGAAGGAATCCGAGTTATTTCCACCCCTAAAAAACTTTCTGGAAAAAGGCGGGCATGAGATTTTTACAGAGGTCAGTGTATATTCTGGAATGGGAAGCCCGAGAGCTGATATTATTACTAAAAACGGAGCCTGTATTACCATAATTGAGCTGAAGAAAAAATTAAACATTGAAGTCATCGGACAAGCTCTAAAGTGGCGTGGAAAGGCTAACTATGTATATGTCGCTGTTCCTTACACAAACGCAAACTGCGACTATCGCAGCCGGGAAATACTCAAAAATCTAGGCATCGGATTAATGCTTATTAACGAATGGAATAACGAAATTAGTGATCGCAGCGAGATTTATATCACACAGAAGCCAAGATTCTACAGACGGATCTGTTTAGACTGGAATCGGATATTACAACCATACTTTAAAGGCACTGAAGCCGGTACAAATAAAATTGCAATGAGTAAATATCAATATATGATGCAGCAAATTCGTAAAACCATGGAACAATGGAAAAGCAACGGGAAAGAACTAATCCCAATTACGGATTTATTGCCTTTGGCCGAAAATCACTATGCTGCTCCCAAAGGTTCTTTAGCCGCAGCACTGACTAAATTTGAACAAGACTGGATTGAAAAAATAAAGATTGGACGAAAGATTTACTTTAGGCTTAAAGAACCTTCATATTGAAAAGGAGGTAATCATGCAGTGGATACCAGTTGTTTAGCCTATGAATACGGCTGCTTGCCGCCGTCCCATGATTTAGAAAAAATGATTGACGTACTCTATAAGAGGAACCAGCTTTGGAACGAGCTTGTTACTATTGAGCGGGAACACCACGCAAAATCTCAGGAACTAATAACCCCTGACAATCCCGAACTTATCGAGCTTGACACCAAAATTGAGCTTCTTCGGCAGGAAATTAAAACCCGCCGAAAATCAGCCCGGAAAAGTATAGATGTTTCCGAACTGGCCGAACAAGTTAAGCAGCTCAAAACCGAACGGAAACAATTGTACGCGATAGTAAAAGAACAAAAGAAAGTACTCATTGCTGAAAGGAAAGAACAGTTGGCCATATTGGAAAAAAATCGTCGCGGAAAAGTCAAAAAAGCTTATGCTGCATCCGGATTATACTGGGGAAATTACAACGATGTAATCAATAACAGCTATAACGTCGCCCGGATACGAGCAATGAAAGAAGGAAAAGAGCTGAAATATCACCGCTTTGACGGTTCCGGCAAACTTTCCGTTCAAATTCAAGGCGGTTTAGCAGTCGAAGACGTATTTAAAAGTAAAAATAACCTGCTTCAAATTCAACTGGTCGACGAAGCTGCCTGGACTTGCCCTATCCGAGCCGAGCGTCGACGGCTAAGTCGATCAAAATTTCGCATCCGTATCGGGTCCAACGAGGATAGATCTCCTATTTGGATGGATTTTCTTTTCGTTATGCACCGGCCCTTGCCGGTAGAAGGCATGATCAAGACTGCTTCGGTCGTAAGAAAAAAACTGGGGAATACCTACCGCTACACCTTAATCATAACTGTAGTCTTTCCCCAGCACGTCCAAAAAGTCTCTGAAAAAGCCGGATCAATTGGCATTGATCTTGGCTGGCGCATGACCAACAAAGGATTAAGAGTTGCATACTGGGCCGACGAACATGGCAGCCACGATCAACTTATCCTGCCGACGGCGATCTTAGATCGTTTCCAAACGCTCAAAGACTTAAAATCCATCCGGGACAACCATTTTAACGATGCCTGCCAAATGTTGAAAACCTGGATGCAAAACAAATCGCTCCCGGAATGGCTGCGAGAAAATACTAAATACATTACCCAATGGAAATCCCCGGTAAAATTCGTCCTTCTGCTGAAAGAATGGGAAGAAAACCATTTTAGTGGCGATCAGGAAATCACAGCCTACCTGCATGAGTATCTGAAACGGGAAAACCATCTATGGCTATGGGAATTTAACCTGCGTGATAAAATACAAAAACGCCGCAGAGAACTATACCATATCTTTGCCGCGAAGATTGTCAAAAAATATTCCTGCATTATCATAGAAAAATTTGACCTTCGGAAAGTCGCTGAAAAACCAACAGCAGAAGAAGGCACCCAGGGAACATTGCCTATGTCCTTTAATCGTACCATAGCCGCTGTAAGCATCTTGCGCAACATCATCGAAGCAACCGCCGGACGCGAAGGAGTTGCCATAGTACCTGTCGAAGCCAAAAACTCTACTATTACCTGTCATGTGTGCGGCAGCATCGAAAAATTTGAAGCTGAAAAAAGCATCTTCCATACCTGCTCTGTTTGCGGCACTCTTTGGGATCAGGATTACAATGCAGCTTTAAATTTACTGAAACGATAAGAAAAGGCGAATCCCTTATAAATAACATAAATTGGACTTTATTTTTATAGGTTCGCATTTTCTATCAAATCAATCCAATAGATTTCTGTATTTCAAGATGTAGCGTGACAATGCCTAGCTCAAAGGCTATATTATTGAGACAATATAAATAAAATGTCTGGCTCAACCATATCCAGTGACAATGCCTAGCTCAGAGGCTATATTATTGAGACAACATAAATAAAATATCTGGCTCAACCATATCCCGTGACAATGCCTAGCTCAAAGGCTTTATTATCGAGACGATAAATGAGCGGTCATTTTGCTTCTTAGGAGGAATCTTTTTGAAACAAAGCTATCTGTTTATATTTTCTAACCTATTAAAACTGCTCCGAAAGTCAAAGTCAATTTCCACATCCGAATTTGCTCGGCAAATTGACGTTTCAAAAAGCATGATTTCAAAATTTGAGAATGGTGTCAATTTACCATCCATTAAAGTTTTAATTAAGCTCGCTGATTATTTTTGTGTGTCAACTGATTTTTTACTCGGCCGATCAAATGATCCAGAATGGAAAAAATGTAAATCAAATAGGGAATTGTGACTTTTGTGTGCTTTATCATATCATTGATACTAATCAACCTAGACAGAAGCAGTACCTGCACAGGTTACAATTTTGGTAAATTTTTCTTTATATCCGCATTGGCGGTTGGCACTAAAATGATATAATAGTACCAAACAGTCCTGCTATTAACTTAATGAAAGGAATGCTTTTGTATGAATAATAACGACTTTGAAGCCCAAATCAAGCTATATGCTATCATTCGGGAAAAATTAACTCCCGTTGAAACTGCAAATTGGGAAGAAAAATTTAATATTGAGTACACGCATAATTCAACCGCTATTGAAGGAAATACCTGTACCTTAATAGAAACAAAAATGATTTTAGAGGATAAAATTGCCCCTGCGGAAAAAACGCTGCGTGAAATTGATGAGATTCGTTTTCACTATGCAGCTTTTCAGTATGTGAAAGCAAATGTCAAGCAAGAAATCCCTCTTACCGAAGAAGTAATCAAAGATATTCATGAACGAGTCCTAAATGTACCCGGTATAGGCGGCATCTATCGCAATATCGCCGTATATATCAACGGTGCTGAACACGTGCCCCCCAATCCTAAGCGAGTTCGCGAATACATGAAGTTTTTTATGGATGACCTTCGTACGAATAAATTTGCCGATCCGATAGAAAAAGCGGCTTGGATTCATGCAGAATTTGTTAAAATTCATCCATTTCAAGACGGGAATGGCCGTACCGCACGATTGCTAATGAACTATTCATTAATGAGTGACGGATATCCGCCGACTATCATAAAAAAAGGAAATGTACGGGAATATTTTCAATCGCTTGAAACCTACTCGCTGAAAGGAGATCTTCAACCGTTTACTGGGTTATTGAAGCGAAACTTAGCAAAAGAATTAGATCAATTTTTGCATATGTATCAGCATCATATCGACATCAAGGAGCTAACTCATAAAGATCCGCATGTTTTACGCTATGCGCAAAAAATACAAGCCAATGAGT
>JBDKUM010000405.1:0-7925 GCA_039679715.1 Phycisphaerales bacterium
GAGCCTCAAATTATGTTCTTCGCTGATGAAAATGGCGACGATTATCCAATCATCTGCACTAATATAGCTATTTGGCCAAAGGCTTTTACCTCTGCACAGGCTTTGGAACTCGGCTCTGTTACAACCCCTATCGCGGCAGATGTCAATACGCTGGTGGGCGTAAATAAAATTTGCGACCCAACTGCCGACCTGTATATGTATGGCTGGACGATCGTAGACGGCAATGACTGGCAGGCTTCAGATAGAACAGATTGGCATTGGCCAATGACAAACAATTGTTATTTCGTACCGGGCCGTACACCACACGCTGAAATTAACCAAACCCTTTCGCTTGATTTACTCGCAACTGATATTGATAATGGAACAATTGCCGCAAATGTCAGCGGATATATCGCGACAGGCAATGATGGCGACACAGGCCGCATCATCGTCGAATATTTAGACAGCTCAAACGCTATTCTTGCCGCAACAGACAGCGGACAGGTTTCCGAGCCTGGCATTTATAACTGGATGCACTACTGGCCGTATTCATCCAATTATATAATTCCTGCCGGTACAAGAAGTGTAAAATATAGACTTGTAGCTAATCGTGCTGCAGGCTCATACTGCGATGCTTTTTTCGATAATCTTAGCTGGGAATTCAAGAAGGTCGTGCCCGGCAACTCGGTTCCTTCGATTCCCGTGATAGCAGGCCCTGCTTCTGTTACTTACGGCGCAAACGGAGCCTATAGCATTGTTTCGACTGACCCTGAAACGCACAATGTTAGTTACCAGATAGATTGGGGCAATGAGTTTTCTGAATGGTCAGCATGGCAGTCATCGGGTACGAATTTCAACATTTCGCATGCATGGCCTATATTGGGTGCATATAGTGTTCGCGTTCGCGCAAGAGATATTAATGGCGCGTTAAGCGAGTGGTCAGAGTCTTTTGATGTTACGGTTACCGGCCAGCCCGCAGGCGTATTCAAGTCGCAGCCTTTCCTGCAAAATGTCGAGAAAAACGCGATAACAATCGTATGGGAAACAGACCGAATGGTTAATCCCAGCATAAATTGGGGCCTGGACACTTCGTATGGAAACACCGCTTCTGGCATTTGCAGTAAAGCGGGCAGAACGAATTACAGTACGATAGCTTATGTCTGTAAAGTCAGAATCACAGGGCTTGAGCCTCAAACAACATATCACTTCATCGCCAATAACGGCTCAACAGTATCTGCGGACGCGACCTTCAAAACCGCGCCAAACGATGACACACCGTTTACTTTTGGAGTCTGGAGCGACAGTCAGCAAGTCGTCAAACGATTAAACAACACCACTGAATATCCCGCATGCAGCACAGCGATATTTACCGATATGGCTTCAACAGTCGATATAGCTGTTTCAACCGGCGATGTCGTCGACACATCTTCATATAATCTTTACGCAAAAGCATTCAGACCTTATGTCGCGAATATCCTGGGAACAAGTAAACCTTTCGCTGTAGCTTTCGGCAATCACGATGAAACAATAACCAGCATGATTCACAAATTTGTTCAAAACAGCGGGATGAGAAATTTCTCATTCAACTATGGCAATGCTCATTTTACATGTGTTATTCATTCTGAAAACGTTAAAGCTGAATTACCTTCAGACGGCCATATTGATTCTCTTCCGCTGCAATGGATTGAACAGGATTTAGCTTCGCCCGAAGCCCAAAACGCGACCTGGCGATTCTTATTCGTCCATGTTCCGCCGTATTGCGAACGCTGGTTCGACGGCAGCGCAAATATGCAAACTCATCTTGTTCCGCTGCTCAATCAATACAATGTCCAGGTTTGTTTCAGCGGACATACTCATGAATATCAGCGAGGCATGCTCAACGGCACTTTCTATGTAATCACCGGCGTTTGCAGTTATCTCGATATAGCCGAATCGATTACAGAAGATTGGCCTTTTATGACGGTTGGCGGCGCACAGAATATACCGGGCATTCCCGAAACAGGCGGTTTGATTCATGGCTGGACTGAAGTTGCTATTGATGGCACGCAGATGGTGTTTAAGCAGCATGCATATAATCTTACAGGAACATATTTTGGCGTAATAGATAATATTACTTTCGCGTTATCTGATTTTAATACGGACAAATATATCAACTCTCTCGATCTCCACAGTTTAGCCGATTCCTGGCTGACAGAGGGACAGTATTCAAAATTTGACCTTATAGACAGAAATGAAAAATCAATAAATATGAAAGATTTTGCTGAGTTTGCGGCCTATTGGTTCTTTGATGAAGAATTTTAATAGCGTTTAATCTAAACAATTAAGTTTAGTAAAAATTTTTATTAACCTTTTTTTAGGAGAAAACGAATGAAGAAGAATTTAGTTAGCTTAATGATTTTAGCTGTAGCAGCTATCGCTTCTACAGCAACAGCCGCAGTTCTGCCGTCAGGATGCACAGGACTATGGCTGTTTGACAATGCGGCGAATCTTGGCCAGGCGACCATCGGTACCGATCTTACAACAAATGGTTTTCCGACCGGCGGCCCAGGCGGTGGCGCTCTTAACACATGGCCAGGCATTTATGCTACCAATACAGGCGGCATGACTGCTAACGGAGGCGGAGATTACGTCAATCAATACACCATCGTAATGGATATCACTCTTCCTGATCCTGCAGGCTGGAGAAGCCTTTTACAGACTTGCGATGAGCCTATGGGTAATGATGGAGATATGTGGATTGCGTCAGATGGTTCTGTAGGTGTTGGCGCAAATTATTCTGCCGAAGGCATTATACCTACAAATGCATGGAAAAGAATTGTGATGGCAGCCAATCTTGGAAGTTACTTTAAAGTATATGTTGATGGCGTTGAAGTTTTGAATATTACAGATAGCAAAGCCGCATTGAATGGCGACCTTTCTCTGTATGATTATTCAGTAAGCTTTTTCGCGGATAATGACGGTGAAGACGGCGCTGTAATTTGTAATACGCTTGGTTATTGGAACCGCACATTGAGCAGTGCTGAAATTTCTGCAATGGGCAATGCGTTCACAGTATTATCGATCCCGGAACCGATTACGCTCAGTTTATTCGGATTAGGAACGCTTCTTTTCGTACGCCGAAAATAATAATGGCGATTTAAAAATACCAATTGGTATATTGTTAAAACCTATTTTTAAAAACGGCGGCTTGACTAAAGCCGCCGTTTTTTTTTACTTCTATTAACAAAAGCGAATAGAAAAGCCAAAAACACTACCTGATTATTTTTTCCCGAAAAGGCCTTTCTTTTCGACCGTAACTCTTGAAGGCATATCTTTGCAAATCTTTTCGACTACATCTTGTGTTGCTTTTGCCTGTTGAGGAGTCAGCATATTTCCAAGAACACCGCCTGCAACGCCGCCGATAACACCGCCGACAACTTTCCCGCTGTTTGAATCGCCGCCGAGGAGAACGCCGCCGCCTGCACCGGCCGCTGCACCGAGAATTGTACCAAGCAATTTGCTGTGTGAACCGCCGCCGTTGCCGACCCAAAGTATGCTGCCGTCACCAACATCGAGCATTTTAATCGACATGCTGATGTCATCATCAAATTGTGTAATATTTACGATAATGACTGTCGGGACATCCATGATTTTGCCGGCTTTAACGGCATTTTGTTCGAGACTTGCGTTTGGATCATTCTGAAACTTCTGTTCGTTAAGAATCGTAACAACTTGTCCTCTTTCTATCGGGGCATAACCCTTTTGAAGGAGCTGCATTGCTACGATATCTGAAACCTGGTTCTTTGCGCCTTCATTTCCTAGCGGGCCAAAGACATCTACAACAGCAATCTTATAGACATTCGAGAAGTCATAATCCATTCTCTTTGTGCTTTTGCCATTTGCACAACCGCCAAGAAATAAAGAGCTTACGCTTAATATTAACATTAGGATAAAAAACTTTTTCATTTCGTAATCCTTGAATTAATCCTTGAAATGTATGTGTTACATAAGTGAGACTGGTAACAGTTTAAATGAGAATTTTGATATGTCAATAAAAAAGGCTGGCCTGTGAAGGTCAGCCGCTGTGAATTCCCCTGAATTTCAAACTGGATACTTACGCCCACTTTTTAAGGCACACGAGCAGGTACCCCGGCAATATTGGGAATCTGCAAGGCAAGCTGAAATGCTCTCAAGCTGTTTAAGTATCGCTATGCCAACTAATTAGCATCGCTATTACTTCCTTTGCCCGCCTTTGAGGCAGAAAAAGATTGAAGCTATATTAGTTCCTATTTGATTATATGTCAACTTTATTCCAATGTTTGCACAATTTGTGCAAAGCTTTCCGGCTAGTAGCTATCATAAGGTGCAGAATATTGAGCGGAAGCATAGCTTTCATCGGAACTTTCCCTATCTCGATCCGAAGCATTTAAATCATTTGTTTCAAATTTGTCCACTTTTTCTGAGACTTTATGGTAAGTCTCAGAAGCATAATGATTTATAGTATTGACTATCCTTGCTGCTTTATCGTTAGACTGGTAATTTTCATCGGCAGGAGCAACATAATAAAGTGCGGATACGAAACCTGCGATAAAGACGATTAAAAGTGTGAACAATTTACCCATAATAACCCCCATTTCTTCTAGTGTATTTGCACTATCCAAGCCTGGCTTATTTGCCGGCCCCAAAACGCCTCCATTAAAACAATACTAAATAATATGTTGAGATGCAAATTCGGAAAAATGTAAATTGATGCTGATTTGCCAGTTTTTATGAGACCTGTACAAAAACTGATGAAAAACTGGGGAACAAGGATTCGAACCTTGACTAAATGGTTCAGAGCCACTCGTGCTACCGTTACACTATTCCCCAAAATATCGGGTACCAAAGTTCGACTATACTAACGCTAAATCCACGAAAATCAAATATATTTTAAATGACAGTCCCTGCTAATGAAATACCGAGCTGGATTGTAATCACCTCTGGTAATTAATTAGCACAAACGCTTGTGTCTATACTTGATATTTAAATATAGTATGGTATGATATTCGGAAATACTTTTTTATATTTCAAGCACTATTTTTTAAGGAGTGAAAAATGGTTGTAATAGAATCATACCAGACAGCGGTTTTCATGTGCATCATTACAATGCTTTGCTGGGGTTCATGGGCGAACACTCAAAAGCTTGCAAGCAAAGACTGGAAGTTTCAATTATTTTATTGGGATTATACAATCGGAGTTCTCATCCTTTCATTAATTCTCGCGTTCACGATGGGTTCGAGCGGAAGCAAAGGCGCGAATTTTCTAAGCAACGTCGCACAGGCTACACCAAACACTATTTTTAACGCCCTTCTTGGCGGCATAGTATTTAATATTTCAAATATTCTGCTTGTCGGCGCTATCGATGTCGCAGGGTTGGCTGTTGCATTTCCGGTTGGAGTGGGATTAGCATTAGTAATTGGTGTAATTCAGAATTATATGGGATCACCGGTTGGAAACGCAGCATTGCTTTTCACAGGAGTCGCAGGTGTTGCAGCGGCAATCATTCTCGATGGGCTAGCTTATAAAAAACTTTCAGGCGCAGGACAAAAGACCGCAACTAAAGGAATTGTTTTGTCAGTTCTGGCCGGCGTTTTAATGGGTTTGTTTTACAGATTCGTAGTTAAATCAATGTCGAATGATTTTGCAGTTATTGAAACCGGGAAATTTACGCCATATAGCGCGGTTGTATTTTTCTCTCTCGGTGTATTTCTTTCAAACTTCGTATGGAACACAATCGTAATGAAATTTCCATTTTCAGGAGCACCTGTCAGTTACAGCGAATATTTCAAAGGCAGCTTTAAACTGCATTTGATTGGCATATTGGGCGGGATTATCTGGAACACCGGTATGTCGTTCAGCATTATCGCAATGGGTCAGGCAGGGCCTGCAATTTCATACGGACTCGGTCAGGGCGCGACGATGATAGCAGCACTTTGGGGCGTATTCATCTGGAAGGAATTTAAGATGGCTCCAAAAGGCACGAATCCAATGCTGGCATTAATGTTCCTGCTTTATATCGTAGGACTCACATTGATTATAGTCGCAAGACTTTAAAAATTGCGAGGGCTTTTACTCAGGGTCTGTCCTGAAAGGAGAGACCGGTAATCCGCGGCTGTTGAAAAGATTGCATTGTATCCAGTCAGACCAGCCATATCGAACGGCTGTGGGATTTTTTACCTGGTCAGACCAGACAATGACCGTGTCGCCATCAAGTTTTGCGTTTGCCCAGACGAATTTTTTATCAGAGCCTGCGATTGAGAATCCTTTTATTTCATTTCCTTTGGAAATTAAGGATGAACCGAAAGTATCGAAAGCAACGCGGATTTTGTCTTCTTCTATTTGCATGTTTTTATACATCGGACTTGAATAGACTATATCCTTGAAGCCATAATCTTTCGCCAATGCCCAAAGTGCGAGGCGTTTGCCGACTTCCTGTTTATTTTTAGGATGAATGTTAAAGACTTCGCCAATATCCATGATAACGGCCATGCCGGTGTTGTTCATTTTCAAAGTCATTGATTGTGCTTCACGAACTCTGGCCCAATTCGAATCAGGAGGAACCGATAAATCGGGCTGACCGTTAGGGTCTTTTTTCATCTGTTTGCCGAAAGGAGCAAGCTGAACGTAATAAAAAGAGAAGTCGCCCTGCTTCCAGTCTTTGCGCCAATTTTGAATCATAGCAGGAAATAATTTTCTATAACGCAAAGCATCGTTGATGTTTGACTCGCCCTGATACCATATCGCACCTTTAATCGCAAACGGGATTACAGGGTGAATCATTGCGTTATAGAGCATAGAAGAGCGGTTTTTATCGTTTAACTCTCCGGGTAATCTTGGTTCAGGCAAAGGCTTGCCGGATGGCTGCAACGCTTTTTGCTCTTTCCAAATTCGCAGCTGCTCATCAAATTGTGCCTGATATTTGGGTTTATTCGCAATAATCTGCTGGTCTAGATCCCAATACCATTTCAAATCATTGTCGCTTGTGAGGATTTCTTTTCGAGTCCATGCCTGCGCGGGAGTTCCGCCAAAGGAAGAATTGATTAAGCCTATGGGCACATTCAATTTATTGTGAAGTTCCCTGCCGAAATAATAAGCTACAGCGCTGAACTGCGGAATATTTGCAGAATCACAAATAAGCCATTTGCCAACTGTATCGTCAAGAGGCTCTGCCGAAGCTTTTCTCTGGACTGTAAACAAACGAATGTGAGGATAGTCAGCGGCAGCGATTTCATCATTCGCATCGTTTGCATCTTTAACAGCCCATTGCATGTTTGACTGACCGCTGCAAAGCCAGACCTGACCGATAAGAATATTTTTTATTGTCCTTGAATTATCGCCAGAAGATATTGTTATAGTACAGTTAATGCCGCTTTTGGGTGTTTTTACTGAAGCAAACCATTTACCTGCGGCATTAGCATCAACAATATTTTTATCCTGCGTCCATGAGCAGGTTATTTCGATTTTTGCCTGCGAATCGGCAGTGCCCCAAAGAGGCGCATTGGTATCTGCCTGGAGAACCATATTATCTGAAATGATCGATGGTAATTTTAGTTCGGCGTTAGAAAGAGAAACAAATAGAACAATTACCAAAAAATAAAATAATTTTCTGAACATTAGTATCATCCTTAAACGTTGAATTGTTTCAAATATTTTGCAATTTTTTCTTTTTCCGGTTCTCTGAAACAATGGAACGGCTCTTCAATAAAATCATTGCAGATGCCGGCTTAAATGAAAACTCAGCTTCATAATGTTCTTGCAGAATATTGTTCGTTCGTTTCCCCAGAATGCCCCCGCCACTACTCAACATTTTGCATCTACGCTGCATAAGGGGCTAATTCTGTTCGCCAAATTTGATAAAATATCAACTTTGCACGTACCCACATCTCAACTCTAAATAGCGTCCTGACCCAATTAGGAAGCGGACTCAA
>JBDKUM010000406.1:0-3142 GCA_039679715.1 Phycisphaerales bacterium
AATTGATTACGCAACCAATTTGGGGTTTTTCTAGTCCTATAATAATCAATATAGCTATTTAACTATTGATTGTCAAGAATGTTATTTTTTGCACAAAATCTTATTAACTCGTGCAATTGCATCTGCTGGGTGGATTTGATTTAGTGTATTTTTACAAATTTGCACAGCTTTGGAGGTTATGAACGTTTTTCGTCGATAATAATCCGCAAGCTCATCAGTGCGGTTTTGAGGTAAAACTACGTGTCTTGAATCGTTATCAAGGAATTTTTTTGAATGAAATTCCCAATTTCCGGCATAAATTCCAATTGTCGGGACATCTAAAAATTCCGCCAGATGAAGCAGGCCGCTATCATTGCCAAAAACCAAATCAGAGCTTTTAAAAAGGTCAATAATTTGAGGTAACGAAAGTTTCTGTCCTAAATCTGTGAATTTCGGATTGCATTTTAATTCCCCTGGAATCAGGTTTGCATCATATTCGCCGGTAGAGCCAAGCATTACTATACGACAGGAGTATTCGGCTTGTATTTTATTTATAACTTCAATAAAGTTCCCGAAAGGCCATCGTTTGTAAGGCTGTGAACCTGTTCCCGGCAATATGATTAATAATTTATCATTGCCTTTATCAAAATTGCTGTTTTGAGCGGCCTTAACGAGATTATCCGTTGTTTTTTGAATGTAATTATTTAAAGCAAAATCTTTTTTTAGCGCTCGTACGATTTCAAAATGCGTCTCAATTAGATGTTTATAAGGGTCTGATTTAACCTTACTCGTCAATAAAAAGCGATAATGATTTTTCTTGTATAACCAGTTCGAATACCCTATGCGTTCATTTGCACCCGACAAGCCTGCTAAAAAATATTGGTCGGGCAATTGCGCCTGCGAGGTAAGAATAACCATATCGTATTTTTGTTTTCTGACATCTGCGCATATATGATAAAAATCTTTGATATAGTTTATTATTGCCGATGGCCGAAGGCTTCGCAATCTCTTAAGATGTATTATGTCATTGAATCCGATAACTTCCTTTAGCAGAAAAGTATTGAACCGCACATAAGGCACTACAGCGGTAATATGCGCAGAAGGATAAATATCACGAAGCGCCAGCACCGTAGGCGCCACAAAAAGCGTATCTCCAAGGCCTGATGAAAAAAACATCAGGATTTTCATTTCAAAGCTCCTTTATCTGTTCGCAGGTCTCTTGTTTTGCAAATCGAATATCAGATAAGGCATCATACCAGCCTTAAAGAACGCTCCATTTTTCGTCTCGCCCGGATCATCAGGTATGTACCTGAACAACGAGTATTCGCTGTAAAGTTTATTTGTCAGTGGCGCTAACTGCGGAACATTCGGCACAAGATAATACGGATATTTACCGCTCGCCGCATATTTTTCAATCTCTTCCAAAGAAGTTGCAGATGTAATTTCTCTATCGAGGTAATATGCATATTCAGGCCGGTAAAAACCGCCTTTTGCTTCATTTTGGTTTACAATAAAATCCTCAAAGCTTAGAAGTGCTTTATCAGGCGGAATAACCTGGTTTAAAGTTTTAAACATTTTTATTTTTTCCAAAGGCTGCCATTGCATTCCGTAATAATGATTGCCGCCATAGATTGAAACGATGAAAAGAATAGCCACTAATGAAACAGCAGCTATATTGCTGGCTTTTAAATTAATTTTCGCAATAACATCTCGCAATGTAAGAACACCTAAAGCGCAAGCTATCGCTAAGAACGGAGACATTGGCGATTCCCACGATTGATGCTGCCATAAGCAGCCCCGGAGAATTAACAATTGAAAAACCCACGGCATCAAAAACAAACAGAATTGCGGAAAACGGTTTCGACCGGATGCGGCAGTGCTTTGATCATTACTTTTAGCAAAAACAAATAATTGCCCGACTGTCAGGTAAACGATAGTAAATAAAAGAACCGGTATTGTGTAATTGGTTACAGCGTGTTTCCAAAAAGTCGCAAACCATTCTGACCATATAAATTCAGGCCTTTCGCCTTTAGATGCTCGCCATTTGTACAGATCTACAATTTTCTGTACATCCCAGTTATATCCCGCTGCCATAATGGTAAAATTCATAACCAAAGCAAGGAAAGGCGCTGTAATAAGAATCGTAAGCAGCAATTTGTCAGGCCATGTTTTCCGATGCATACAATGAAATACATAATGAATACCTACAGCCATCGCAAAAAAGAAAGCCGCCCAACCTAGAATAAGCCCTAAAAAGGTAGTTATAGCTAAACCGAAATAATAGCGTTTAAGCTTTTCAGGTTTATTGTCCTTAATACCAATTAATTTTAAATAGAACCATACTGAAGCCAAAGCTAAAGGCAAAAGCGAACCTTCAACCCCGAAATATTGTACGATTGGAAAGATAACGAAGAACAACCCGGCCAACAGCGAAGTTCTTTCATCTGTTAAATCTTTTACTAATTTAAGAAAAATCAAAAGAGCTGCTACAGCATAAAGAGTTTTGCTGATGCGGATAGTGCTTTCCCCTGTCCCCAATATTTGCATACCTAATGAAAGGATTATATTAGCTAATTGCGGATGATCCCAATATCTTTCTGGATTTTGTGCGGGAGGATTGCCGACAGCCCATGTACAAGCGCCTTTTGTATATCCGAAACCATAATTAACGTGTGCTCTTGCGACCCATGCTGAACTTGCTTCCGCCCAACTGTGCAGACCTATGAATGGTCTGTTAAGATCACGCGTCAAAGACATTGTCATAAGTGCAACTAATAAACTGCCCGCAAGCCAAAATGATATATTCTTTTTCTCATCAAGCAATGCAACTTTTGTCATTTAAACATCCTTATGTATCTAATTTGATGTGAATTTACCAAATAACCATATTTATTTCCAGTTTTATTATTATACGGATCCCAAAAAATACTAGTGCGTTGTCCGCGGCTTAAGCGAAGCTTAACTCAATGACTCACAAACCTGTCGACGCGAAAGTATAATACCAGTCGGTATATACGTTTTTAGCTGCCAAAAGTAACAACAAAAATCGGGACCTATCTCTAAAAATGTCATTGCGATTTCAATCTATTTAGGGATGAATTTTTTGTGCTTTGACACAAAAAATGACGCGGCAATCTCAATTTTTTTGCGAGGTCAAAGCATT
>JBDKUM010000407.1:0-1712 GCA_039679715.1 Phycisphaerales bacterium
GGAGCCTGAAAAATTCGAGACTGATTATTACATATTTGATGACCATTTTATTTGTGACACTTTGATTGCAGAGGGTGCAAAATCACCCCGGGCCACGAAACAATATAAAGAGTGGGAACAATCAGAATATAGGCTAATCGATGATCGTAAGGTTATAAATAAACCTCAATTTGAGATTATCAAAGACATGAAAGATGTTTTAATGAAGCATTTTTATTGTCGCACGTTACTTGCAAAAGGAGAAGCGGAATATTCAATTACCGGAACACTTCATACCACCGATGGCGATATAAACATTAAGGGCCGTCCGGATTATCTGAAAAGAGATTTTCATTTTATTGTGGATCTGAAAACAACTAACGATGCATCTCTGGATATGTTCTCAAAATCTGCTGCCGAAAATGATTACCACATACAGGCCGCCCTTTATTCCGATCTTATGGAATTAGTCACTGGTGACGGGATGTCTTGGCAGTTCTTTTTTATCGCACAAGAAAAGCGCAAGCCATATGCTTTTAACATCTTTTGTGCGGCTCCAGCATTTATTCAGCAGGGCCGTTACGAATATCAACAACTTTTGAAACTTTATAAAATGTGCCTCGATAATAACAAATGGCCCGGATATCAGGTATTTTGTGAGTTTAAATCCGGTAGTATTGATTTGGATTTACCCAAGTGGGCAATGAAAGAAATTAAATTTTATAACCATAAGTAAAATGAACGAACAAGTAAAAAGAAATCTCCCAGCTTATCAGGATTTGGTAAGCGGAGATGTTGAAAAGAAAGAGGCGCAAAACGACCTTAATAGACTGTTAAATATGCCACCGGCACAGGGATGGCTTAAACAGCATCCAATGGCCTCAAATGTGAGATATATTCCAATAGAACGCATTGAATGGTTACTCACAAAACTATTCATCCAATGGCACGTTGAGGTTAGACAGGTGCAGATAATTGCAAACTCAGTTGTTTGTACCATCAGACTTTATTATCAGGACATCCTGACTAATCAGGAACTTTGGCAGGACGGTATCGGCGCAGCTCCTATTCAGACAGATAAGGGGACAGGTGCTATGGATTGGAACGCCACGAAAAACGATGCAGTAATGAAAGCCGCTCCGGCTGCCGAAAGTTATGCCGTCAAAGATGCCGCCGAAAAGATAGGCAAATTATTTGGCAAAGATTTGAACAGGGCTGATAAGATCATTTATGATGATCTTGCTCACATGCCAGAAAAAAAAGATAAACTTGAACAATTAAATAACGAAACAAATGAGTAATATTAATGGTAAAATAAACCTGATGCAATTAAAAGCAGTCAGGATGACAATGAAGGGCAAAACTGGCCCTTTGGATTGTGTTGTATTACCGATTGAGGCAAATAGTCTCTTTGTAGGCGATAAGGGCATTTATCTCGATATTATTGCCTTTGAAATCACCAATAAAAAAGGAGAAAGTAAAGATACGCATATTGTAAAACAATCATTATCTAAAGAGATTTTTGAAAAGATGACTGATGAACAAAAAAAAGATATGCCTATTATTGGCAATCTAAGAGTTTGGGGCGAATATACAGAACCGGAACCGGAAAGCGATATGCAACCAAGAAGCGAAACGGATGATCTACCATTTAAGCGGCAAAGATCAATAACCAAAACAATAACTAAAAAATAAGACAATTATTCTATTATATTTCATATCTTTGTGGTGCT
>JBDKUM010000408.1:0-10652 GCA_039679715.1 Phycisphaerales bacterium
TCTTCTTACAAGTCTTTGAGCGATAATGCCTTCAAGAGTCGCTGTAATCAAGAACGGCTCAAGACCAAGGTCTACAAGTCTCGCGATAGCACTCGGTGCATCGTTTGTGTGAAGCGTTGTAAACACAAGGTGACCTGTCAATGAAGCCTGTGCTGCAATCTGCGCAGTTTCAAGGTCACGAATTTCACCGACCATTATCACATCCGGGTCCTGACGCAAAATTGAACGCAAACAGCTTGCGAATGTCAGCCCAATGTCAGGTTTCATCTGAACCTGGATAATGCCGTCAATATCATATTCAACGGGGTCTTCGGTTGTAATCAGTTTGCTGTCGATTGTATTGAGTTCTTTTAGAGCTGAATAAAGTGTTGTGGTTTTGCCGCTGCCGGTCGGGCCTGTTACAATCAAAATGCCATTCGGTTTCTGAACCAACAGACGGATAGTTGCCATATCCTGCGGAGTTAAACCAAGGTTCTCAAGTTTCAAATCGAGCTGTGAACGGTCGAGAACACGAAGCACCACGCTTTCACCAAACATCGTTGGCAAAATAGCGACACGAAGGTCAACCTGATGCCCCTGAACCGTCAGCGGAATTCTTCCGTCCTGCGGCAGTCGTCTTTCAGCAATATCAAGATTCGCCATAACCTTAATTCTTGAACTAATGGCTACGGCTATGTGTTTCGGCGGCGGTATCATTTCATACAACACGCCGTCGATTCTGTATCTCATTTTATATTCATCCTCAAAAGGTTCAAAGTGAATGTCGGATGCTTTATCTTTTATAGCTTGCAGGAGTACAAGATTCAGGAGTTTTTTAACTGGGTTAGATTCTGCAAGTTCTTTAAGCTCATCCAGGTCGATACTATGGTCTCTGCCTGCAAATTCTCCCAGAAAATCATCGCCTTCAAGCTGGGTAATTAGGTCATTTATGCTCTCGTCTTCTTTGGAGTAATATTTCTTGAGCATTTCATCAAGGTCGGAAGGAGCCGCAACTTTGGCTTTGACCTTGTATCCCATAAGCGTGCTCAAATCGTCAGTTGCCTTGAAATTGTCCGGGCTGTCAATGGCGACAACCATGCTGTTGTCATTTTTATTGTATTCAAGGGGGACTACTCGATATGCATTTGCCATCTGGGCTGGGATTAATTCAATGACTGTTTTTTCAACATCCTGCCCCCCCAGTTCGACAAAATCCATTCCTCTTTGAGCCGACAATGCTTTGTTGAGCTGTTTTTGATCTACCATCGCCAGCTCGAGCATGACCTGTCCGAGAAGGACAGTGCCGCCCTTTTTCTTTTGGATGTCAACGCATTGCTGAACTTTTTCTCTTGTTAAAACTCCCATCTTAACAAGAATTCGTCCCAATGCTCTTCCACGCAACTGTTCAATTGGAATGTCTTTGGCCATATAGACCTCCAACTCGTCCTTAATTGTAAAACAACATTTGTTTCCTACGATTTATAATATACATTCATAAGTTTATGAAAACAAGAAAATTACGAATGCGACAACTGGTTTATTGTAAGATTTATTTCATAAAAGTCCAGTAATTACACTTTTATTTGTCTTCAAAGTCGTTAAAATAGGTAATCTAGCAACAAGGTACATATTCTAACTATTGTTAAATTAAATACTTTTACAAAGATAAAACAATTAGGAGGAAAGCTATCTCATTATTATCAACCACGACTTGACATTTACTAAAACATCGTTCTTTTACGAAAAATCGTGATAAAAAATTTATCCTAAAAATAGATTTTCGGTTGATGTTTTATTATTCTTTCGCCCCGATAATAGGTCCAATTCCTTCAAGTTCTTTCATGAATTCGGCTGTTCTGCCGCCAAGTTTCTTTTCAGCTTTTTCCAGAAGCGCGCTTGGCTGTCTGGCCTTTTCAATCATTTCTTCAAGGCTTATTTTATCGGCATCATAAAGTTCCCAAAGATGGTCATCAAGAAGCTGCATGCCAAGACCCTTACCAGTTTGAATCGCAGACTCGATTCTAAAAGTCTTGTTTTCACGAATAAGGTTTGAAATAGCCGGCGTAACCACCATGAATTCATAAGCAGCCACTCGGCCTTTCCCGACTTTCAACGGGCATAAAGCCTGGCTCAAAACAGCTATCAAATTTGTGCTTAATTGTATTCGAATCTGTTCCTGCTGGTCTACAGGGAACACGTTTACGATACGGTTGATGGTACCCTGACAGCCGGTAGTGTGAACAGTACTGAACACAAGGTGTCCTGTTTCAGCCGCACGAATCGCGTTTTCCATTGTTTCAAGGTCACGCAATTCACCGACCAGAATAACATCCGGGTCCTGCCTCAAAGCTCTTCTTAATGATTCAGCAAATGAAGGCACATCAGCACCAACTTCACGCTGGTTAATAATCGATTTTTTATGTTGATGATAATATTCGATAGGATGCTCGACTGTAATAATATGCCTGTCGAGTGTTTCATTAATATAGTTAATCATACTAGCAAGAGTAGTAGTTTTACCGCTTCCTGTCGGGCCTGTAACAAGGAACAAACCTCTTGGCCTTCTGCAAAGAGCCGAACAAATCTTCGGCAATCCGATTTTCTCAAAACTCATCAATTCTGACGGAATTAAACGCAGAACCATCGCAACGTTGCCTTTTTGGCGAAAAACAGCGGTTCTAAAACGCGCTTTGTCGCCGAAAGCGAAACCAAAGTCGGTACTGCCGACTTCCTGAAACTCCTGCTGGTTTTTGTCAGGAGTAATACTTTTCATCAGAGCTGTCGTATCCTCTGGTTCAAGCACCTTAGTTTCCAATGACCTTAAGCGTCCGTGAAGCCTTAATACAGGCGGTCTTCCTACGGTAATATGCAAATCGGAACCACCCATTTTAATACATGCTTCAAGGAGCCTGTCAATATGAACTGTTGCCATTTAAAAATCCTATCAAATTAATCCAAAACCAAACCTTCCGCCTGTGAATGTTTGGAAACCTCTTCAGGCGTAGTAATACCTTTAAATATTTTCTGTCTGCCGTCATCAAGTAGCGTTTTCATACCGCCTGCTCTGGCCGCTTTTCTCAATTCAGTAGCTGATGCCCTTGCGAAAGCAAGTTCTCGCAATTCGGCGTTCATTTCAAGAATTTCAAAAATACCTTGTCTGCCTTTATAACCAATGCCGTGACATTTATTACATCCGGCACCTTTGTATATCGGATATTTTTTTAAATCTTCCGGCCCGATATTAAGCAATCTTAAATAATGCGGGTCAGGATGTTCATCTATAACTTTGCAACTCGGGCAAAGCCTTCGAACAAGACGCTGAGCCATGATAGCCTGAACTGAACTTGAGACAAGGAACGGCTTTACGCCCATATCGATAAGACGAGTAACAGCGCTTGATGCATCATTTGTATGAAGTGTGCTAAATACAAGGTGACCTGTAAGTGCCGCCTGAATAGCGATATCCGCAACTTCACCATCACGAATTTCACCGACAAGAATCACGTTAGGCGCCTGACGAAGCATAGCCCTAAGAATTTTAGCAAATGTAAGCTCGATATCGTCCCTTACCTGACACTGGTTAATACCCGCTACGTTATATTCAACAGGGTCTTCTGCTGTAATGATTTTTTTGTCAGGTTTATTGAGTTCCTTTAGAGCGGAATAAAGCGTTGTACTTTTACCGCTGCCTGTAGGACCTGTTACAAGAAAGATGCCGTTTGGTCTTTTGATGATTCTTAAAAATTTCTGGTGGTCTTCATCGCCCAAACCCAGCGCCTGAATACCGATGTTAATGGAATCAGGCGACAAAATACGAAGAACCGTACTTTCGCCATGATAGCCCGGCAAAGCAGAAACGCGGAAGTCGATCTTCTTGCCATCGATTTCCCTTTGAATTCTTCCGTCCTGCGGCAGTCTTCGTTCGGAAATATCCATTCCAGCCAGAATCTTTAATCTTGCCAGAACAGATGCCTGCATATGTTTTGGTATAGTATCTCTTTCGGCGCACACACCATCAACACGATAACGTACTCGAACGCGGTCAGCCATAGGCTCAATATGAATATCGCTTGCCTTCATGTGAACAGCTTCATCGATAATCAAATTTACCAGCCTGATAACAGGCCCTTCATCGTCACCACCGGCAGCTTCCGCTTTTAAAATTTCAGCTTCGATTGAATGCCCCTCGGCTGCAAGTTCCGCCGCGGTCGCGTCGATACTGCTTCGTACGCTATCTATACTTCTATTTATAAATGCGCGAATTTTCGTCAGACTTGCAAGACTGCATTCAAGCTCACTGTTCAGTCTGAAACGCAATGTATCCAGCATATCCAAATCAAGGGGATCACTGATGATAAGTTTCAGTTTGCCGTTTTCTTTCGAGATCGGCAAAACATTATACTTTTGAACTACTTCCTGCGGAATTAACTGCATCGCTTCCTTGGAAACATGATGCCTGTCGAGGTCGATGTAGTTCAGACCGAATTGTTGAGCAATAGCTTTGCAGACTTCTTCCTCGGTAGTAAGCCCAAGCTCTACAACCATTTCACCGAGCCTTTTGTTTTTCTGATGGCCCGTTTTTATAGCGTTAATAAGGGCTTCTTTACCAATTACACCATTTTTGTAAAGAATCTCACCTAATTTTCTCCGGTTTTTACTCATAATACCTTAATAATAATGATAGTATCTTACTTCCCCTTCCATAGGTATTATACCACTATCGGCCTTTCAGGTCAATTACACAAGTTTAATCTAAGTAAATTAAGTGCGACTTGGCAAGTTCGTAGTCTGATAAAATCGCGATTTCTTGCGCCAAATAAAAAACGCTCCGTTTTTGTTCCTTTGGGCCCGGCAATAGAAATATATACCAATCCTACCGGTTTTTGTTCGGTACCTCCATCTGGACCTGCTATTCCCGTTACCGCAATAGCATAATCGCAGCCGGATTTCTTTCTTGCGCCGTCAGACATGGCCGATGCAACCTCGCTGCTGACAGCACCATAATTTTCTAACAATTTTTTGTCAACTCCAAGCTGAATATTTTTGGATTCATTGCTGTATGTAACCCAACCCTGATTAAAATATCTGCTTGAGCCGGGAACATCTGTTATCATCTTTGCAATCAGCCCCCCGGTACACGACTCGGCAGTACAGACGGTTTGTTTCTTATCAATCAGCATTTTCCCAATCACTTCTGCAAGAGTTAAATCGTCATAAGCATAAATATATTCGCCAAGAATACCTCGAAGTTTTTCTACATCTTTAATTGCTAAATCATTTGCGATTTTTTCATTTTTTTCCTGTGAAATAATATGCAGCGTAATAACTCCATGATCGACAGTGCAATTCACAAGCGGATTTCTGCCTCGCTGCATCATATCTCCAATCATTTCAGCAATGGAAGATTCGCCTGCCCCGATGCATTTAATTTTTTTGACAACGAGGAAATTGCCTTTGTTCAGCTCCTGCAATTTCGGGTAAATGGAATCATCGAACATTTTTTTCATTTCCGAAGGCACGCCGGTGAACGATGCAAGAAATATTTTTCTATCCTCGTAGAAAATTCCCGCTGCTGTGCCGAGATCGTTTACTATTTCGCTTGTACCAGCCGGTAAGTATGCCTGGACTTTATTTTTTTCTACCATTGGCCGGTTTATTGAAATGAAGAATTTTTCAATCTTTTCAAAAAGTTCAGGATGATATTCCAGTTTAACATTTAAAAATTGCGCAATACCCTGGCGCGTAAAGTCATCGTCTGTCGGGCCAAGACCGCCTGTAATTAATATAATATCTGCTTTTTTACAAGCTGTTTGAATAGCATTTTTGATTTCTTCAATTTCATCGACAACAGCGCAACTATAAACAACAGGAATGCAAACCGTCAGAAGCCGTTTTTGCAGCCAATTGCTGTTTGTATCAATTGTGCTCCCATTTAATAATTCGTTGCCGACACTTAATATTGCTGCTTTTTTCATTTAAAATTCAACCATTGCCTTGATAACACCATCTTTATAGCCGGCAACAAGTTCAAAAGCTTTAACTGCATCCTTGAACGGAAATTTATGAGTAACAAGAAAATCAACATTAACTTTTTTTCCTGCGATAAGCTTAATTGATTCTTCTGTAGTTCTGTTCTGCCTTCGAATGTTTATTATCGTAATCTCTTTTCTGCGAGCGTAATCGATGCTTAAAGAAATTTTACTATCGCGCGGAATGCCGACAAGTACGAGTTTTCCACCAGGCCGCAAAATCTCAAGAGCCTGGTCAATCGTACTCTGCTGTCCTGCACATTCATAAACAACATCAATTCCCAGCGGCTCAAGCTTATTTATCTCTTTGACAACGTCTATTTCGTCAGGATTGCCAATCCAGTCCGCACTTTTGCTTTTCGCAACCTCAAGTCTGGCATTAATTTTATCAGTCATAAATATTTTTTTAGCGCCAAAGTATTTCGCCGCAGTCATACAGCTTAAACCAATCGGACCGGACCCGAGTATCGCAATTTTTTTGAAATTTCTTCCTTTGCCTTGTTTGGCTGCATATAAGCCAATTGTAAAAGGTTCGCATAAAGCAGCCTGTGTGAGTGTTAATTTCTTATTTATCACAAGGCAATTTTCAGCAGGCATAACCAAATATTCACAAAGGCAGCCTTCGCCTTGCCCCGGTGTACCGAGAAATTGAATTTTCCTGCAAGTGTTTTCACGACCCATTTTACACTGGTCACATTTATGACATGATACCGCAGGCTCCACTACAACTTTATCGCCGGGTTTTATTTTTTTCACCTTTTTGCCAACTTCCTCGACAACTGCTGAACATTCATGTCCTATCAAATATGGAAATGTGACTACCTGTGAGCCGACTCTGCCGGTTTCATAATAGTGTACATCGCTTCCGCAAATTCCAACTGCTGCGATTTTAAGCAAAACATCTGTATCTTTAACTATCTTCGGTTTTGGAACATCAACAAACTCTAATTTTTTTAAACCTGTTAATGCCAATGCTTTCATGATTTTCCAATCTATAAAATTTACTATACATTGAATCTGAAGTTCATAATATCGCCGTCCTGGACTACATAGGTTTTACCTTCAAGTCGAAATTTGCCGGCGGCTTTGACAGCTTTTTCATCTCCGTATTGTTTTAAATCTGCATAACTAATTGTCTCTGCCCTTATAAAGCCTCGCTTGATATCACTATGAATTTTACCTGCGGCATCGAGAGCTGTTGTACCTGCAAGGATTGGCCAGGCCCTTGTTTCGTCCGGGCCTACGGTAAAGAAGTTAATCAACCCAAGCGCCGAATAGCAGCTTTTAACAAGTTTGCTCGCAGCCGATTCGGTTAAACCCAAATCTTTCATAAAATCTTTTTTGCTATCTTCATCTAGCTGGCTTATTTCATATTCGATACTTGCGCAAACAGAAATCACTGGTATGCTTGCATCGATTGCGCCTTTTGTATCGAATTGCTTGGAAGGTTCGTTTTCAGCGGTATTAAAAACAATGACCATAGGCTTTAAAGTCAAAAATCCCAGCGGCTTGACAAGTTCTATTTCTTCAGCACTTTGAATCGCTGTCTTGAGCGGCTTTTCATTTTCAATCGCTTCTCGGAGTCTCAATTGAAATGCGAGTTCTGCCTTTTGCTTTGCCTGATCTTTCGAAGGCTTGTTGATTTGCTTTTCAAGATTGACAATTCGCGTTTCCACAAGCTCAAGGTCCGCAAGTAATATTTCAGTCATTAAATCTGAAACTTCTTTTAGAGGATCGGCTTTCATTCCCGCGATTTCAAATGCCCTGATTACAAGAACGAGCAAGTCCATTGTGCGGGCATTTCCAAGCAGTTTTCTTGCCGCCGCTTTTGAATGATCATCCGTAAAAGAAAGACCGGGCAAATCAAGACAATCAATCGTAGCAGGCACATTCTTTTTAGGCTTGTACGAATTGTAAAGCCAATCCAGACGTTCATCTGGTACTTTCACAATTACCTCTTCAATTTGCGATGCACCTGCCTGTGCCATTTTCCTGCCGCTAATAGCGGCAACTAATGTACTTTTTCCAGAACCTGTTATACCAAGAAATGCGGTTTTCATTTTTAGCCTTTATTAACCTTTTTAAAAACAGTATTGCCGAAAGAATCATACGCTACAATCGCAGGAAAATCTTTCAACGTTAATTTTCTGATTGCTTCAGTACCCAAATCCTCATAGGCGACAACTTCGGCTGAAATTATATGTTTACTAAGAAGCGCCCCTGCTCCGCCGAGGGCGGCAAAATGGACGCCTCTGTATCTTTTCAAAGCCTCTCTTACTTCATCGCCTCTATAACCTTTACCAATCATGCCCTTAAGCCCGGCAGCTAAAAGCTTTACAGAAAACTTATCCATGCGCGACGATGTCGTCGGGCCTGCAGAGCCGATGACCTGTCCCGGGCGCGGAGGCGTGGGGCCAACAAAGTAAAAAACCTGACCTTCGATAGATATAGGCAGTTGTTTGCCTTGCTCAATCAATTCGCACAATCGCTTATGGGCGGCATCACGAGCTGTATAAACAACACCGCTAATCTCGACTTCATCGCCGGCCTTAAGAGAGCGTATAATTTCGTTTGTTAATGGGGTTTCTATTTTCTTCATATCGGTTATTGTATCTTGATTATTCTTTATTTACATTATTTTACATAAAATCCCTTATTTTGCACGTCAAAATAATCCTTTGTTACAAATCTAAAAATGGGTATACTATGAACAATTAAAGGGTGCGAGATGAAATATCCTGTCTTTATGAATCTTGAAAATCAACGGATTGTCGTTATTGGCGCTGGTTCTGTTGGTACCAGGAAAGTTTTAACGCTTACGGATTCGGGTGCCCGAATTGTGGTGGTTTCAGAAGAATTCGACCAGATACTTAAAGATAAATGTCTGCGGAAAGAAATAGAATGCGTCAAAGCGCGTTATTCCAAAGAGTACCTGGTTGGAGCTGTAATGGCTTTTGCGGCCACAAACAACAGGGAAACCAACGAGCAGATATATAAAGACTGTCAGGAACTTGAAGTGCTTTGTAATGTCCCTGATAACCCTGATTTATGCGATTTTTTCGTGCCTGCGGTGGTTAAGCGAGGCGATCTGCAAATCGCGGTTTGCACCGAAGGCAACAGCCCTGCTTACGCGGGCCATATAAGAAAAAAACTTGAAGAAATTTTTACGGAAAAACATGGTGAGTTTTTGGCTGAACTGGAGCAAATTCGCAAACGTATCATTGATGAAGTTTCGGACATGCAGGTGCGAAAAGCAATTCTGGGCGAGCTTGCGGGCGATGCTTCTTTTGATTATTTTATAGAAAAAGGCCCATCGGAATGGGAAAAATTTGCATTGGAAAAACTTAATACACATATCATAAAAATTTAAACCTCTTTAAACCTACCCAAATGAATAAAAAAATCGAATTATTAGCACCGGCTAAAGATGCCGAAACTGCAATAGCCGCGATAAAAAGCGGTGCAGACGCGGTCTATATTGGCGCAGACAGATTTGGCGCAAGACAGGCGGCGGTAAACTCAATTGAAGATATTAAAAAAGTAGTCGATTTCGCACATCAATATTACGCGAAAGTTTATATCACGCTGAACATACTTCTTTTTGATGGCGAGTTGTTTGTTGCAGAGAAAATGATTCATCAACTCTATAATATTGGAGTTGACGGACTGATTATACAGGATATGGGTCTGCTGGAAGCGAATTTGCCGCCGATTCCGCTTATCGCGAGTACGCAGATGGATAACAGCAGTCTGGAGAAAATTAAGTTTCTTGAAAATATTGGGTTTCGCAGAGTAATTTTGGCGCGTGAACTGTCGATTGAAGAGATTAAGAATATTCGCAAGAATACTTCCATCGATTTGGAATGCTTTATTCACGGTGCGTTGTGCGTGAGCAAAAGCGGTCAATGTTATATGAGCTATGCACTTGGCGGCAGAAGCGGAAACCGAGGACAGTGCGCACAGCCTTGCAGGAGGCTTTATACGCTTAAAGATGAGCGAGGCAATATTATCGCAAAAGACCGTTATCTGCTTTGTTTGAAAGATTTAAACCTTTCGGAACATCTTGAGGAATTGATTGACGCAGGTATCACCACATTCAAAATCGAAGGCAGATTGAAAGATACGGCATACGTAGTTAATACTGTGGGCTTTTACCGCAAGATTCTCGATGAAATTCTTGAAAAGAAAAAACTTGCGCATAGTTCTTCGGGAACTGTAAAACTCGGGTTTGAGCCGAATCCTAAAAAAACTTTTAATCGCGGGTTTACAGAATTCAATTTTGCGGACAGGCAGGCAAAAATGGGATCCCTGGATACACCGAAAACTGTCGGAGAATTCGCGGGAACAGTTAAAAAGGTTGAAAAGTCGTTTTTTGTGATTGATTCAAAAATTGAATTTCACAGCGGAGACGGTATCTGCTTTTTCGATTGGCAGAATAATCTTTCGGGCACAACGGTTAATAAGGCCGAGGGACAAAAGATTTACGCACAAAAAATGAATGAAATTCGCGCAGGACAAAAAATCTATCGAAATTACGACCATCAATTTTCATCGATTTTGCAAAACGTTCCGGCAGAGCGTAAGGTGCAGTTAAAAGCGAGTTTAGAGGAAAATGAGAATTGGCTTACTTTGCGCGGAATAGAT
>JBDKUM010000409.1:0-4022 GCA_039679715.1 Phycisphaerales bacterium
TTCCATTAGAAATTTCAATTAAATCTTCCAAACATTTTGCTGCGGCACCGCTGTCTATCGACTGGGCGGCTTTAATCATTCCCTGATGCAAATCATGGGAAATGTCCGCAATCATTATAGCCGCAGCAGCGTTTAAAAGCACCATATCTCTTGCCGGCCCTTTATTTTTTCCATAAAGCACATCTTTTATTATACCTGCGTTGTATTCGGCGTTTGAACCAACTAATTCCGCCATTCTAGGCGATTGCAGGCCGAATTCCGCCGGTACTATTTTGTAAGAAATTTTCTTCTTATCTTTGATTTCTACAACTTTCGTAGGAGATGTAATGCTAATTTCGTCCAAACCGCTTCCGTGAAGAATCATTGCCCTTTTCACGCCGAGAATTTCTAACGTTTCAGCAATTCTGTCGAGCTGCGATTCTTCCGCGACCCCCATAACTTGTGCCTGGGCGTTTGCAGGATTTGCCAGCGGCCCTAAAATATTGAAAGCTGTTCTGAAATCAAGGCTTTTCCTAATTGGTTGTACGAATTTCATGGCCGGATGATGCATCGGCGCGTACATGAAACCAATGTGTGCTTTTTCGATGCAATGAGCCACAATATCCGGCGGACAATCGATTTTCACACCCATTGCTTCAAGTACGTCGGCTGAGCCTGATTTGCTCGTAATGCATCGATTGCCGTGTTTGGCGACATACGCGCCCGCTCCCGCCGCGACAAATGATGAAGCTGTCGAGACATTGAAAGTCTTTAATGGCGCGCCGCCTGTTCCGCATGTATCGATTGTGTACGGGATATTTGTTGTTACTTTTACGCAGTGATTTCGCAGTGATTGAGCCAGGCCTGCAAATTCCCCGGGGGTCGCTTTTTTCATTCTCATCGCCGCCAGGAACGCCGCGATTTGAACTTCCGCGACATCACCTTTGAAAATCGTATCGAGCAGATCCTTGGCCTGATTGTACTTTAAATCTCCGCCTTCGAGAAGTATTTCGAGGTATTCTGTGATTTTTGTCATAACGCAACTCTCCTTGCCTTTAAAGAAATATTTAACAGATTTTGTATTATCTTTCCGCCTGCCGGAGTGAGGATGCTTTCCGGATGAAACTGAACGCCGAAAATTGGTTTATCTTTATGCTCGAGTGCCATCACGATGTTTTCATATTCTGCTGTAACTTTCAGGCAATCGGGCATTTTTGTCGCGCAAAGACTGTGATACCTTCCGGCCTGCAAAGGATTTTCAACGCCTTCGAAAATACCTTTTTCATTATGAGTAACCTTCGATGATTTGCCGTGCATAACTTTCGGCGCATGGCTTACAGTACCGCCGAAATATTGAACTATTGATTGATGGCCCAGGCAAACTCCAAAAATCGGCAGTCTGTCTTTAAAATAATCAATAGCCTCAAGTGTAACGCCTGCGCTTGATGGATTGCCTGGCCCGGGGGAAATAACCAGCAAATCAGGCTCGAACAGATGCTCAATTGTTTTCAATTTCTCAAGCGGCGTATCAGCGCGATAAATTTTTGCGATGCAGTCTCTTTTGCAAAAATCATCAACAAGGTTATAAGTGAATGAATCAAAATTATCGATAAACAAAACTTTTGGATTATTAGTATTCATCGTTAATTACCTCTAACTGCACGCAGGCAAGAGTTTGCCTTGTGCTGCGTTTCTTCAAATTCTGTTTTAGGCACGCTGTCGTAAACTACGCCGCCGCACGCGCGGATATATGCCAGATGGTCTTTTATCTGCAATGAACGGATTGTAATGCAGCTGTCGAATTGGCCGTCGACAGTCAAATACATTACCGCTCCGCCGTAATAGCCGCGTTTGTTTTTTTCAAGTTTGCGAATAATTTTCATCGCTTCGATTTTCGGAGCGCCTGTTAGAGTTCCCATATTCATTGTCGCAAGATATGCTATCAACGCGTCGAAATTATCTTCAAGCGTTCCTTTTACATTGCTCACAAGATGCATCACCGATTCGTACTTTTCGACGATTAATAATTCTGTAACGATACGTGAACCTTTTTTAGCTACTCGCGCGATGTCGTTACGTGCTAAATCGACAAGCATCATGTGTTCGGCAAGTTCTTTGCGGTCAAGTTTCAGTTCGGCTTCATATCTGAAATCGGTATCGTGGTCAATTTTGCCATTTACTTTTCCTCGCGGTTTTGTGCCTGCTATCGGCCGGATCTCAACCTGCCTGTTTTCCGTACCGCTTACACGCAAATTGAGTTCGGGACTTGCGCCCGTTAATATCGTATTTGGCGTATTGATATAGAACATGTATGGCGAAGGATTAAGCTTTCGCAGCCTTTTATAAACATCCAAAGGCTCATCCGGGCAAGGTTCAATAATCGTTCTGCTTGGCACAACCTGGAAAATATCGCCGTCAATAATATGTTTTTTCGCCGTCTCAACTATTTTTTCATATTCGCACAGAGGTGTATCGGTGTAACCTGCAGGCAATTGGCCGGTATATTTAACTGCTTGCGGCATTTCCATCTTCAATGCATTGAAATACGAATCGAAGCAATTTTCCGCTTCTGCCATAATTTCATCTTTGTTATCGTTTGTAATAATTACATTAACAATGACATAAGCCTTTCCGCTTTTGTGTTCCATCAGGAAAATATTGTCAGCAAAATAAAGTTCGTAATCAGGCACATCGATTAAAGCGGATTTATTAGCGGGAAGTTTCTCGAACTGGTCAATAAAATCATAACTCAAAGCGCCCAACATGCCGCATGTAATGCGGAAGGGCGGCCCGGAAAGCTCAAATGCGAAATTAACTGCGCGGATAACGTGCATCTGATTTACAGCTTTAAGCCGCGACTGCTCATCAATAATATCATTCGAACGGTTAAGCGTTCCCGTGATTCGGTCTGATTGAAAATCTATATTCTCACAAAAATCGAATCGCTCCCTTGCTGCGGTTTTGAAATAATTAATCATTCGCATACCGACAGGACTTAAAGCTTTAATTTCAAAATTGCTTCCTCTTCCGGTTAAATATAATGCAGGGTTAGCGGTTGCAAATGTGAGTTCGCCTTCATGCTTTTCGAGGTGATCTTTAGATTCAAGCAGACAGCAATGCTGTTTTCGGCCGTAATCGCTCAACCTGGCGAAAAAATCAACCGGCTCGGGAATTTCAATTTCCTTTACCAGCGGCACGATTTGCCCTATTTTTGCCTCATCTATCAATTTCTTCATTTCTCTCATTTTTTTCTCGCATAAATGTCCGTTTTGGCCGGTCTAAAAAGGCAAGCCAGGTACAAAAAAAAACGGCTTGCCGTTGCCGACAAGCCGTGAAATGTTTTATATTAAATTATCTGTATATTTAGACTATGCTCACGCTCGTCAGCTATTTTCGACGAGTCGCCACCAACCAAACGAATAATTTTTGTGTTTTAGTGCCATAATCTTTAAATATAATACCAGAATTGATTGTTTTTGTCAAGGCCCATAATAGATTTTTTTGTTTGCTTGCCAAAAGGGACGTAATTACGTATATTATCTCACATAAAATTGAAAATAAATAGCCAATAACCAAGGTACGAGTTCCAATTTTGGTATTTGGAAATTGGTTATTGATTATTATTATCTGAACAAATCCTTATCCTATAAAGTTAATTAATGGAGCTAAAAATGGATATTATGAAGTACGATGCATCTTTACCTTATAAAGTAGCTGATATTGCTCTTGCCGAATGGGGCAGGAGAGAGCTTAATCTTAGCCGCAATGAAATGCCGGGCCTTATGGCTCTTCGCGCAAAATACGGCAAAGAAAAACCTCTCAAAGGTTTGCGAATCAGCGGCTCACTTCATATGACAATGCAGACTGCCATGCTGATTGAAACCCTTGTAGAACTCGGCGCAACAGTTCGCTGGGCATCATGCAATATATTTAGTACACAGGATCATGCGGCGGCGGTAATCGCAAAAGAAAAACTAGCGGCTGTTTTCGCATGGAAAGGTGAATCGCTCGAAGAGTACTGGTGGTGCACTGAACAGATGCTT
>JBDKUM010000410.1:0-12247 GCA_039679715.1 Phycisphaerales bacterium
TTCACATATATTCTCATGGTTTAGATCAATATCACAACAGGGTTTTTCCATTAAGTTTAAAACTGGTATCTTTAACCACACCAAGAAAATATGGACGGGTATGGTTAATCCTATGATTGACCCACAAAAATACCGTAACAAATCCCTAACCGAATTAATGTTTATCATTGGTGCTAATTCCAAAGGTGGGGTTATGGTTGAAGAGGATGCGGTTGAGAATATCGCAGACTTTGAGGCTAATTACGCACGCACCGATGCGGTGATTAAAGTTCGCGCAGGTGCATTGGGTCAAGGTAAGATTCAACCAAAAGCAAGCCCGTCAATCCCTACAGGATTAGAAAACATTATCATGCTTTCGGAAGCGTCAATCAATAAAAATGGCGTTGACCCCGCACTCGGTGGTGCATTGGATAAGCAAGACCAAAGCGGTATTTTATATAAACGCCGTATTCGTCAGATTATATCTAAATTTGCCAACTATTTTGATTCGATTACGCTATATCAAAAAGAGGATGCACGCTTATGCGCTGATTTAATCCGTGTATGGGTACAAAATAACGCTGGTCAGTTTGTGCGTATTACGGGTGAAGATGGTGCGGACGAGTTTGTGCGCTTATCAGAGGACAATTTAGCGGCTGAATACGATATTTCTATCCAAGAGGGTATGCAGACAGAGGAAGATAAGCGCGAAACTGGTCAAATGTTAGGCGTGATCGCGGATAAATTCATGGCAGTTGGCGATGTAAATAGTGCAAAAGCCTTGATTTTAGAATCATTGCCGTTTATTGGTATCAATGGTGATGTTCGCAAGCGCATAACGGAATCAATGGGCGCAGGTCAGCAGGATTCAGTACCTTTGGCGCAATTCCAAGAGTTGCAAGCGCAATTAGAACAATTACAAAGCCAGCAAACGCAGCTTTTAATGGCTGAAATGCAGGCGCGTATTGAGAAAACCAAGGCTGATACTGGCAAGGTTGCGGCTGAAACTGCTAAGGCACTTGAAAGCGCGGCTAACCAAGGGCTTGAAAATGATTTACTGCGTCAAGGAAATTACACAAACGTCAATGTATCAATTTAACCACTAAAATCTAGGAGAACCCCATGAGTATGTTACAATCACTTGAAGAAGATGAAAAATTACTTGCCGAATTAATGAATGGTGAGCCAAAAGAAGGGCCTGTTGCTGAACCTGTAGAGGAAACGGTAATAGAAGAACCTACCGAGCCAGTTGAAACGTCTGTAGAGCCAAAAGAGGAAGTTAAGGCGGAAGAACCTACCGAGGAACAGCCAGTTGACAATTCAGCGTGGGCTAAAATGCGCCGTGAGAACGCACGTTTAAAGAAAATGACCGATGACATGAACGCTAAAATGGCGGAATTAGAAGCGCGTATCGGTAAGCCAGTATCGGAGCAACCAAAGACAGAGCCTGTTGATATTAACAAAGACCCTGTAAAATGGCTTGAGCAAAACCAATCACAAACACAAGAGCGCATTGAGCAATTGGAACAAGAGCGTATTGCGCGTGAGCAAGTTGACATTGTGAACAAAGCGACTGCGCAATTAATTGAGATTGAAAACCAATTTACAGCGCAAACGCCTGATTATCCAGAAGTTGCTGAATTTTTAGCAAAAGAAATTAAAAAGGGTATTAAAGTATTAAACCCACATATCAGCGCACGTGAATTAGACCAACAATTCCAAATGCAAGTATTACGCATGGCTGGTCAATATCACGCACAGGGGCTAAATCCTGCCGAGGAATTATATTACTTGGCCAAAGATGAGTTTGGTTACAAAGCACCACAAAAAGAAGTACAAGAGCAACCAGTTAAGCCTGATTTAACAAAGGTCGCGGCTAATCGTGCGCGTAATGCAGGAACGGCAGGGGTAACAGCTACATCGACATCGGGTCAATTATCAGCCGATGCGGTTCTGAATATGTCTATGGCGGAGTTTTCAAAACTACCCGAAAGCGAAAAGAATAGATTATTAGGCGTTGCATAATTAGTGGGGGATACGTCCCCCATTTTTTATTTGCTTAAATAAATTAATGTGTTATAATGCACGTAGACTCGTGGGCTTTACTCACAGGCTTTTGACGGCTTCAAGGTCACTACTGCAAAACGAGTCATTCACGTCACGAATAGGGTATCGGGCTTCCATAATAGCCTTTGTCACATCGCAGTTGAAAAAAATCCAACTTAACATTTTTTTTGACAGACAAAGGAAAAATCATGTCATCTACACAAATGCTAACTACAGATGCCCTTGCATTGAAAGTTTGGGCAAAAACCGACTGGGTAAATATGGGACAGCGTAAAGCGTTCGGTCATTTATTCGAGCGCGGTGCGGTTTACTACGCTAAAGACTTTGAAGGTCTTAACAAGCGTGGCGACCAAATTACCTACGACTATGCTGGTAAACTAACAGGCTTCCCTGTTGGCGAAGGCGGAACATTAGACGGTAACGAAGAAGCGTTAAACCTTGGCTCATTTACAATGGCTATTAACGTAACTCGTATCGGCGTATTATCACCAAATGACGACACAATCGAGCAACAACGTACATTGGTTTCATTCCCTGAAACTACACGTAAATTGATTCCATCACGCCATGATGAATTGCTTGATGCGTCTGTATTTAACCAATTAGCTGGTTTCAATCCTACATCGTACACACAAAACGGTACGACATGGAGTGGCGCGGCTAAATTGTTTGTACAGGGTCACAACACTCCAGTTGCGCCTTCATCAGACCGCATTATTCGCGCTGGTGCTGTTGCCACTGACCAAGCATTAGGTTCAGGTAACAAGTTCACACTTGACCTTATTGATGCGGCGTTGGAGAAAAACAACCTATCGGATCAACCGATGGAAATGTTTGACGACATGACCTATGACTTGTTTGTGTCACCAGAGCAATTTGTTGACTTGAAACAAGACACATCAGGCGCAATCACATGGTTCAATATCCAGTTGGCTCAACTTGAGGGTGGTAAAAACTCAAAAGTTGAAGATCAAATGTATAAAGGTATGCCATGCTTAGGTAAATACGCAAACGTAAATATCTATGAAGCACCTCGTGTAGCTTTCGGTCAAAACTCAAGCACATCTGCGGTTATCACAACTGTACGTCGTGCTGTTATGGTAGGTAAAAACGCTTTAACATACGCATCTCCTTTTGGTCACCCGACCAAGGGTAAAAACCCACCTTTGAAATACTTTTCACAGTTGAAAGACTATGAATATTACAAAGGTATCGAGGGTCGTATGATTTACGGCTTGAAGAAAACCACTGCAACCAATTCGCAAGACATTGGTGTGATGGTTATTTCAACCTATGCTGCGGCTCACTCATAAGCGATAGAAAGGATATAAATCATGACAACTATTGCTATCGTACCAACTGGCTATAAAAACGACTCAACAGACTTTTTGCGCGTAAAGTGCGACCGTTCTGGTGCAGTTCGTAACGTAGCTGGCACAGTATCAGTACCATCTGGCACAACAGCTAACTCATACGTTGGTTTAGTACCATTCCGTAAGGGCGCGCGCTTTGTAATCGGTGATAAATCGGTTCATTGCGGTAACTTCGGCGGTGCTTCAACAACTGCTAATTTGGGAGTTGTATATGCTGATTCAACCACAGATGACCCTGATGCTTTTGCATCATTGTCAACAGCACCTCAATCAGGCGGTTTCATTGCCGTTGATGAAATTGAGGGCATGACACTAAACACACCTACTGATGGTTGGTTAGTTGTTCAGGTTGTTGCGGCTGATGCTGACGCTACTGCAAATATTACCTTCAACGTCGGTGTAGTTTACGACGCTTAATTAGAGGTATAAAGAATGTCCACATTCGCGGAATTAAGATCAAAAGTATCTCGGCGACTCCTAGACCCGAATAATACTGCTGTATCCACTGCGGATGTGGACGCCTCTATTAACGATGCAATCCGTTATTGGAAGTTCACAGAATTTAATTTTAATCGCGCTTATGCGACACAAACACTTACATTGCAGAATAACGTCATTACACTACCAAGTGATTTTTTAGTCCCTAGTGTATATGATTCAGGCTTTCGCATTGAGTACAGCGAACAAAGATACCCACTTACAAAATTACATGAACAAGACTATGACGCATTATGGCGCGGCAATGGTTATGGACGACCAAATGCCTATGCAAAAGTTGGTTCTAATTATCTAGTCTATCCTATCCCCGATAGAGCATATTCGATTATTTGTTCTTATTTGAAGGATTATCCTAATTTAGTTAATGATTCAGACACAAATGATTTTACGATCAATGCTCCACGGTTAATTACATTATGGGCGACAGCTAATCTTATTTCAGAATTTCGTCAGGATGAAAAAATGGAGTCGTATTTTAGAAATGCGGCACGTGACGAAGTTACAAACTTGGAACGATTAAATGATAAAGTTCAAGGCTCTGGCAGTCTTAACACTTATTTTTGAGGTAAAAAATGGCAACAAACACACCTAATTATGATTTAATCAAGCCAGCGGTTAATGACCCCGCCGATCAAGATTTGTGGGGTACATATTGGAATGAAAACGCCGATATTTTGGACAGTACCATTAAAGCTGTATCTGATGATGCCGATGCGGCACTTGCGGCGGTAACTGGTTTAGTTCCTGCTGGTGTTATTGTGCCTTATGCGGTTGCAACAGCACCTACTGGCTGGCTTGCCTGTGGTGGTCAAGCTGTATCACGTACAACTTATGCGGCTTTGTTTACTGCAATCGGTACGACATTCGGCTCTGGTGATAGTTCAACGACATTTAACCTTCCTGATTTACGTGGTCGTGTTGTGGCTGGCCTTAACACTCTTGGTGGTTCTGATGCTAACCGTTTGACGGTTGCTGGTTGTGGAATTGAAGGCGACAATTTAGGCGCGGCTGGTGGTACTGAAACCCATACATTAGTTACAAATGAAATACCAGCACACACTCACAATTTTACAGTTGGTGGTAATGCAGCTGGTGGTAATAGAACGGCTATTCAAGGTGCGGCAACTATTGAGGGTGCGAATCCAGCATCAGCACCAATACAAAATGCAGGCGGTGGCCTTGCCCATAATAATACACAGCCAACAATTGTTTTAAATTACATCATAAAAACCTAAGGGGTTCTGATGGCAACCAATACCACAGAATATGTACCCCTTAACATTACGGCAGGGGTGCAGCCGACAACAGATAACACACGGGCAAAGACACCGCATTATACTTATGCGGATAAAATCCGTTTTGTTGATGGTATGCCAGAGAAAATCGGCGGATGGATTAAAGAATTATTTGCTTTTAATGCCACAATAACAGGTACGGCACGCACTATATTTTCAGAGATTATTAACGGTAAAGATTATTCGGTTATTGGTACGAATAAAAAACTATATGCTAAAATCGGCTCATTCTTAACAAACATCACGCCTTTATTAACATCGACAATTCCTGTGTCAAACAGCCTTGATACGCACTATGATACATTGGGCAGTAACCCATTATCTGCGACAAACGGAAGCCCAATCGTCACTGTAACCGATGCTAGTGCAAATCGTTTTAAAGCGGGTGATACAGTTTATTTATCAGGTGCAACTGGATTTGCAGGATTGTCGGCAGGCGCATTAAATGGCGATGCGATTGTACGTTCTGTGGGTACGGGAAACTTTACGATTAATGTAGGTGTAAACGCGACATCGACGGCAAGCGGCGGAGGTTCATCCGTAGTCAGGTCATCAGGACTTGTGCGCGTGAATGATACAGCGCATGGTCAATTAGACGGCGACAGAGTTAAAATCGCAGGGGCGACTGATTTTGGTGGTATTTTAGCGGCGGAAATTAATAAAGAGTTTACTATTCGTAATGTTGCCTTGAATAGCTTTGAAGTCATGACCATTGGCGAACCTACAAGCGCGGTAACTGGTGGCGGCGGCGCATCGACTGTATATTCAAAGGAAATCCCCGAAGGCGCGTTAAACGAGGGCGTTTTACAAGGTTATGGTGCTGGACTTTATGGCATTGGTTTATACGGCACGTCTTTGGTGTCTAATTCTGCACGCGCATTGCCTCGTATTTGGTTTTGTGATAGATACGGCGAGCGAATCATTGTTACAGCAGGAAATCAAAGCCCTGTGTATCGGTGGGATGGCTCACCCGATACTGCACCAGTTATTGTTCCAAACGCGCCCACAGAGGTAAATTACGCCTTTATATCGAATAACATTTTAATTGTTTTTGGCGAGGGTGGGGTTGAGAATAGAATAACAGGAAGTGACCAAGGCGACATTGAAAACTGGACTTCATCATCTGTAAACCAAGTATTCCGCGATGATATTGAGGGCGCAGGTCGTTTATTAAGCCATTGTACGGTTGGAGATTATAATTTAATTTACACAGATACAAAAACATATCGCTTTCGCTATATTGGACAGCCGTTTATTTGGGAAGTCACCGAAATTGATTCATCTGTTGGAATTATTGCGCCAATGGCACGTGTGCCTGTAAAGGGTATGGCGTTTTGGATGGGGCAAAGTAATTTCTATATGTATCGAGGCGGTTCGGTTGAGGTAATCCCATCAAATACGCAAAATCAGTCAACTGTTTTAAATTACGTGTTTAATAATCTTAATTGGGGGCAAAAATCCAAGTGCTTTGCGTGGTTTAACAAGGCATTTAACGAGGTTTGGTTTCACTATCCAAGTGCAAATTCAAACGAATGTGACCGTGTAGCGGTAGTAAATATCCTTGATTTTAACTGGACAATTCATGAATTAGATAGGACATGCGCTGAATACCCTAAAGTTAGCCTTAAAAACCCACGATTAATAAATGTAAGTGATTTATATCAACATGAAAACGGTAAAAATGACGATGGCTCTGCTTTGCCGTTTACCTTATCATCAAACATGAGATATTACGGTAAAAATAACGCTTTTGTTCAAGCGATTATTCCCGATTCATTACAAGACAATGATATAAACTTTAACATTAAGGGTTATCAATTCCCGCAATCGGTTTCTACGACATATGATGATGATTATCCTGTTAGTGTTACGGGTGAGAGAATCACATCACAAATCAGTGCGCGTTTTAATGTTTACACATGGACAGGCTCTGCTTTGAATCAATCATGGTCAATGGGTGAATGGTTTGAGGAAGTAAAACGGGGGTCACCAGAATGAAATTATTTCCTACTTATCCTATTACGACTTTGCCCGATGCGCTTGATTTTATTCGTCACGTTCAACGTGAGCGAAAAACAGACGTGCAAGAGTTTGAATTAGTAAAAAATAAGGTGATTAATTCACGAAAAGTTGATAAGATACCAACAGGTTCTAGTGATGTTACAAGCACTGATGCCATTGGTGATTTTAACTTTGACGGGAGTTACTTTTATGTATTGGTTAATGTATCTGGCGCGCCGTCATGGCGCAGATCAACTTTAGGGTCATGGTGATGTAATGGGACTATTCAGTAAAAAACAAACAATTCCTGCAACTGGCTTTTATGCCTTACCACAAGAGTATCAATCTCTTTACCGTGGATTGCTAGGCGATGCAGGTAATATCATTCGTCCCGATGGTCAATTAAATGTTGATATGTTTACCCCATTGCCGACAACGGCTGATGAGGAACGCGCATTTTCAATTTTGCGCCAAGGTTTAACGCCGACACAAGACAGCATTTCGCGTGATGTTGCGATGTTGCAAAATCCGTTTGATGAATATGTGATTAATGACATTAACCGCGAGGCACAGGGTCAAAACAGTATTTTAAATCAGGCGTTGTCAAAAACTGGTCAAATGGGTTCAAATCGCTCTATTTTGGGCGCAAGTGATGTTGAGCAACAAAGATTAAATAACGTGGGTAGATTCCGCCAAGAGAATTACAACAATGCGGTTAATGCGTCATTAGGTACATTATCGAATTTAAGACAGCAAGACGCGCAAAATCTATTGGGAATCGGAACATTTGAACGTGGATTAGACGAAGCTACACGCCAAGCACCATTATCAGCATTATCTGCGGGGCAAGGCGCATTAAGTGGATTCCAAACAGAATTTGGTAACTTTGGCTCACCACAAAGAACGGTTAAAACAGGCACAGGATTAGGCGGATTGCTAGGTTCAGTCGCGCCGATTGTTGGCTCGGCGTTCGGGCCGCTTGGAACGATTGCAGGTTCAGCTTTGGGCGGTTTTGCATCAAGTGGTGGGACATTATCAGGCGCATTGGGCGGTGGATTTAAAGGGCTTTTTGGCGGTGGGTTATCTGGCTTAGGAGTAACTGGTGGTTTAGACCCATCAACGGGTATTAATTGGAATAGCGGACGATACGGCGGATTTTTCGGAGCGAGATAATGGATTTTTTAAACAGACTTAATCAGGTTACACAATCACAGCCATTTCAAGATGCGCTTTCACAATATGCGCAAAGCCAAACATTGCCTGTGGTCGATGATTTAACATGGCAGATTTTAGCGCAAGACCCTCAAAACTTTAGCCGTAATTTTTTAAATAACCGCCAACAAGAGCGAGAAAACACTATCCAAGACAGATTATTAGCGCAAGACCAACAAAGAAAAGACGCGCTTCGTCAATTAGCCCGTGGCATTAAAGGCGCAAATATTCAAGGAATCAATCCATCTGCTCAACCTATTCTTGATACATTTGCAGAATACGGCACAATGACAGGTGATGTTGACCCATTGTTAAAAGTATTACAGCAGCAGGCAGAGGCTAATGCGCCATCTCGTCCTACGGCTTTAATGCAAAACTATGAATTTATTAGAACATTAATGCCTAACGCTGACCCTGTATCTGTTTTACCTTTTGCGTCTGGCACTGGTTTGTCTGGTGGCGTTAATTACGACCCTACAACAGGCGAAGTTACAAAACCTAGCAAACCGCTACCAACAACAGCATTAAAAATTCAAAACGATGCTATTGCTGATTTAGCAACTGCGGAAGGTACACAGCAGAATTTAGATAAATTTATCAATCAAATCGACCAAGGAAAACTTGACTTTGGTTTAATTTCAAATGCCATTAACAAAGCAAGAAATAATTTAGGTATTTCAACAGAGGAAAGCGCAAATCTTTCATCATTCCAATCATCATTGGAAAAATTAAGAAACGACTCATTGCGATTAAACGCTGGTGTTCAAACTGATGGTGACGCGCAAAGGGCGTGGAATGAATTGTTCCAAAACATTAACGACCCTGATTTGGTTCGCCAAAGATTAGAGGAAATTAAACAAATTAACGCCCGTGGTGCTGATTTAAAACGATTACAAATTGATACATTAAGAAATGAGTACGGAAAAGACCCGTATGATTTTTCACAAGTATCAAACATTGCGCCATTAAATGCGCAAGTCCCGTCAGCGCAGTCTGGCACACTAACACTTGACCAATTTTTAGCGGAGTAATCATGCAAGATTATTTATCACGCCTTGCACAAATTGAAAGTTCAAACAATCCTTATGCGCGGAATCCTAATTCTAGCGCAAAGGGTTTGTATCAATTTATCGACTCAACGGCTAAACAATACGGAATAACCGCACCATTTGGCACGCCTGAATATACACAACAAGAACAGCAAGCCGTTATGAGATTTACCGAGGACAATAGAAACGCATTAAGACAGTTTTTAGGTCGTGAACCTACGCAAGGCGAATTATACTTAGCACATCAACAGGGCGTGGGTGGTGCAAAGCGTATATTATCAAATCCTGATGCGCGTGCTGTTGATTTAGTCGGTGAGCAAGCTATTAATTTAAACGCTGGCAATCCCAATATGACCGCCGAGCAATTTGCGCAACAATGGACAGGCAAATTTGACGAGCCACAAATGACTTCAAATGAGGCGCAATTAACAATCAACGGGCAAGATCAAAACTTTGCATTGCAAGAGCCAACTGGCAGGCAAATACAGCTTCCTGATGGTCGTGTTTTATCTTTGACAGGCCAAGAAACTCCTGAACAATTACAGGCATTGAAAGAAAAACTGCGCTTAAAATATAAGCAAGAGGCGCAACCTGTTGAGCAACCAAACAAAATAATGGAAAATGTAGTACGCCCCGTTGGTCGCGCTGGTCGCTCTTTTGCAACTGGTTTGGCTAGTTTAGCTGATGTTCCTGCAACTCCGTTAAAAGCGGCTTTATTGGGTACTGGCATAGGCGCACAAAAATTAGGCGCAGATTCACTTGGTCAATTTTTAATTAATTTAGGTCAAACACCATCTTATTCCGAACAAGTCAAAGGTGGGATTGACAAACTTACTGGTGGATATTTAAAACCAAGAGGAACGCTTGAAAAAGTACAAGACATTGGTGGTGAAATTGCCACAGGTGCAGTTGCTCCTATGGGTGCGCTTTCAAAAGTGCCGCAGGCTTTAGGTTCTAATCAAGGCGCAGTTCAAACAACATTGAAAACATTAGCCGCGCCTGAAACTGCCTTTAAATCAAACAGAACACCAGTTACATCTGAAGAATTAAGAGCCTTGGCAAATGTTCAATACAAGGTCGCAGAGAAAAAAGGTGGTATAGTCGTTCCGCAAGCTGTTGATAATTTTTTAAATAATGTGACAGCAAAAGTTAAGCCAAAAGATGCAGTTGCGAGTCAATTAACAAAAGACGACCCAGCGCGTGAGGCTTTGGATATTCTTGAAAGTGCTATGCGTGGACAGCCAATGACGTTGGATAGATTCCAAGCAATCGACCAAGCATTGACTACAAAGATTGATAATTTTTATGAATTTGGAAAATTAAAAGCAGATGGATTAAATTTAGTAAAAATCCAAGACGAATTGCGGTCATTGGTTGAGAATGTTGACGCTAACTCTATTGAAGGTGGAAAAGAGGCGTTTGATGCCCTTAAAGAAGGTCGTAAATTATGGTCGCAGTCAGCTAGAGTAAGAGATATTGAGTCGGTTATTTCACGCGCTGAAATGTCAGAGCAACCTGCAAATGCAATTAAATCAGGCTTTAGAACACTGGCAAATAACCCAAATCGTATGCGTGGCTATAGCGCGGAACAAAAAGACATGATTAAAAAAATTGCAAAAGAAGGTATTGCAATGGAATCATTAAGAGGAATCGCAAGTCGATTGTTTGGCATTGGAAATGCTGTTGTAAATGGACCTGCTGGTTTTGTTTTAGGAAAAGGCATGGAAATGGGCGCAAGAGGAATAAGAGAAAATGTCATGACAGGCAGAGCACAAAACATTATAAACAACATTACTGGTTACACACCTTCGTATAATCCTTTACTTACAGGCAAGGGTAATTTAGGATTATTAGGTGGTTTAAGTGTGACCATTCCAAACGGAGATAAATAACATGGCAGGCGATACAACAAAGCAAATGTTAAAACGTGTTAGCTGGCTTCCCGAAAGAGAAGATGGCGACAACGGCTCGTTAATGGCTGGTCAGGAATATGATGACGTATTTATCGCAGGCGGCACGATTCAAAACACTGATTTAGTAAATGTTAATTTAATTGGCGTTGATTCCATCACTCTTGACACCCCACTTGACATTATAAGCGGCGGTACTGGTGCAAATAATGCAACTGATGCGCGTAATAACCTTGGATTAGAAATCGGTGTTGATGTTCAAGCATATTCATCTATTTTACAAAACACTACTGCATCATTTACAACGGCGGATGAAACAAAACTTGATGGGATTCAGGCTGGAGCACAAGTTAATGTACCAACAAACTTGACATACACAGCATCTACACGGTTACTTGAATCATCGACTGGAACTGATGTAACTTTGCCGTTATTTACATCAACTGAAGCTGGTTTAACACCTTTATCTGGTGGTGGTACGGAAAACTTTTTACGCGCAGATGGTACGTGGAATGTTCCCGTTTTAGACACAGAGGAAGTACAAGACAAAGCATGGGCTGTATTAGGCGGAACACAAACGCGCATTGCCGTAACATATAACTATGCGTCAAATAATGTTAGCTTTGTGGTTGATGGTAACCTAGCCAATTACAATGCTGGCTCATTGCCAAATGCACAAATGGCGAACATGGCGGCGAATACTGTTAAGGTAAACGCAACAGAGTCAAGTGCTGCGCCTACTGATTTATCATTATCAGCATCTCAATTATTAGGTCGCGGTTCAACTGGCGACATTGCGGCTATTAGCTTAGGCGGTGGATTGTCTATGAGTGGCACAACATTGAGTGGCCTTATCGTTGACC
>JBDKUM010000411.1:0-2095 GCA_039679715.1 Phycisphaerales bacterium
AACTCAAAGCGCGTTTCAGAAAGTCATCAGGGTACTTAGCTAAGATTTTACGGCATTTATCACTCAAATCAGATGCTTCAAACTTGTTGAGCACTTCTGTTTTTCGAATGACAGGACAGAATTTAAAGTTTCCCAATAAATTGTTGCGCACATGATGACGGCTGCTCGTTTCATTTTGCGCAGTATAATATTTTTCTTCGTCGAGAAGATCAATGTAGTTGCCGCTTGTAAGATCTTCAATCTCAAGCCTTTTGTTTTTCATCCATTCATAAAGATACCAAATTCGACGAGTATATTGACTTTGCGGCTTTGAAATAATCCATGAAGTCAGTTCGTTAATATTAACCTTATCAAAAACTTCAGAGAGTATTTCAAGATTGATGCCATCATATTTTAGAGCAAATTCAAAATGTTCGAGATAAATATCTCCTGGCCAGTATTTATTTGTAAATGTTTCACAAACACGTCCATCTGATTCAATTATTTGTTGATGTGTTGAACCGCCCACCTGGGAGATATGCCAGTGTGGCAAAACCTGCAAATTGAAATGCCGGATAAGAAAGGCATATCCAGCCAATTTTACATTATCTGTTTTCGGAAAAGTAGTTACCATCTGCTTTATTCCTAAAAAAATGCTTATTTCTTAAGAAATATACTTATATATCGGCTATTTTCAAGAAAAACACTTATAAAAATGAGAAAATAAGGAAAAATACTTATTTTTTCTATAAAAACCGAAAATTTGCTTACAAACCCTGCAAAATATAGTGAAAATCAGCGTTTTCTCACAAAAATCCTTATTCATCCCTCTAATGGTTAAAAATCAACCACCAAATGGTTAATTTGTAATTTTACTAAATGTAGGGAGTTGTTGACAAATCCCGACATTTAGTAAAAAACAGAATCAAAGTATTTACTGAATACAAGTATTTTCACTGTCCTAATCTCTTTTCCCAAGTGGTAAATCGCCTGCCGCATTTTACACATTCTCTTCTACGCACTAATTTACCATCTGGAGCCGGACGAGTATAAATTACGTGAAATTGCCTGCTGCCACATTTCTGGCATTCAAATCCTTTTTGTTTAGATATCATTCCTTTATCCTTTTCTGAATATCTGATAGTTTTATTCTTTCTCTTTTCGCAAAAGTTTTAACATTATGCCCGCTCAAACTACATCCGCACATCGATGCAGCTACAGTGCAGCCAACCATGCAATCAAACCAGTGATTATCAAGACCGCCAACTTTAGGTGACCATTGATAAACAACTCTGCCATGCCCTTCGGTTCGTACCCAAGATTCAGAACCGGCTATGTGCTGAGCAAACAATTCGTGCTGATGGTTGCTTTTACCGAAGATTGTCAAACTGCCGTGATCGCCAGCAGCTACGAAGAATCTCTCATGCACAAATGTCTTCCAATAATTTGTATCAATTGCCACATGAGTAAATTCTCCGGTTTTATTTATATTTGGTATATACCAGTGATGGCCATGTCTTTCTCCCGGCTTTCTTTTGTATGTTAACATTGGTTTATTGGCAGCTTTGATACCAACACCTTTACTTGCCATAATCGTTCCACCAACTTTATGCCGGATATTTTCAACAATGCCCGGCATATAACCGCTATCAATCAGGCATCGATCAATCTTCATAACTCCGGTGCCGCGATTCCAGTCTCTATTCAGATAATCACTGCACAGCTTTTCCAATCCCGCTTGTATCGCTCCTTCTTTTTCCATGCCTCGGTAAATATCCTGCAAACTGATTTGTGCTTTGCGAAGTGTAAACGATGCCCTTCTCTGGTCAGGATATGTTCCATAATCTACAACAAAGCCGGTGAAATCCTCTGCCCATGCGCATACCGTATAAAACAGGAGTTTATCATGCACATCAATAAACATCGTAAGATATTGGCAAGAAAGCGGAACATCTCCTTTTTTTCGACCATTGGTTTTCTCCATTACCTGCTCGATGGTTAAAACTTGTTCATCAGTCTGTTCTGCGATCGGGTCGTTTTGATATTCCGCATAAAATGCCGCCTCATCGCGAATCATTAGATTCATTGCATGCTGGATGGCGGAGACTTCATCTTC
>JBDKUM010000412.1:0-2565 GCA_039679715.1 Phycisphaerales bacterium
GCAATTCCAAATCGCCAATCCGCAAATCCAACAGTTCCTGACACCGTGCGGCAACGTCATACATTAAAATCATAAAACAAAAATCCCGAAAACCTGTTGTCTTCTTAGTATTAGGTTGCAGAAATAATGCTTCGAGAGCTGGCAAGCTCATGAATTCCACTACCTTACCGTGGGCTTTTTTAACGGGTACGTTTGCTAACTCGACCTGGAAATAGATCTTTGCCGGATCGACAATGCTTGAATATTTTGCAAAAGAGCGGATCGCCATCAAGCGCAGATTTACAGTTTGAGGTGAGCATCCCCGCGAAACTGTGAGCCAATCCAAAAAGCCGCAGACATTTGTATAAGTCAGATCATCGAAACCTATCCGAGCATACCCAAGGCCAAGTTCTTCCTTAAAATATTGAAGCAGGAGACTCAATGATTCCCGATAGGATTTTTGCGTATTTTTGCTGTAGTTTTTTTGTTTGAGTAAATATATCTCAAGAAAATTTTTAATTGTTTTGAAAAAGCGTTCGTCTTTCATCAGCATCGCTCTACCTCCGGAATCATTTCTACGTAATCTTCAAGGTGAAGATCTGACATTTGTGGAAAGAATTCAGGCACCAGATGAATGTAATAGGCGGTGTCAGATAGATTTTTGTGTCCCATATACTCGCTGAGATAAGCAAGACAGGCATTGACATCCTGTCCTTCCTTCATCCATTGATACAAACGATGTGTGGCAAATGTATGGCGGAGATCATAAAGTCTGGGTTCGTTCCCTGCGCAATGGCGATATAGTCCGGCCTCAATCAAAAATTTCCTGAAGGTGGGAATGATCCACTCTTGGGAATACATCCCCTCTCCGCGACTGCTTGGACTGGGGAAGAAGAATCTTCTTCCCGGATAGATCAACCCAACTTTTTTAGAATATCGGCGGCACAATTCCAGTATTGAGCCCGAAAGCATGACGATGCGGTCTTTATGACCTTTAGATTCCAGTATTTTTACACAGCCAGTATTAAGATCAACATCTTCCGGACGTAGGCGACGAGCTTCAATTGGCCTTAATCCACAGCAGTAAATTATTCTGAACATCACGGAAACAACCAAGTGCTTTGCTGGCGTTCGGGTTGATGGTTGACATTTGTCAATCACTCGAAAAAGGGCAGATAGTTCATCCATGGTATAAATGTGCGGAATATGACGTTCGGTTTTGCGCGTCAGCGCCATTGGAAGAATATAAGCCGCAATGCCTATACCGTTCATATATCTGGCAAGCTCCCGAATAACGGAAACCCGGTTGAGTCGAAACAGATTCCGTTCACAGTCCCGGCATTCGGCCCATTTTAGAACCAACTGCTGCGTTATCTGTGTCTCGTTAGGGTATTGTTCTTGGCAAAATCGGTCAAACATATACAAAATACGCTCACTTTCCAGATAATCGAAACCGAAGGCCCGCTTTTGTTCGATTAAACCACATATATATGGAGCGAACGCTCCGGTAAAGTCATATCTCATAGAAGTGCCTCCTGCGTAACTTCAATTCCGTCAAGGTCTAATGCGCAGACAAGTAGCCGCTTTTTACTGATGCGGACATATGGTTTCATTGAGTCAATTTGAGTATGACCTAATATTTCTTTTACGGTATCAATCGGTACTCCGCCATCAATCATTTGCGTGGCCACATATCTTCTAAAGCTATGAAAGCCCTTATGACATCCCGGAGCGTAGTTCATCTCAGCCTTGCGCATATGCAATCTCAGTCGATCACCAACCGCATTGGAGGTCATTGCACCGTATGGAAATCGCGCTCTGACAAACAGAAATTCCGATTGTGCTTTTGGACGTTCATTGAGAATATAGTCCGCTATAGCGTTTCCAACTGCGGGTTCCAAAGGCAGTACCAATTCCACTCCGGTTTTATGCTGACAAAATCTGATTTCATGGCTGTTCCAATTAATGTTCACTAATTTTAAGTTTACGATATCGATCGCACGCAGGCCAACACTTTGCGCTATAGCAAAAACAGCAGTGTCTCGCTTGGACAAGCTGGAATACTTCATTGCGGATTCTGTAATCGCCACAACCTCTTGCGTTGAAAATACCGGCATCAGCTTTTTCCTCTGCGACGGTCGCGCCATTAATGCAGGTCTAAAATCAATGCAGTCTGTACACCCCAGCATATATTCACACAGATTCTTAAGCGCGCTTAATACACGTTCCATACTGCCTTTATGCTGCGGCGCAACAAACAGCTGAAATCCACTGACCAATTTAAGCGTTATCGTTTTGGGTAAGGAATGCCCGTTCATTTCGAGATATCTGAAAAATTTACGCGTTATCCCGACAAAACTTTGGATTCCTTTAGGAGTACGCACCTTCCGTTCTTCTTCCCAATATTTAAATCCCAGTATGATGTATTCATAATAGGCAGATAACTGAATTGCGGGACAAGGCTTTATTCTATGCCACACGATGCAACGGTTTAAAGAATATTCCTCCATCAATGCTGCCATCTTACGAACGTGCATGCGATAAGGTATAATAAGTTTCGCAAATTTGAAATTGGATAAAACAGCG
>JBDKUM010000413.1:0-11050 GCA_039679715.1 Phycisphaerales bacterium
TCGAAGATCGCCCAATCTTCCCTTTTAGTCGCGATTTCCATTAATTTACCGCGTACAATTTCGACATTCAGATTGTAAGGCTGCTGTCTCTCCGGCAATCTGGTCGTATACAGCATCACGTTGCCAAAACCTTCAACGGGCCAAAGCAGGCTCAATCCCGCAGGTTCCGAACCGCGTGCTTTGCAGTCGATTATGCCATCCTGCCAGGTTATATATTTTGTACTGCGAAATGGTATCCTGTCAGCCCCGAATAATGTAACGCCAACGGGCACAAAATCTTTCGCAATCTTACCGTCTTTAAATACCTGAAATTTCACAAGTTAACCTTAAAACCAATAGAAAATAAAGATTTTAGCAAAAACCCCAACGATTGCAATTAATCTTTAGAAATGAAAAATAGGACATATTAAGCCTTGAACCCACCTGCTTTTTTTCTAAACGCTAAGCGCTCTACCCTGCACGCTTTTTTCAATTTCGCGCAAGTTAATAAAAAAATATTTCCAAAAATCAATCGCTCGTATCTGTTTCCATTCGATTCCCGACTCGAAACATGGTATAATATGGGGGACTGGCTCATTAAATTTCTAGTCCACAAAGTGGACGGAAATTTATATGTGCCTGTACCCTTCAGCGGAAAGCGGGTACCTTTTTTAATTCAAATTCCAAACATTGTTCCTCGACTTTTGAATTCTGACAATCACTTGTTTTTTCGAGTAAATTTTGAATTTTTTGAGAAACTTTTCCCATTTTTTGAGCAAAAAGCTGTATTTTTGAAGTAAAAATGAGGTTTTTTAAGGAATGTTTTTCATTTAGACCTGTTTTTTTAGGTGTTTTTGACAAGAAATGACATCAAAATGACATTGGCGCGGCGCAATTTGACATCTGCGTGACTATTTTGAGCAAATTTTAAACAGTGTTTTTTTAACTTTAAACTTTAAACTTAGTTGAGCGGTATTCCTGCCAGCGAATCTGAACAATAAGCAAATCTTGAATTGCCCGATTCGGGTAAAAGATTTTCCGTGAGCATCCCTATTTGGCTCAATACTATTTCAACGAAATCATGATAAGCCGCCGCTTTATCTGGAGTGTAATCAGGAACAAGCAGAATTGAATAACCGAATTCGCCTATAGCAGCCCCTGCCGCTAAGTAATTGCCCATTTGAGTAATCGCAGGTTCACAGCCGTCATCGATTTTTTTGCACATCTCGTCGATCATTTGCGGATCGTCAAAAACTTTTTCAAACAAATCGATTTTACTTGAAACATAGCAGCCCTCGCGGTCAACGATTGCCAGTATGATTTTACTATTATCGAAGCTTTCCATAACTGTTCGTGCGATTCTATCAATAATCATTTAACATTCCTTTTAATTATCTTGTTATTACTTCATCGTCACATAATGGGAGGCTTATTAGAAAATTAACTAAAATTGTATTTATCGGACCTCTTTACTTATCCTTTTGAAGTAAAACACTTACGCAAATTTCGCAACTCTCTTATCAGTAAATTCCTTAGCACTTCATAAAATCAGGATGTTTTTATGTTGAAAGGACAAAGCCATGAAAAAGTTGATTGCACCTGCGATAACAGTTTCAATCACATTATTTGTTTCATATTTTGTTTTCGCACAAGGCCAGAGAATTCCGCATGATATCAATGCAGTCGAATTGCCTCCCGGTGTGGGGTGTGTGGGTGATAATACGCTGGCAGGCCGATTAGCTGATTATTGCCCGATAAGGTATGCAATGGCTCAAAATGAGTTCCACAATCAGGTTATAACAAACACCGATGGCGGAATCATAGTCCTTGCAGGCAGTCAGTTATTGAAATACGACAAGGATTTGAATCTGCTTAGGAAAATAGATTTGGATATTGATATCAACGATAAATTAAAATCTGTTCGGCAAAACGATATCAAAATTTCAGAACTTGTGCGTTTTTACTGGTGGTAAAAAAAAGGGCAAACCAAAATAGTTTGCCCTTGCAGTCGATAATTATTTAGTTCTGAACTGGTTTTGGAATTTCAATATTCTCAGTTTCAGCAGCGATATTTGTCGGAGCCGGAAGCTCTAGATTCGCGACCAAAGCTTCGTGATCAGATGCTTTCCTTTCATCCAGTTCGATAGATAATACCTTGATACCCGGCGAAAGACTAATATGATCCCATCTCGGGCCTGAATCATTGTGCACTGAATACCATGCGTCTGTCATTCTTGGATAAAGCGTTTGGCCGTCTTCGTTGAGCAAATATTTCATTGCTGAATTATTCAATTTCATATTGTAATCACCGATGACCATAAATGGATCGTCCGTACCTCTTTCAGCAATTCTTTTTGTCAGCAGACGAACGCTTTTCTGCCTGGCACCCTGTGAGAAAAATGCCGCCAAATGCACATTATAAACATAGAGACCCTGTCCGGTACTGTTGTCTTTCAAATGAACCCATGTGCAGATTCTCGGCCATGTATCCCAACCATGCGAAACTTCGTCTGGCGTATCTGAAAACCAGAAAGTGCCTTTTTCCATCAAAGTGAAACGGTCTTTTTTGTAGTATATTCCACAGCTTTCGCCATCGCTTTTGCCATCATTTCTTCCAACAGCATAATTTGCATAATTCGGCAATTGCGCCTGCATTTCGGAAATCTGGTGTGCTAAAGCCTCCTGAACACCGATGATGTCTGGATTGTGGTCATTCATAATATCGCAAACTTTATCGCATCGATTGCCCCATCCCCCGCCAAGGTCTACGCGGACATTAAAACTCATTACTCTGATTTGATTTTTCTGGGCAGACCTGGCTATACAAGTGAATGATAATAACAGACTTAGGCCCAAAAGAATTGCCATTTTCTTCTTCATAAAAATACCCCAATTTAAAACAAAAGAAATGAAAGCATCCTGCGAAAGCAAGTCCTTTGGAATTGAACACCAATCCCTGGAAGCAAATCATTTCGCGTTTATTGCTGGTATTTTAGAAAGTTGCTCAACAAACCCCAAGAAAAAACCCCGCTTCATACTCTTTTTAGACGGTCAAAACAGGGAAAATCCTTAAAGAACATTCAAAAACAGTGTTTAAATCTATGAAAATTTTCGTTAATTTTTAATTGATTGTGGAAAGACAAAGGCTACTATCAAGAATAGATATGCTGAATTTTGGAATAACAGAACAGAAAAGATTAGAGCTTGAAAAGCGAATGAATGATTGCGGCCTGTATGAAAAGGATTTAGCCGAATCGTTTGTTCGCAGCGGAGGTGCAGGCGGACAAAAAGTGAACAAAACATCATCCTGCGTTTATCTCCGTCATATTCCCACAAGCCTATCTGTCAAAGTACAGACAAGCAGAAGCCAAAGCTTAAATCGTTATTACGCAAGAAGGCAGCTTTGTGAAATCATTGAAAGCAAGACTCTTGGCAGCCAAAGCCCTGAAGCAAAAAGGATTGAGAAAATCAGAAAACAAAAAGCAAGAAGAAGACGAAAGCATAAATTAAAAGATTGATATTAAAAAACCCCGCCAAAAGACGGGGTTAATAATTTTATATTACTTTTTATTTTTTGATGCTTTGACTTTTTTAGGTTTTTCGACTTTAGGTTTTTCGGCTTTTGTCTTGAAAGGTTCAGGGCCGTTAAAATCTGTGATCTCAAATTGCTTTTGCTCTAATACAGAAAGTCCGGATTTTTCGATAAGCCTGGGCGTAACAAATACCACCAATTCACTGGTTATAGTACTTTCGCCTTCGAACCTGAACGCATAGCCGGCAACAGGTAAATCGCCAAGCAATGGAATTTTATTAACCTGTTTGCTGACATCTTTCTTTCGTAAGCCGCCAAGAACAACTGTCTGGCCGTCTTTAATCAATAAAGTAGTGTGTGCTTCTCTTTTATCAATGACCGGCTGCGGAAAGCTCTTATCCTCTGATCCGACATCTACCGTTCCTGTCTGAACGCTGAATTTCGGCATCAACTGTAAACGTATAAGGCTCTCGCGTGTAAGATGCGGAATAACTTCAAGTTCGACACCGACTTCTCTGAACGAGATAGTGCCCATGCTTCCGCCGCCGGAAGTTTCGGTAAGTTCCTGGTATGGAATTTCCTGGATAATTTTAATATTCGCTTTTTCATTATCCAAAACAAGTATTCTCGGATTAGCCAAAAGTTTAGCCTCGATATTTTGCTGCTGTGCTCTGATTAAAACATCTAAATCTATTCCAGAGTTAAGCCAGCCAAAACGTAAAGCACCGGTTGTGTTTGCTGTTTTGCCAGTTGCGCCAAGGAATGTACCAGTAGTAAACGGAGAAGTTGATCCTGTTGGGTCAATACCAATGTTTGTAACATCTGTGGCTTTGGTTCCAAAATCAGTATTCAATCCTGCCTGCCATTCGACACCTATATCGGAAAGGTCTTTGCTGGTCATATCATAAATTCTAGCTTCGACTTCAATCTGCGGAGTGATACGGTCAACTTCTTCGATAAAGGTATCTATTGCTTTAATTTTGCTTTCGCTATCGGTAACGATAATGTTGCTTGTTCCGATATTTGAAGAAAGTGAGCCGCGAGGTGAAATGAATTTTTTGAGAGCATCTTCGACATCTGTAATATTGGCATAATTTATTCTGTAAATTCTGCTCATGAGACGCTCTGAAATTTCTGTCATATCTTCCAGAGGCAGAACGCGAATCATATTGTTGCTGGCGATATAACCGCAGCCATTGGTCGCGAGAATGTTATTAAGAGCTTCATCAAGCGGTATATTAGTAAGTGTTGCGTTAACATTGCCTATGACTTTAGGACTTTTAATAATATCAACGCTGGACTGGTCAGCCATGATTCGTAATACATCTTCGATTGGAGTATTTCTGAAGTCTACACTTACAGGCTTCTGCATCCGCAGCGCAAGATCAGAAAGGACTTCATTTTTTGTCGAATTTACGTCGTTAACATCAAGAGCGTACGTATAACCTGCTAATAATCCGGTAAGCAGTATTAAAAATCCCATTTTAGAGCACTTCATATCTGCACCCTTTCCTTTTTAGCTTTTAGTATTTATTCCTGAACTTCCTGAGTCCAGGTCTTGCCATTCATTTCTAACTCGATATTTTTTTTGTTAATTTTTTTTATGGTTATGCCAGAGACAATATCGCCCTGATGTACAATTTTATTGTCTACAACAGCGGCAGGTCTGTCATGGCTGAAAATTATCCCTTTTACAATCAAATTTCCGGCTGCACTGTTGGCATCAGCAACAACACTGGAAGAAGGCTGCATAGGATCGCGAAGATTCGACGGATAAACTTCCGGCATCTTCCAGTTAATTTTCGCGTGTGAATTTGCGTCGTTCAATGACTGGCCGGGTACATTAACATTGGCGGAACATGAAGCGGGCTGTTTCAAAGCGCGTGTAATAACGAACAAAAAGACAAGGATCAGAACAGGCATAAGAATAATCATTTTTTTATTCCTGCTTTGCTCTGCTGTCATTTTTCTGGGGAAAAATTTATCTTTAATTATTTTAAAATTCATATTAGCTGCCCTGCTTCTTTTTTACATATACCGAGAGTATTAAGCTTACCTGACTTGACGAGGGGTCATGTTCGGTATTCGAGATTGAAAATTCATTAACTACAACAACAGGCCTGTGTCTTTCAACAGCGTTTAGAAAAGCGGCGAATTTATTAAAATCGGACTTGAAATTAACTTTCAATTGCTTTTCATTGACAAAGGCGCCTTCCTGTTTCTTTATATTCGAATAAACATCCTGCGAGGATATGCTGAAAGATTCAACTTTCACATCTTTCGCAATTTTGCTGATGTCGAATGTAAGGTTTGGAAGATCGTCAATACCGATTGCATATTGTCCGACTTCATCCTGCCATTGCAGCATCTGCTGATTCAAATTAGCACGAGCGTCTTTACTATTGCTGTTGAGTATTGTCGTAAAAGCCTTCTGCTTTTCTACAAATTGAGCGGCAATCTGCTTTTCAAGATTAATTTCAGGCGAGATAACAAATAAATAAACCAGCGTCGCAAGTAAGGCGCTTGCGAGCCAGACAAAAATAGCCAATTTAAAATCTTTTTTTAGAGCTTTATTCATAATTTTGATTGCTGTTTAAAGTTACATTCTATCTGATATGTAACATTGCTTACTTCTTTATAGTTATCTATTCCTTGAGAAACGGTAATTGTATCAAGCAATGGCTTGAAGAAATCCGAAGAACGAAGCTGCTCCTGAAATTCCCTAATGTTTTGTGAACGGCTTAAGGATGATTTTTCAGTAACGCATATTTTCAATTTTGTTACGGGAATTGTAACTTCAATATCTGAACCGCCCTGCTTTGAAGGAACGGTTTTTTTGATAGTTCCCTGTTTAACGTCAACGCCTGAAAGTACAACAGAATCCGGCAGCAGCTTTACGATTTCAATAAGTGCCGGCGTCCATTGATAAGATTTGTTTATTGTTTTAGCGACCTCGGCAAGGCAATCATCTCTATATTTTTTCTCTTTTTCGCTTCTATTTAATAAGTTCTGTGCCTCTGATAACTTATTCATGCCCTTCTCACAATTTTCAATATTCTGCCTTTGAATTGAAAGAAGAACGCTATTTTTTGAATAGATGTTTAAAAGTGTCAGGCCAATAAAGAATGGTACGACTATAGTAATCGCGGTCAAAGCAATCTTATCCGGATTGCTCCTTTCAGGAATGCCTTGTCCTTTGAGCAAATCGATAGTAAGCATTTTTTTTGCGTTCATTATATTTGCCTCATAGCAAGCCCTGCCGCTACAGCGAAAGCAGGCCCGTCTTTATGCAATAATCCGCCGCATGAAAGTGATGAATCGCAGGGGATTTTGTCGAAAGGATTCCAGAGCACTGTTTCTGTCGGAAGTTTGCCTTTAAGCAAATCAGGGAAGCCGTCAACGAGAGCAAAACCGCCGCAAAGATAAATTTTGTCAACTATTTCAGATTTTCTGTGAACCGCGTCATAATACAGTGTTTCAGTAATATTCGAGATTAATTTATGACATGCCGATTCAAGGCTCTGATTAATTTTATCTTTAACACCCTCTTTATCTTCGCCGCCTCTTAATACCTGTTGTATAACTTCGTAATTAAATTGCGTTTCAAGCGTAACATGTTCGATGATTTCTTTTCCGCCGAAGTTTATATCTCTGATAAAAGGTAAATTGTCTTCACCAAGAATCGCAAGGCTCGTATATTCATAGCCTATATTTAAAATTGCGAAAGTGCCGGTTTCATCTCCCCGGCAATAACGCATGCAATTCATAAGCGCAAGGCCGTCGATATCCATAAGTACATTAGATAATGACGACTCTTTTATGAATCGTGCTTTTTCTTTTAAAATTTTATTCGATGCGACAACCAGAAAACCTTTGATTTCTTTTTCTGAACCTTCAGTTATCTGATAATCGATGACACCATCATCGGTATTAAAGGGGCAAACCTGTTTTGCTTCAAGCTGAACCGCGCCTTCAACTTCGTCAGGCAAAAGAGACGGGAAATTAAAATTACGAACTGCGGTTTCCTCGCCATTAACGCCGCAAACAGCGAATTTGTTTTTTATTTCAGACCATTGTAAACACTGGCGAATCGCTTTTGAATAATTTGTATCTTTGTGGTTTTCATCTTTTGGGTCGTTAACAAAGGCAATACCTGCGCCCGTAACAGCGAAACCATTTTCATCTTTACGAAGTTGGACTATCTTGATGGCTGAAGAGCCTATATCAAGTCCGAAGATTTGCTGTTTATGGCAGGACTTCCAGACTTTCTGCCAATTAGCAAAAGTATTCGTTATGTTATTCTGCTGCTGTTTTATCCAGTTCATAGGATTATTATCGACAGGAAAAAATAGCTAAATTAACACCTTTTTAAAATATACAAAATAAGTCAAGGAATGAAAAAAAATATGCTAATTCAGAACTAGTTCCGATAATCATGCCATCCTGCAGGCGCAGGAATGTATTTACCCTGAAGCCAGAAATCACCCGGCAAAACGCCTTCAAGTAATCTGCTGTCCAGGTAATAATATTTAAGATAACCATCTTCGCTGCCGCTGCCGGAAACACCGACAACGCCACGGCATGCTTCAGTGATAGCGCCTCGCACGATTAGATTATCCTGCTGTCCATTGACGAATTCTCTTCGTCCCCCGTAAGAACCGCGATTAACATTTTCTGCTCCCCATCCGCCGCCGCCGACAGTCAAGGCAGCTTCTATAACCATATCATGCGGCAAGAGGCGATCGTAAACATTTGAAGAACTGCTTTGACGATTAGCGACAGGTACATAGACAGTATCTGACGGTACGCTGGTCGGAGGACCTGGATATGGATTTTGATATGTTGGTGAATTTCTGCTCATGCCGGGATCAACGACTTTGATAACACCTTTCGAGATTAGGCCAAGAACGTTTGCATTACTCGATGAAGGTTTTCCATCCACATTATGGTCGCCGTCGACTTCGATTTTATTGGCAATCCAGATATTTCCTGTTGCAACGACTGTAACTTTATCTTTTACCACATTTTTATTGCCCGGCAAATCCGAATCTCCGGCACTTCCAATAATGACATTGCCATCAATATATATCTGTCCGCCGGGAGTCGATTCAACGCCGCCGAAAGATTGGGTAACATAAGTTTGATCAATCTGACGAATAACTCTTTGGCCTGTTGCGTCCGCATCTGAAGGCCTTACATGGTAAGAATAGATATCATATCTTTGATAACGCGAACCATCGCTGCCAGGCACAATTTTAAAATCATAAGTTTTCGAATCGTAGTTCTGTTTGAAACCCTTGACAGTACAGTTGTTTGTGATTCTTACTTTTCCGATATTGTCCGTATCGACAAAAAACTCCAGATGCACAGCCGGAAGCGCATTTGTCATTCCGCCCGAAACGGCAGGAGTAAAGCGGTAAGCGGCAGCAGTACTGTCGCGGAAGCGATTAACTTTACTTTGGACAGTATCCTCATCTACAACACGGCTGTCAGGCTGATTGAAAGTAATTCCCTGCTGAAAAAGATTCATAACGCCTGCGTATTTATCCGCGCCGCCAGTGGTATATCGAGATTCACCCATCGAAACAGGCTGTAAAAATTGGGGATCGCCAATGATATAAATATCCCTTTCGTCCATGCCTTCGATTAGCTTGTTAATCTGTAAAGGCATATCGATGATTTCGCCGTCTACATAATTAACAGCGGATGTGGAAGTAGCACCAGTTGGAATTCTGCATTTTCCCATAGCCCATCCGCTGATTGCCTGCATTACAAGAGTGTTAACTGTTCTATCAAAAGGTCCGCTATGACCCACGGATATTATCCTGTAAACAGGTCTTGCTTTGACGAAAGAATAAAAACTGATGTTATAATTACAGCTTGCCTGCGTGAAATTAAGAGTTCCTGAAGTTCCGGCAGAGCCGTTATACAGTGTAGTAAGCATATCCTGCTGCTGGCTCATCCAGAAGACAGCTTTTTCATAACCAGCTTCAGCGGCGAGCAATGCGGCATTCTCATTTTTTTCCTTAATCGCTTGCTGACGTGTTCCGTACGCAATCGCGAGCATTCCGACACCAAATGCTGTCATGATCATCAGTGCGACGACTACCATCACGAGCACAGAACCTCTTTTATCACTTTTATTTTTTATCATGCGTTTCATTTTATTGCGGCCATTTATTTCTTAACAAAACTGAATTTGAAATTCTGATTGTTTTATTATCATTCGGATCTGTAAGAACTATATTAATTCTTACACATCCTTTTCCCGCTCCGCTAACCATTGTATGGCTAAAAGCGCCGCAACCGGGCGCAGCGGAAGCATTTTCAGCCAGAGTTACTGTTCTTATATTTGAATTATTTTTGTTTCCGCCGCCTGCGGGAACTCCGCCGGGAGGATAATGACCATAATCAACTTTTAATTTTCCATTATGAAGATAAAATAAAGCATAAGCAGTGCCGGTTTTTGAAACATCCATTAAATTTTGAGAATCTGTGGTATCGAGATTTACATCCCAATATCTGAATTCAACTGCATTTCCTGAAACAACGGTATCCTGGCCGGGCGTCGCAGAGATGACAGGTACAAAAGTTGAACCTGTCCCATTATAAACTATATAATCAGAACGGTTTGACATCCTCCCTACACTTGCAAAAGTCAGAGATGCAACTGCTGCCTGTTCAAGAATCGGTTTATGGGCAAGATCGTAATTCTGCTGCCAGCCTTTTGCGGAACTTACGATAAGCACGCCGACAATGAGCAATAGAATTGACGAAATGAGCATAGACATCATCAATTCCATAAGCGTAACACCGCTGCGCATTTTCAAATTTTTGTTTTTAATCACGATATTACCCATCCAGGCGAACATAAGTAGTTAAGATAACAGGTGCATCACAAAGAGAATTGCCCCCTCGACCCATTGATTGGCCCATCTCCCAGCGAACAAGAACAGTGATCTCTCTGAGTGTGGTTCCGGAAACTGCATCATGAGCAATATCCGTATACCCCAGGGTCAGATACATTGGCACATCATTAATCGTAACTTTATAAACTGTATTATTTAAGATTCCGCCAAAAGTATGTCCCATTGTAAAACCCGAGGGCATCGCAAGAGGGTTAAAACCTAATTGTAATATAGCGGGATTATAATCTTCCGAGCCGCCAATGCTCTTCCAGTCTTCGAGAAGGAGTTGAGCGGTTCTTGAAGCTGTGAGTTGAGTTTGGGCCATTCTGCAATGCCTTACAGAATGATATTGATAATCTAAAACGCCGATAGCTGCCAGGCAAATAACAGCAATAGCAACCATCATTTCAGTAAGTGTAAATCCTTTTGATAATTCAGATTTTAGGATACGCATCGTTTTTCCATATCTCCCAAAAAAATATCAGAGAGGCTGTTAAACCCCTCTGATATTAATGTCAGGAAATTAGATATTACTATTGTGGTCCGCCTGTAAAGCCCCCTGATTCGTTTAGTGTCAGGTTCGGACCAGTCGTGATCGCATCGGGCTTTTCCACAGTAATTGTAAAAGTCA
>JBDKUM010000414.1:0-2420 GCA_039679715.1 Phycisphaerales bacterium
ACTCAAAAATGGATCAAAAAAAAATCTGAACCTGATGAAAAAACAAACAAAAGTTAGCTACTTTTAATCCGGACCGCCTGTACACTTTTCAGTTAAAAAACTGTACACTTTTCAACTGTTATTTACACAGTTGGAAGTTTATCCAAGCGAAGGAGTTCATGAATTTTCATCATTATTTACGTCATCCCTTATTAAAAGCAGTTGCGAAATTCAGTATCTGAACGTTTTTAATCATATTTTTAAAGTGGAAGATAAGGAGTATTTTTTTGAAAGGTATAGCCATAACATAAGCGACAACCTTGTCGGTAGCCAAGATTCTGAGACTATCTTTCTAAAATATCGATGGCTGGCCGACGAGTTCAACTCATTCATTGAAACGTATACTTCTTCGTTAGCATACTTTGATGAAAACTTTGAAGCAACAGACGAATTTATCGAAACCGTGAAACAGTTAAAAGTATCCTATGGACAATAACTTAATATACATGCCAACATTCAGAGTCCGGCAGCAAGAAGTTCTGGTTCTGAAATCTTTCGACTTTTGGGAACATATGTACCCGCTTTTAGAAATTGTTAAAGAGCACGACCGGTCGCGGAAAGCCGACGCGCAACGTAGTTTTGAGGATATTCATAATGAGTTGATAAAGGAGATAAAGGCTCCGCATGTTTTCGTTGATCTGCCTCTATACCTTAAGCAATCAGGAGCTGTCAAGGATGAAGTCGTCCTGTTTTCGTTCAGCGTTATTAATAACCTTGAAAGAAGATGTGAATACATAAATCGTCTTTCTCCTTCAAATCCAAAAGCTATCCCGGTAATTTCATCCTATCTTTTCAAAACAGGTGAAACAGACACAATTCAACGGCAATTTGAACTCTTAAGCGGCAATTTCGATCGATTGGCTTTTCGGCTTTTCCCATCTTCTTTTGCTGTCGACTTTCCTGTTGTAAGGGAGATTGTCCGGCCTGACGATTATATCATAATCGACTTGGACAAGATGGCGCCTTATCCCAGTCCTCCGTTACGTCCAATTACTTGAGCGCTTAACGACTTTGCTCAATGCTGTAAAGTATTACTTCGCAGCGCGATAAATAACGAAATTCAAAATGTAAATCTTGAGCACGGTCAGGTTGTGATCGAAGCAGATAATAATCACATCGACGTAGACCATATGGGAATATTTGGGGTGAATGCAACCGGCGATTATGGCGGAATAAAAAAGGATGATCTGTCGGCAGGGGGTACAATCAGCCCGGGGTTTATTTACTATGATGCCGTCGAAAATCAGTATTTTGGATATAAAGCATCAATAAAGGGCTCTTTGGATGAGTTTAGAAATACGATTGTTCCTGACGTTATCAATTCTGCCGCGACAACGAGTATGCTTGCTCACATACCTCCGTTTGTAGGTCCGGAAAACCCGGGCTATGCAACTTTGCTAAGGATAAATGAAGGTGATGAAAGCGGCAAAAGTCAGGCAAAGTTTAAGCGGATCGCGATGGAACATTATCTGCATTGCATGCAAATTAAAATACAGACTGAAGCGATCCGTCAAACGAATGCTTAAAGCCCGTAGATTATTTCAGGGTTAACATTTGTATTAAAGAAGAACTGCAAGTCAATCGGGAGTATTTTATTCCAGTTGTTTTGCACAAAGTTCCATCTGTCAAAATATCTTCCTTTGAGTGTGGTTTTTAGTGCTTTATTAATTTCTGCGGAATTATATGAAGCCAGTATTTCAGCCCTGTCTGCACCTCCAAACGATTTTAGCAATTCTTTTTTATTGAAAAGCCCAAGCTGTTCTTTCGGATTTATCCCAGGGCTATACCGAGGTTCCCGGCAGACGATCTTTTTTGCCCCTTCAAAATACCATATCCCGTAGTATTCAGGGATTATCTGAATTACATTGTTCAGATGGATTTTGTCGATAACAACCGTGTTATATTCAAATACATTCCCATAGTCTCCTACCTGTTTGCCCAGCCTGTTAAGCGTATCAATTTTCGATTTAACCTCGAACGATTTCGTGTCGCCATTTATCACAAGGAAGTCAGTTCTGCTGCTCTTTGCCTTTACCTCGAAAGCCGCGACGTAATTTTTATTTTTGAATTCTTTGGCAAGTCTGTACTTAAAAATCTGCTCTCCTTCATAATGCTTCAATATCGCATTATTAATGGTCTTCGCAAGCTCATATTTGCCTAGATTATCATACCTGTCAGTCCGGAAAAATGCAGCAACAAGATCTCTAAGCTGATTGGGATAACTTAGTGTATTATATGACCTTGCCAAAGCTGAATAATCCATTGTATTGTTTGTTGGTTTATCTGTGAACGCTGCAAAGTTACGATATTTTCTTTGCTGCCGTAGTCGAATCATTTTTTAATTGGATGATTAGAAGTTGGAGATATTGCTCCCGAAGCTG
>JBDKUM010000415.1:0-3712 GCA_039679715.1 Phycisphaerales bacterium
CAAAAAATGGTCAAAGCGGAGCTTTTTAGCGCAGCGGAGACCCCCGAATTTTTAGGGAATTTTATGCCTCGAAATAAAATTCAGAGGGGGTACAAATTCTTCCCTTATAGACAAAAAAGGCATCTGCCTGATTACTCGCTTTTTATTAATCGGTAGAATCTCAAAATAATTTTGTTTTATCGAAAGGGTAAAAGATGTCTCCTGAAAATGCTATTTGTGATTGCGGAAGAGAACTGGAACAGGGGCTTTGCAGCGGATGCAATAAACCTAATGAAAAATGTACCTGCGAGGAAGTTTGTTCAACCTGCGGAAACCCGATTGACGAATGCACCTGCTGACTGAACGGCAATGTGCAGGTTATTAATTTGATGGATCCCGATAGTTGAATTATTCAGATTCTTTTTCGCTGATTAATTTATAAAGCTCATCGGCAGATTGTGCGATTTGAAGTTTATTTTTAAAATCTTCATCCAGCATCAATCTGCTGATTCGGGCCAATGCCTGTATATGCGGGCCTGTCCGGTCTATCGGCGATGCCAGCAAAACTACGATATACACCGGCTTATTGTCTATGCTCTGGAAATCGATGCCTTTATGTGAAATACCGATTGCCATTACTAATTCTTTTACGCCGGAGCATTTGCCGTGCGGGATTGCGATACCGAAACCGATGCCTGTACTTTTCGTGCTTTCGCGTGTTATAACTGCTTGATAAACCTGTTCTTTATTTACAAGCAAATTGCTTGCGTCGAGAAGGTCTACAAGTTCTTTTATTACTGACTGTTTATTTGCGCCTTCCAGCGGCACCTTTACACATGTCGGTTCAAGAATCTGTGTTAAAATCATTTTTTACAAACCCTAAAACTAAAAACTCAAAAAATTTACAAGCCAATAATTATATCGGCAGCTTAGGCAACAGGCAACAGAATATTACACAATCAGCATGCAGTCGCCATAAGAGAAAAAGCGATATTTCTGCTCCACAGCGTGTTTGTAGGCTTTCAGGATGTTTTCCCTGCCCGCAAAAGCTGATACCAAAGCCAATAACGTCGATTTCGGCAGATGAAAATTGGTAATCATAGCATCGGTTATCTTGAATTCAAACCCCGGCAATATGAACAGATTTGTTAAGCCTTTTGAAGGAATGATCTGTCTTTTACCCGTGATTCCGGCGATTGTTTCAAGAGTGCGAACTGCCGTTGTCCCAACTGCAATTATCCTTCCCCCGGCGTTGATGGTATTATTTATTATAGAAGCGTTAGTTTCATCAACCGCATATTCTTCTGAATGAATCTTGTGCTCTTCCAGCGTTTCCGTTTTTATCGGTAAAAAAGTACCTGCTCCGACGTGCAAAGTAACTTCCGCAATAGCTACCCCCATTTCTTTGATATTTTTGAGGATTTCAGGGGTAAAATGAAGCCCGGCCGTTGGTGCCGCAACTGCTCCATTGGTTTTTGCGTAAACTGTCTGATATCGCTCGTGATCTTCTTTATGCTTTAATAGCGGCTCTGGTCTTTTAATGTACGGAGGAAGTGGAGTAAAACCAATGGTTTCCAAAAGCTGCTCTGTCGCAAGCGGACTTTGTGGTCTTATAATACATTGACCTTCGGCAAGCTTTTTTTCCAGAACGGCAGGGCAGAATTCTTCTTTATCTCTGTCCAGAAGATAAATTACCTGTCCCTCTTTTATCTTTGCTGAATTTTTCAGCATTACCTTCCAGCTCTCGTTTTCTGGTGATAAATAAAGCCCTTCAATCGCCGCCCCAGTGCTCTTTTTAGCGTAGAAACGTGCAGGGATTACTTTTGTATTATTGATAACAAGGCAGTCTGTTTTCTTGAGGTATTCTGCCAAAAGCGAAAAGCTGCTATCGATAATAGAATCATTAAAACGGTTTAAAACAAGCATTTTGCTTGAACTGCGCGTTTTTGCGGGACTTTGTGCTATAAGCTCCGACGGCAAATCATAATCAAATTCTGATATATTCATAATCTTTTATTAATAGTAATAACTTACATAAATTATCAGACCTGTGGAAAAATGACAAAAAAATTTTTAATGTTGATAAAGCATAGGTTAAACATTTCCGATGATTAAATTGTCAAGAACCATATATGCAGGAAGAACATGGACAGCGAAAGAATTTACGAAAGACTTGCGATTTCAATAGCTTCACTAGACAGAAGCAAAGTTGAATTTAAAATTAAAAATTTCAAAGGCTCATTCAAATTCGATTTTACCGATGAATACCTTTCAAGCCTTACATTAGACCGCTTACGGCATATTCTTCTTGCTGCAGTCGCGACAAAAATTAAGAGAAGAGTCAGCTAAAAAAAATCAATATTCAAAGCAAATCTTAAGCACATACAGCAGTATTAAAAAGGCCATTATTTCCGGGCCTAAAGCACAACTTAGCACAATTATTTGTGTAAATCACTTACACATAAAATCTAGATTAATCACCAATATTCTCTTGTCGATATCACTACCAATTCACAGCGAATGTTGGACTTATGATTAATAATGGATTCAACTTGTTTAACAGGGTAAAGGTTTTTTACGCAACGATGATTTTGTTGTTAGCGCAGGGGATTTCATTTTCTCAAACCGATTCAAATCAAACTCCAAAGCAGGAAAAAGGCGTAATGGACATGTCGCTTGAGGAATTGATGAATGTCCAGGTTTATACAGCATCAAAGGTCGCAACAAAAATCGAAAAGGCTCCAGGCACCGTTTATTCTTTCTCTGGCGAACAGCTCCTTAATGAAGGCGTTTTAACAATCCAGGATTTGCTGCTGCGTATTCCGGGTACCCAGCTTGTCCCTAACCGCAGCGGCCATACAAATATCTGGTTCAGAGGGGTTCAAAACAGATATAATAATAATATTCTTTTAATTATTGATGGCGTGCCTATTCGAGATTTTGTTTACGGCAATTTCCTCATTGATGATATGGTCCCGATTGAACAAATGGAAAAAATTGAAGTCATGATCGGGCCGGGCTCTGTTCTTTATGGTGCAAACGCGCAAGCAGGCATTATTAACATCACAACCAAAAAGCATGCAAAAGAAATAATGGGTACAGCTTCGACATTCGATACTTATTCAGGTTCTACACATTACAGCATCGATAAACTGTCAGTATTTTTTAAATATCTTGAAACCCATAATGGTTTCGACCCTGACAAGGGCAGAGACGGAAGAGCACATATCTACCCGCAGGATCAGGACAGGCAGCTTGCGATATTCGATGTTAAATATGATTTAACAGACGATTTGATGCTGCACACCAGCCGAACACATTACGAATATCCTTATACATATTCGCAATATAACCGTTCACAAGTGCAGACTCGCGACCCGATGACGTTTAGTTTGAATTTCAAACATGGTGATATAGATGAGGACGGCAGGCTGGACGTTATTACTTATTATGTGCATTACGATTTTAGAGAAGATACATTCAGAGTAAATAATAATTTATCGCCAAGATCGCGCAAGAGAGAATATTATAACTCTGATTACGGCGGTTTTGACGCTTATTATACAAAAAGGATTTTCCGGGATCATGTTTTCCTGTTCGGTTCTTCGCTGTTGTATCATCGTGCAACTAATGCCGAATCGAAAGTAACCGATTTGACGGGACCTGCGCCTGTAACCACATATGGAACGCTTTTGGAAGACCCTGACAGGTCATTCAAAGATTACGCGTTTTA
>JBDKUM010000416.1:0-4847 GCA_039679715.1 Phycisphaerales bacterium
TGAGTAGCGCTTCTTGCCTGGCAGTTAAGACCTGCGATGAAGGCCGGCGATTTCAGCGATGTTGTTGAACTGGCCTGCGAATTTACCGGTATGCATAATGTGCCCTTAAATGACAGAACCAAATTGCTCAGTGATAATGGTTCATCATTAGTATCTAAAGAATTTGGTGATTATCTGGAAGAAAAAGGTATCGGACATATATTTGCATCGCCATATCATCCGCAAACCAACGGCAAGATTGAGCGTTATCACAGATCGATGAAAGAGCATATATGTTTAAATGTATGGCAGATGCCTGATGAACTTGAAAAAGAGATTGGTAAATTTGTGAATTGGTATAATTCGCAGCGGTATCATGAGGCAATCAAAAATGTCACACCTGATGATGTGTATTATGGAAGGCGTGAAGAGATATTAAAACGCCGAGCCGAGTTAAAGCATAAAACAATGGTTGAAAGGAAAAAAGTTAATAGTAGAATGAGCGTAACGGAGCCGAAAAAGCTCTCTTAGAAATGAGCTTCTTTTGTGCCATTCTTGCTGACGACATACACTTATAATTCAAAGCTGCCGGAAAGCCGAATATCTCTTGAATTGCTGCCGACATCGGCCCTGAATACGCCCGGTTCGGCGTACCATCTGCTGTTGGCAGCATCATAAAATGATAACGCACCCTTATCGAGAGTGAATTTTACGGATTTGGTTTCGCCAGGCTGCAAATAAATCTTTTCAAAAGCCTTTAGCTCTCTGGGCGGTCTTGGCACGGAACAAACAGTATCGGCGATATAAAGCTGTACAATTTCGCTGCCGGCGCGTTGTCCTGTGTTTTGGACATTTAATGAAACGCTGAAAGTTCCATTTGACGTCAATGAATTTGTATCTATGGACAGATTACTGTAAGCGAAAGTTGTGTACGATAAACCGAAACCAAACGGCAGCAGCGGTTCGACATTGGCGTGGTCGTAATAACGATAGCCAACGAAAATGCCTTCGGTGTAAACATTGCCGGGATAATTCGAATAGCAGGGACTGTCGGCCCATCTTTTTATAAATGTAACGGGCAATTTGCCGGATGGATTTTCTTTGCCGAAGAGAATGTTCGCAACGGCATTACCACATTCCTGGCCGGGATACCACGCCTGCATTACAGCAGACACATTGCCGAGCCAATCGTTCATATCAACCTGCGGGCCGCTAAACATTACAACAACAGTATTTGGATTAACCGCCGCAACTGATTGAATTAACTGTATTTGCTCGGCGGGCAGACTCATAGACGCTTTGTCGCTGCCTTCTCCTTCAAGATTATTTGAAAGGCCCATAAAAAGAATTGCCGCGTCGGCATCGGCAGCTTTGTCGACAGCTTCGCTTAACAGAGCATCCGGCCTGAAACAGGAAAGCTGCGCAATAGCCGCGCCACCGTTTTCATAATATTCGATTGTCAGGCTGTATTGTTGGCCGGCGTTCAGCAGGATGTTTGTCGATGTGCTTCTTGCACTATGGTTTGACCAGTCACTGATTAGCAGTGTACCGTTGAGATATAATCTGAAGCCGTCATCGGTTGTCATCGCCAATTTATATGTGCCTGTTGTCGGTACGACAAGTTTTCCTCGCCATCTTGCACTGAAGTAATCGGCATTTATGCCGGCTGCAGGCGAACCGTCAGACCAGTCAAAATCCACACTTGTATCCACGCGTGTCAAAACAGCAGTTCCTTCAAGGTTTGTATTGTTGAAATACTCTGCGTTCATTCCGTTTCTGCTCATATCCTGCACATACAGAAGCGACGGGTCGATAGGCGGCAAATCATTTTCGCTTAACATTGAACCTGCACAACGAGTGATTGTGATATTTGAGCCTGCTGCATTTTGCAGTCCCTGTAATGGCGAGATGGAATAGTATGGCGTAACCTGTGAACTGCCTCCGCCGCCGGTTCTTGCTCTGTAAAGATTTGGGCCGATAGCTGCGATGGTAATGTTGGCATTGCTGTCTAACGGCAATATTGAATTTTTGTTTTTCAGCAGAACGATTCCAGCGGTTGCGACATCACGCGCAAGCTTGTTGTGTTCTTCTGTTTGCCCGTTTTGTCCGCTCCATTCGCCGGTCATCCCGCTTTTGTATATTGCACGCAGAATTCTGCGAACTTTATCATTGATCGTAGTTTCGCTGACCTGACCGTTGTTGATTGCTGTTAATAATTGGCCGTTATCCCAGAGGCCGCCAGACGGCATTTCAACATCAAGGCCGTTATTTGCGGTGTTTACTGTGCTGTGAACCGACCACCAGTCCGAAACGACAAAACCTTTGAAACCCCACTCATCTTTTAATACTGTTTTCAAGAGATATTCGTTTTCGGTGCAGTGATGACCGTTGACCTGATTATATGCCGCCATAACAGACCACACGCCGGCTTCTGTAACAGATGCTTTAAACGCAGGCAGATAAATTTCGTGCAGTGCTCGCCGGTCAACGAGAATATCAATAGTACCTCGTTCATATTCCTGATTGTTGCAGGCGTAATGTTTTGCGCAGGCGATGGCGTTTTGTGATTGCACTCCTTTGATATACGCGACAGCCATTCTTGAGTTAAGATTTGGGTCTTCGCCAAAGGTTTCAAAATTTCTTCCGCCGTGTGGGACTCTGACTATGTTCATACAGGGGGCGAGGATTACATTTTTGCCTTTGTTTCGTAATTCCACAGCTATTGCTTTGCCGACCTGATTTGCGAGATTGACGTCCCAGCTTGCGGATATTGCGATGCTTGCGGGGAATGCTGTTGCCGCCGTTCCGTCTCTTACGCCCAAAGGCCCATCAGACATATGCACGCTTGGGATTCCCAATCTGCCGATAGCAGGTAAATCCATTGAGGTTTCGCCGTGAATTAATTCTATTTTTTCCGCAATCGTCATCTGGCTTATCAGGAATTCGATTTGTTTGTCAATCACACTGCCGGAGTTGGCTTTGTAGCATCTGTCGGCTGATTTGAGCTGTATTTCCCAGATGGAATTTCCCCATTCTGTCGCGCGATGTATGCAGTATATTTTAATGTAACGTGCATAAGTTGGTGTGAAAGTGATGTCATCCACTTCGCCGTCGCCTGTTGTTGTGTGGAAGAATGTCAACCAGTTTATATTATCCTCCGACAGCATTACATAGTATTCAGACGCATAAGCCGTTTCCCAGAAAATTTTCAGACCTTGTAATTGTCTGCGTTGTTTCGCATCAATGATGAGCCACTGGCCATCGTAGAAACTGCTCGACCAGCGAGTTAAAAAATTATTATCGATAGCGTTTTGAGCGTCGTAGTCAGTACCTTCCTGGCTCGACGCAGTCGCAGTCATCGCATTGCAGTCTATATAGAGCCATTGGTTTGCAATCTCGGTAAAATCAAGCAAATTTACATCACCGCTGCCGTTTACGTCGCCATTGGCAAAAGGCGTAACGTCGTTAAGCCAATAGTAACACACAACAGCCAAATCCTGAATGTTGACGGTTTTGTCGTTTGTGAAGTCAGCAGGTATTTTCGCAAATGCACAGACTGTAAAGCAAAATATCGCGGCCAATACGACCTTAATTCTGTTTGAAGATAATTTTTTCAACTGTAAGCCCTCCTGATTTTGTGTTTATTTTCTGGTTTGTATAAAACCAGGGTTTAGCCCATAATTTAATCACAAGTTTATCGACAGCATCAGGTTGTGCAAGTATTCCATAGATGGAGGATTCCGGTATGCTCACGGTTTTTCGCGAGGATTGCAAATCTTCAGTGTATGTGTACAAAGATTGCCCCTGTGAGTCGTACAGATAAAATCTGATTCCGCCGAAGGTCGCTTTTGCTCGCGTAAAGCCGGTAATATCAACAGACATTAAATTTCTCAAATCCGCTTGCGGGAATGTGATGATTACGTCGAGTTCGCTTTCATCCGTAGAATTAAAATCTATTACCAAACCATCTGCGGTAAATTTCGCGTCGATTTGTCCGCCGCCGGCAACTTTGGTGTTCAGAGCGATAGCGTCCGATTTTTTCATATCCAATATAATGTTCTCAAAGTTCACGGGCGGCGTCAATCTCTGCGGTTCTGACACATCACGTTCTGTCCATTTATCTAAAAGATTCGCGTCCTGCGCAAGGCGTGTTCCGAGCAGTTCGAAGCCTTTACGCACGAACATATCATTGGCAAAGTGTTTGCGCACCATTTCGTTTTCAAGATAATTGGTGATCGACAAAAACAGCATCGCCTGGTCGAGCGACAGATACCTGTCGTCAACTTTCCCGGCCTTCAAATCGACGGAATCGCGAAAACCGTAATTTCCGCCGGCGGGTAAAGGCTGCCGCAAACCCATTTTGTCGAGCCTGTGCAGATTTTTAATGACGTGCCGTGGATAATATTCTATCGCCAGCGCCGATGCGTGTGGCGTTACGACCCACCAGGGCAAATATCCACCCTCGGTATACCCTTTGCCTGGGATATTGCAATTCGACCACCCCCAGACAGGCAGCCTTCGCTGCTGTGCTATACGAATCTGATGCCAAGCAAAATCGCTGATTGCGCTGCCCATTTCAGCCCTGTCAGGCGGGTCAAGAAATATCGCGTCTATCGCTGACATAAAAAAACCGCCGAACCAATAGCCCGGCCCGTAAAAAGTCAGGCCGTCGGCACTTATTTTGCTCCTGTTCATTTTGTCCCAAAGTTCGACCGGCGCAGCGCCGCTTGCAATCATATAGAACACAACCGACCTGCAATCTGATGCGAGCCAGAAATCACAAAGACCGACAGGTTTGTCGTTTTTCAAATCATATCCCCAATATGCTCTGCCAGTTGGTGCATCATACAGTCTGCTCCAGTTGATTC
>JBDKUM010000417.1:0-4257 GCA_039679715.1 Phycisphaerales bacterium
GCCGTATCAATGGAATTCAGCATAGTCGGATACGTGGAAAAAACGATGCGGGCATTTTTATCGTCCTTACCGTTTAAAAGATTGCATAGGGACATGTCCGGTAAATAGGTTTTATAGTCATCCTTGGCCTGTTTGACAAGAGCTGTTCTGTCGGCCAGAAACAGCGTATTGGTAATATACCCACCTCGCGACAGTACATCGGTAAGGCTGGAGGAAGTTCTGGTTTTTCCTGTACCGGTTGCCATCACCAGGAGCGATTTTCTGTGTCCGATTGTAATATTTTCGCAAACGGCACGAATGGCTTCTTTTTGATAATAACGGTCCGTAATGCTGTCTTGAATTTTGATTTCATTTAAATTTTTACGCTGACTTTTGCGGTTTATGAGCTTTTCCAGATCGCCCTTGGAAAATGCGCCGCTGACTCTTCGCTGCGGTGAAGTACAATCATCCCATAGGTACCATTCAAAACCGTTTGTCGTAAACATTATCGGCCGCCTGCCTGTCATCCGTTCCAGGCAATCGGCATACAGCTTAGCTTGATGCGTACCGATTTTAGGATCTTTGGCAGTTCGCTTCGCTTCAATAAGCGCCAGCGGCAAGCCGTCTTTGCCGTATAGGACATAATCGGCAAAACCTTTCCCTTCGTTATTGGGCATACCGACAAGTTCTACTTCCTCTTTGACATCATCGCCGAATAGCCAGCCTAATAGCTTTAAGTCAACATCAATATAGCGCTTACGGGTTTGAAACTCGGATATATCCTCAGGATTAAATTCCCGTTCTTCTTTATGCTGTTCTTTTTGCGCGGTAAGTGCACTGCTCATTTCGGCTATTTTTGCCAGCAGACTTTCAATTTCGGAATCTTTCTGCTTAATGGAACTGTCATCAACGACTGTTTTACCTTCTGGTATGGCGGCTTCATCAAAAGAACGTTCTTCATAGTTCGCACCATAGCAATAGTCCAGCCACTGGATAAACTCAAACAGTGCCCGCAGCGATAAAACTGCATCATTTTGACTGACTGCCTTTTCCGTATGAACAGCTAGGTTGCCCAGTTTAATAATATAAGGCAGCTTGCCCCAGGTTTTGCTATCCAAGGCAAAACGGAACGTAGGCTCATGAATGAGAGACTGCAAATTGTCTTTATAGGGCATAGAAATCGTGTTGTCGGCGGAATACACCCATTTTACCGCAAGCTCCAAAGCCTTCCTGGCCCCCACTGCCGCCATGGCAGGTGAAGTAGAGAGCACCTTCTCAGCTTCGATGGCAGCAGTCGCGAACAACTCATATTCAGTTTGTCCCTGTAAAAAAGCAAAATTTGCAGACATGTTTGTCACCTCAAGTTACTCGAAATACTGGCTCATTAGGCTATCGAAAAGATACTGGCTTTCATCAATGGATTTTTGCACAAGAGCTTTTTGTTCTTCGACTTTGGCAACGATTTGGGCGAATCGGTTTTGAAAATGAAGGGGAGGAATAATAATATCTAAATCGCTTAGTATTCTTAAATTAATATTCTTTTGAGCTGATTCCGGTGCTTGCTCTTCCAGTATTTTTTGAAAAAAAGAAAACCATATATTGATAAAAAATACATTTGCTAACTTATAAGGTTTAAATCCTACAATACTATCTGGAAAACAAGCATTAAAATTCAATATAGCTGTTTTTGCAATGTTTGCTGCAATGGTTATACACAATGTACCTTTTTCCCACATTTTGCTTTGTTCTAACCCCAAATCAGAATATGTTTGCTTATAGCTCGTAATATATAACCCAGCATTAGCTACATCACCTGTTTGAATAAGTGGATATTTCCCGTTCAATAGCTCAGGAGCATTTCTAGGTCGATGCTTAGATATTCCTCTGGCCAGCTCGCCTACACTACCCAATTTTTTAACCTCCCACCCCTTCTCATTAACCACAGGATCGCCAAACATATCATAAAAAGTAGCCTTAATCAAATGATCCAGTTCTGCCAACTGCTTTTTACGAAGTGCTATCAATTCCGATGCAGCATCAAGGGTTTTGGCAATTTTCTTTTGCACTTCAAGGGGAGAAAGAGGAAATTCAACCTGTTTTACAATACTGGAGTTCAAATTATTTACCACACCGCCAACAGCAAGCATTTTAAATTTTCTATACGTAGTTTTGCTACTTAACGCATAATACAAATATTCCTTCTCAAAATAGTTCATTTTATCGCGAAGAACGAGCCATCCATCGTGAATACAACCATTAATTTTCAAAATATACGGCCTTCCAAAACTCATTGAATTTGACAATAGAAAATCTCCCGCCTGAACATAGCGAGATTTCTTCATGCCTTCAGGAATTATTTTTTCTTTTGTACCTGTAATATACATAGAATCTGGGGAAGTATCGCCGATTTTAATCCAATTAACACCTGCTTTATCGGTCGTAATAAATTTATCGATTGGTCTAGGAGAGCCACCTCGTTCTATTTCACAAACATCCCCTAGCCTTACCTTTTCCCACTTACTCACCAATAAGCCCCCTCAGTTCCTCCATCTTAGAGCCTATCTCAAACCCTAGTTCATCTAAGCGGGTCATAATCACTTCCGGCGGATCATATTCAATTTTCTCATATTCAATTTCTTTATAGCGGTTAATCGATAAATCGTACTCATTCTTGGCAATCGCTTCTTTATCCACAAGAAAACTCTGCTCGGTAGGTTTGCGGTCAACCTCGCCTGCCAGATTATTAAATCGGGCAATAATATCCGGGATATCGCCTTCATTGCCTAAATCCGTACGCTTGTCATCGAGGGAAAAACCGTCCGACTTCATATCATAAAACCATACCTTATCCGTCCCGCCCGCTCCTGTTTTGGTAAACACCAGTACGGCTGTCGAAACCCCGGCGTAAGGCTTGAATACGCCGGAAGGCATAGAAATGACGGCCCGGAGTTGATGGTTTTCTACCAATTCTTTGCGAAGCGCTTTATGGGCCTTAGTCGTGCCAAACAGCACTCCATCAGGCACAATACAGGCACAACGGCCACCTTTTTTCAGCATTCTAAGAAAAAGAGCCACAAATAGCAATTCGGTCTTTTTGGTATTGCACACAGCTTTTAAATTATCATGAATGCCCTCGGCATCGACTGTCCCGGTAAAGGGCGGATTAGCCAGGATCACGTTATATTCGGATGTAATGGTATTATTTTTCGAGACACTGTCCACATAATCAACATGAGGCTGCGTAATGGAATGAAGCATCAGGTTCATTGCTGAAATACGCAGCATCGTGCGGTCGGTATCATAGCCCGAGAACATATCCCCGGTAAAATGCTCCCACTGCTCGGAGGTCATTTGAGCTTCATAGGTTGCTCTAATATATTCCGCTGCTGAAACCAAAAAACCAGCCGTACCGCAAGCCGGATCAGCCACCTTATCATCAGGCGCAGGTTTCACCAGCCGTACCATCATATCGCGAATATGTTTGGGCGTTCTAAACTGCCCATTTTGCCCTGCGGTAGCCAGCTTACCAAGCATATACTCGTACAAATCGCCTTGCATATCCAGGTCCTTGATGTCATGCTCATAGAGTTCATCCATGCCGGTAACAATCTTCTGCAGCACTTGCGCGGTTGGAATAAGAAACATCGCATCCTGCATATAACGGGAAAAAGCAGACTTATTCTTGCCATTCATGGCCTTAATAAAAGGGAACACTTTCGCCCCGACAATTTCATAAATATCTCGGGAGTCCTTATTCTTAAAATTACTCCAGCGCATCGCCTGTCCATTGGCATCCTTGGGAAAAATTTTCGGCATCACTTCGCCGCTAAGCGCTTCGAAGCTTTCGGTTTCCAATTCTTTTTCATCCAGTGACCGGATGAACATCAAATAAGTAAGCTGCTCAATTACTGTTAAAGGATTGGTAATACCTCCAGCCCACATGTCCGTCCATATTTTATCGACTTTATTGCGTACTTCTCCTGTCATCATTGTTTCAATTCCTTTCAGCATTCACTAAATAATACATACTCTGTCATTTTCATACGATTTTACTATACATCTTCCATTGATAAACCTCCGATTGCCTTCTTGCGATCCCAGGAATGATTATAAATCCGTTTTGCATCTTCTGATTACCAACGACCCCTAAAACCATAATCTTCTATCTTTACGCTGTCTATGCTCCAGTCTATAAGGTAAACACTTAGAATATTATACAATTTTCTATTTCGAGTTTTCTTCAACATAAAACTCAAAATATTTTGCTCCTTGTCTCTT
>JBDKUM010000418.1:0-1552 GCA_039679715.1 Phycisphaerales bacterium
AAATTTTTTTACCATTTTATATAGAGGCAACAAAATTAATAATTTTTCAAAAGATATCGATATTTTAAGACTTGAGCCCAATCTATTTTCAGATTTATATTTTGCAAGCCAACAGGTATCAAGCGGAAGCGGAGCATCGTTAAGCGAATCTAAATTAAATGCGACTGATGTTAATTTCATAGAATGTAAAATAGAACCTGGAATGGTTGTGTATCTACGAAATGAAGACGGGTCTATTGATGGTTTATACGAAATTGCCTCAATTAATTCTGCCAGTCAGGTCACGATTTCTGTTTTGAGGAATAATGGTCAGACAGAAATAATTCCTGTTAAGAATGCGAATAACTTAACTTACAGAATTTGCACATATCAGGCGCAAAGCAATGAAATTTTTTTGCAGCTTGCACAACATTTCGGATTAAGGCCTGGAATTTCGGACGGCCAGTATAGTGTTGATGATATTTTAGATACATCGGTTTTAAGGCAGGTATCAGTTTATGGGGTTATTTCAGGTATTTATGCAACATTGGCGGGCAGGAATGATGATGCGAAAGAAGGTTTCTGGAAAAAAAGCGTGTATTACAAACAGCTTTATGAAAAAGCGATGCAAAGATGCAGAGTAAGTATTGACCTTGGTGACGATGGTATTGCGGATTTTGCACAAAGCGGAGCAAGCATTAGACTTTTGAGAGATTAATATGAAAGCTGTTTTAGATAATATATTGTTCAATGAGGAAGAATTTGAGCTGGAAATTAAAAGCCCAAAAAGAGAAATACTAAGGCGGTCTGCGATGGGGCTTGATGGTGAGATCTGTATCGACCTGGGTTTAAGGGGCAGAAAAATTGTACAGAAGGGTATATTGAGATCGCAAAATGAGAACGAATTGCAAAGAAAAATAGCGGAGATAGCTGCTTTGATTGATGGGCAACTGCATACATTGAAATGTCCGAATGGCAGGATATTCAGTAATATGCTTATAGAACAATTTGAAACAGATCCAATTATCAAAAGCGGTGCGCAAGCGAGCAGCTCTTATCAGATTATTTTTATACAGCAGGGTTAGAATGATTTTAAGCGAAGGAATCAATAAGGTCAGAGTTTTTGTGCTTCCCGGCGGAATAAGCGGAAATGGCCTGCCGATAACATCTGGCTTTGGAATAGTAAAATGGGAATCAGTATTGAACAATAAACTTTACCAGGTTTATGTAAATGGGAAATTCAGCGGGGTGAGCCAATCAAGCAATCAGAGGCGAATTATTGTTCCTTTGACGAATTGCAGAGAAACGGCAATCAATATTGAAGTATACGCGGTTGATTATCAAGAAGCGAATACTGATTTTTCAGATGTAATAAATAAAACTAGTCAAGCGCGTTTAAAAATAGAATTACAAAAGACAATCAACGGCTATGTGGATTTTTTTATAGAAGATGAAAAACAAAATAAAGAAAGCATAAAAATACAAGCTGAAAGGAACGGATTTGGATGGGGTGTATTTGGGTACAGTGATTTTGGTTATGAAAATTCTAATTCTCCAGGTTTTGGTAAGGGGG
>JBDKUM010000419.1:0-15382 GCA_039679715.1 Phycisphaerales bacterium
TATGGTGAAGAACGGGCTTCAAGGAAGATAGCCCGTTCTATCGTTGAATACAGCCGGCGAGCAAAAATAAAGACGACCGGGCAATTGTCGGACATCATTTGCAGTGCATTGGGGGTTGACCCGAATTCGCGAAAAAGTAAAATTCATCCTGCGACGAAAACGTTTCAGGCTCTGCGAATCGCGGTGAATAAAGAGCTTGATAATCTTGAGAAATTTCTGGAAGCAATTCCAAAATTGCTGAAGCAGGGCGGAAGAGCGGCGATTATAAGCTTTCACAGCCTGGAAGACAGGATAGTAAAAAATAATTTTAGAGAAAACAAAGCGGCCGGTGTTTATAATATAATAACCAAGAAACCAGTGGTCGCAGAACGAGCGGAAGAAATTGAAAATCCGCGATCGCGAAGCGCAAAATTACGGATAGCGGAACGGATTTAAGATTTAAGATTTGATATTTGATATTTAAGGCAGCCTCTAATAATTCTAAAACCTGAGATTGCTTCGTCGTTTTTTGTGATCAAAAACCACAAAAAACTTCTCGCAATGACATTTTTATAGGTTACTTTAAGATTGAAGATTTTTTTGGCGACGCTGAACAGTGGAATTTATTTAATAATTTGATAATTGCCCCGTTGAAACGGGGATGTGATAAAAAGGAGTTTTGACAATGACAACCGATGCAAAGATAGGATTGCTTTTAGCGTTGGTATTTATTGTAGCGATTACTTTTGTGATTAATGGATTGCCGGATTTTCTCAATAAAAAAGAGAAAACTGAATTAACGGGTACCTATATTAATCACTACAACAGGCCTGATGAGCCTGGGATAGTAGATCGGACGAGCAGGGAAGCGGCTGCGGTGCTGAACAGAAAAGTAGTGTCTGTTCCGGCGGCGACAGCAGTTACAGAGACCAATACGACAACTCAAAATCCGAATTATCAAACGATACTTCCGGCGGCAAGCGAGGTAGTTAAGAGTTCGAACACTCAACAGCCAGAAACTGCAGAACCTGTAAATGCGGCGGTTCAAACACCTCCTGCGGCGGCGACAACAACGGCGGCTGCAACGGCAGTAGCGGCGATAAAAGAAAAAAAATCAGAACCTGTGGCAAAACCGGGTGAGAAAATTTACCAGGTATCAGATGGGGATAGTCTAGCATCGATCGCACAGAAATTTTATGGACAGAAAGCCGGCGGTAAATACGCAAATATTCAAAAGATTTACGAAGCGAACAAAGGCACAATGAAATCGATTGATAAATTGCAGGTCGGTCAGAAGCTTGTAATACCATCTATAGCGGAAAAAGAAAAGGCGCTTGTAAGTTCGGGCATGTTTGAAAAAATCGACTCGACAAAAGCAGTAACAACTGATAAAAAAAGCGAAACTGTGAAAACAGAAGAAAAGAAAGTTGAAAAGTCTGCGGAAGTAACGAAAAAAGATATAAAAACTTACAGGGAATATGTAGTAAAAGAGAACGATACTCTTTGGAAAATAGCGGCCAGGAATCTTGGCGACGGGAACCGGTTTAATGAAATCGCACAATTAAATAAAAATATTAATCCAGACAATTTAGTTGTTGGGATGAAAATAAAATTGCCAGCCAAATAAAAATTAGAAGCGGAAAGCAATAAGTTGACATTATATCGTTATATATTTGTTATTGTCATAGTATTTCTGGTATCAATTTCCGCGGTGTATTTAAGGCGAACTGAAAATTGCGAATTTTATAAATTCAGAACAAGCCAGGTAAAAACAATACGCTTAAAACAGCAGCTATGGCAAAAGCAGCTTCAATTGGAAAATTATATAAGCCCGACGGCGGTATCGAAAGTAGTAAAAGAAGAAAATGAGAATTCCGAATAACGCATCGCGCGTGATAAATTTATATGCGTAACAAAATAGCATTCATTCTGCTTTCGATGGTGGGCCTGGGATTTATAGGGGTTGCGGCTCGCTGCTTTTATCTTCAGAATTATCAAAAAGAATATTATCAGCAGATTTCCTTCAAAGCACAAAAATCAAATTTCACACAACAGCCTAAAAGAGGGGCAATTCTGGATTGCAGGGGAAGAATCCTTGCAGCAAGTTACGTTACAGACGTGATTTTCGCAGAACCGCGGACGGTAGAAATTAAACAAGCAGCGAAAGTGATTTCGGAAATTACTAGTGTAAGCTCGAATGAAATTACCAAAGCGATTTTGACATCACGCAATGAAGGTTATGCTCCGGTAGTATCAGATATAAAATTAAACGAAGAAGACCGCAAGCTGATAAGTGAAATCGACGGAGTCGGAATCGAAAGCAAATGGAAAAGATATTATCCGCTGGGGCGGGTAGCGGCGCATGTTGTGGGATTTACAGGGACTGACGGCAAAGGACTGGCCGGGTTGGAGCTGGGATATGACGAAGTTTTGAAAGGGATCCCGGGCGGCGGTTCGTTTTATTCGGACTCGGCGCGAAGACCTGTGAAGCTTAATAGTTTTGCGGGTTTCGCACAGGATGGGTGCGATGTAGTGCTGACGATCGATTCAACGATTCAGGAGATTACACGCACGGCTCTTCAAAAGAAGGTTATTGAATACCAGGCACATTCAGGTGTCGCGATGGTTATTGATCCGTGCAGCGGGGGAATTTTATCGTATGTATCGCTGCCTGATTTTGATCCTTCAAATTTGAAAGGCGCGAATAAGGATAATTTCGCGAATCATATTCTTTGCGATCCGTTCGAGCCGGGGAGTATTATCAAACCAGTTATAGCTGCATGGGCGATTGAGGCGAAAGCAATCAGGCCTAATGATGTAATTTTTTGCGAAAACGGGAGCTATAGCGGGCACGGATTCGGAACGATAGGCGAATATCGTCAGGGCTACGGTAATCTTACGATTTCAGAAATTCTCCAGCATTCGAGCAATATCGGTATGGCTAAAATCGGTCAGCGAATGGGTGCGAAAAGATTGTACGAGGGTGTAAAACTTTTTGGTTTCGGGCGAAGAACGGGTATCGATTTGCCGGGCGAAGACGCGGGGCTTGTATGGCCTTTGAAATATTGGAGCGGATACAGTGTGGCGCGCATTCCGTTCGGCCATGAAATTTGTACGACTTCGCTGCAGATGGCAAACGCTTTTTGCGTGCTGGCAAATCACGGCAAGCCTGTGAAGCTGCACCTTGTGAAAGCTGTTGTCAATGGCAAAGGCAACAGAATAAGATTGCAGGGATCGGGGCAAACGGCAGGTTATATTATTAGTGAAAAAACGGCGAGATGGGTTATCGAAAAAGCGCTTGTGGATGTTATCAAAGAAGGGACTGGCAAAAAAGCAGCGGTCGAAGGACGAACGGTGTGGGGTAAAACGGGAACGGCAAACATCGCAGACAAAAGCAAGGGCGGATACGATGAACAAAATTATGTTGCATCATTTATCGGGGGCTGTCCGGATAAGGAACCGGCGATAGTTGTTGTAATTTCAATTCGCAAACCAAACAGAAGCCTGGGCAAAGGCTATACCGGCGGTGCGGTTGCGGCACCGGTCGCGAAAGAAATCATCGAACAAACGATGAACTATTTAAAGCTTTAAGAACGTCCAACATTCCGCTACGCTCCAACATCGAACGTCCAACATTGAATTACTTTTTGCTTTGGACTGTTTTTATGCTTTTTACAAATATTTTTATTAATTGTTCAGTTTCATTGATCAATTCATTAAGTCTTTCTGGTTTATTTATCAACTTTATATAAGCAATTAATTTAAGCCACCTGAAACTTTCTCGCAATTCTTTGAGTGATATTCTTATTTTGTGAATGAAGTCTTTCGGGGATTCCGCTGCCTGTGCCTCACCATGATTTGGATAAGGAGAAGTTCCGCTGCGAAGAATCTGGTCTGCTATGTTATTACCAACTCTTGTTAGCGGCAAAGAATCTACAACATTTATTATTCTTGCAGAATATTCCAATAATCTCTGTTCTAAATCGAATTTATTTTTCATTTTTCTCCTTTTTAAATTAATGTTAGATGTTTAATAGTGAATGTTGAACATTCAATAAATTATTTTAAGTAGCCTTGTTCGACGCAAGCGGAGACGATATCTCTCGCTAATGGGCCGGCGTCGCTTCCGCCATGCTGGCCGCCTTCGACAATCACAGAAAAGGCAATTACATTTTCAAAACTATCTTTAGCGAAACCTGCGAACCATGCGTGATATGGTCTTTCTGTGGAACCTGTTTTGCCGTAAACTTTTATTCCCCTTGATGAAAATGAAGTGCCGGAAAATTGTTCCGAGGCGGTGCCGTAAGTTTCATTTACGACAGCATACATGCCATCATAAATCGTATTCAAAGTTTCATCATTCAAATTGAGACTATGGCCGGGGTCGATGGGGTCAGATGTGAAAATTCTGGATTTTTGAAAATATCCAGCGCGTGCTATCGCGGCATAAGCATTAGCGACGTGCAGGGGATTGGCGCGGAAACTGCCCTGACCAATTCCGAAGAATTTTCGTTCTTCTGGGTAAATCGGGCCAAGGTATTCAGCAGTCGGTTTAACGCTGGAGATGTTACCTGATGATTGCACGAAATTTCTATCTGAAAGAGTTGTTGCCAGGGCATCTTTTCCAAAGCCAAAATTTAAAAGCCATTCCTGCATGACTCTGGGTTCAATTCTATCACCCAATCGCGAAAAATAAACATTGCAGCTTCCTTTTATGGCGTTTCGAGGTCTGTTTCCGCCTTCGTAGGCCCATTGTTCATCATGTCCCAAGTTCTTATCTTTAAAAATCCAGCATCTTGGCCAGCCAGACGGAGGGGCATGTGAAGGGCATGAAATGACTTCATTGGCAGATGTTCTTTTTTCGGCCATTGCGATAGCCAATATTATAGGCTTCGCGGATGAGCCGGGCGGATAAATTTCGGCGAGGTTTCGATTGAGCAGCGGTTTGTTTTTTTCTTTTACAAGTTTGCCGTAGTCCTGGCGGGCTGTATTCAAATCAAAATCGGGAACGGAAATCATTGCGAGAATATCTGTAGACTTTACGTCAACGACTACAATGCCAATAGCGCTGCCGAATTTAGGATTGAGATTTGGATTGTTTAAAAGATTTTCAATCTTCTGCTGCAAATCAATATCTATAGTTAATTTTACATCCGAGCCGAGTTGTCTTTCGGTTGTGCTTACAATCCGGCCGTCAATGTCGTAAACGATTTTGCCGGATTTTCCGCGAAGTACCGGCTCACAAATGTATTCAATTCCGCTAAAGCCAGTCATGTCGCCAAGTGAATAATCGTTCGGTTCATTGTCGTCCGGATTCCAGGGACGAACCCAGCCTATGAGTTGGCTGGCGGTGTTTTTATATGGGTAAATACGTTTATCTGAAGGAAGGACCTGCAACCCATCGATGTTTATAAATTTGAGTTGGGCGGCGACGACTTCATCTTCAGTTTCAAGTTTGATTAAAGGCTGAGGCTGGTGCATTTCGGCTATGTCAACTTCTGAAGCGATACGAAGGCGTTCGTTCATATCCGGTACTTCATCGGCGAATTTTGAATTTGGAAATTTTCTTTTGCCTGCGATGTATAGTCGCAAGTTCCAAATGGGATCATTGATTTGAGAATTAATCTGATCCGTAATTTCCTGACGCGTGCATTGTTTAAATTCGGCTAGTTTAAAAACCGCATCGTTTAAACTGTTGAAATCTTTTTGATACGTATCCTTTATTTTCTGTCTTGCTTCTTCGGTTGTATTACGCAGTGATTGGGCAATCCAGAAGCGTTCATCGGCCAGTCGCGAAAGTTTATAATCAATGCAAACTGTAAAGCATGCTTCATTTCCCGCCAATGGTTTATCGTTGCGGTCGAGGATTCTGCCGCGAAGAGATGCGAGCTGCGTACTTTTGCTGATCTTAATTTTTTCAAGCTGTCCCTGCCAGGCGGAGGTTGGGTTTAATTGTATATGCGCAAGGCGAAACACAAGCATGCCTGTTATTATAATACAAATTGAAGCAAAAATTTTTAAACGATTTTCGGACATATTTTGGGCGAACACATAGGTTCGCCCCTACAAAATTAATTTTACGTTCTTTCTTCCATTCTTACACCGAAGCGGTGGACGCCTACTCCGAGCCATTTGCCCAAAGTTACAACGGGAATTTTGAGCAGGAACCATAAAATAGCCGAATACATGCTGGTTGCAAAGACAATGAAAAATCCGGCGTTTGTAACGGTAGAAATTTTCATCTTCATTAATATGACCGCAACAAGCTGTACAACAAGGCCTGTAATAAAAATCGCGAAAGCCTGCTGGCCTGTTTTCTTGAGGATAATTATTTTGCGGATATAGTTTAGAGCGGTTCCGATGATTCCATAGCTTAAAAAATATGGGCCAATTAATGTGCCGGTGATATCGGCGGCCAAACCGATTGAAAAACAGCAGATAATGGCATCGTAGGTTTCGCAGCTTATTGCAAAATAAACAAGTAATATGAGAAGCAAATTGGGCTTTATAAAACTATCAGTAACCGAAATGGCATTCATCAAATCGCTGGAACCGATGATGGTGGCGGCGAGAATCAGCATTGAAAATCTAAACCATTTCATATCAATCCTTTAAATTGCCACAGAGATATATTTTTTTATAGCCACAGAGAACACAGAGATCACAGAGATATATTTCATTATCTGAACTCCGGAGTTTTAATGACGACGATAGCGACATAGGTAATGTTTTCAAAATCATACATCGGTTTAACTTCGATATCCCAAACGATGGCGCTTTTAGCGCCTAATTTGCATTTTGAAATTTTACCGATTATACGTGAAGAAGCAAGCAGGCCTGATCTTTCGGCGGCGTAGACATTGCTTCCGGATTTGATTTTATATTTTTGCGGAATGTTACCAATTTTTGCGCCTGTTTTCCCATTGCCTTGAATAGTGCCGTTGAAATACGATTTGATTTCAGGAGCGGAAATTTTAATCGGCAATTTGCAGTTTGTACTGGTAATCAGCAAAACGCTGGAAATGTCGTCTGCAACCTGTTCAATAAGGCCAATTACGGCATTATCGCCGAGGACGTATTGGCCGGCCGCAAGGCCATCTTTCGAGCCACGATTGATAATTAACTGATGATCCTTACGATTGACAATTTTCGCAACGACGAGGCCGGTTGATGGGTCGGGTTCGGTCAGCCTTACTTTGCTTAGAATGTCGAATTGTTTTTTGAGGTCTAAATATTGCTGGTCAAGATTCGCGTAGGCGGTTTGCAATCGCAGGTATTCTTCTTTTGAAACGACTTCACCGGATTCGTTAGGGCGTGGCTTTTGCGCGGCAGAGCCCATGTTCAGAAAATAATCGAATATATCAATGAAAGCAAAATTGACTTTTGAAGTAACGTTTTGGGGCAGGAGCAGAAAAATAATTCCAGTAAGTAAAAAACCTATGAAGAGCGTAAGTTTCGAGGGTTTAAATTTCGTCCGTGCCATTTATAAAATTTAATATTTAATATTTAAAATTTAAGATTACCTCTAAATTATCACATCCCAAAGCTCTTGCAGGAACAAGGAGTATCAAGCGGCTTTCACAGCATGAAAACAACAATGCAATCTCTTGTTTTAAAATTTGTGATATCATTAATGTTTAAGATAATCTTTTTCAATTTTAAATTTAAAATCTTAAATTATCAATTAATCCCATCCGCCGTTGTGATCCATAGTGTCTTTCCAAATTTCCAGGTTTTCAAGATAAACGCTGGTACCGCGAGCAACACAAGTAAGCGGTTCGTCGGCGCGAATAACTTTTAAACCAGTGGCATTGGCGAGGACTTTGTCCATACCTCTAAGCAGTGAGCCGCCGCCTGCGAGATGCAGACCATTTTCAATTAAATCAGCGGCAAGTTCCGGTTCGGCTTTTTCAAGAGTTTTTGTGACAGTTTCGATAATTCCAGCAATTGGTTCTTTGAGAGCTTCGCGGATTTCTTCGCTGGTAATGACTATTTTACGAGGCAGTCCAGAAATTGTATCTCTGCCTGCGATTTCCATAGTTAATTCTTCTTCGAGGGGAGCAGCCGAACCGAGCTGAATTTTAACCTGTTCAGCTCTAGGCTCACCGATAAGAAGATTATAAGTTCGCCTGAGGTGATTTATGATGGCTTCGTCCATATCGTCGCCGCCGATTCTAACGGACTCGCAAGTGCTGATGTCTGCAAGAGACATGATGGCGACTTCAGTAGTACCGCCTCCGATATCAACAATCATCGAAGCGGTAGGTTCTGTAATTGGCAGGCCTGCGCCGATACCGGCAGCCATTGGTTCTTTTACGATGAAAACTCTTCTTGCACCGGCTCTTTCAGCGCTATCAATAACAGCGCGTCTTTCGACTGCGGTGATACCACTTGGAACGGCGATAACAACTCTTGGTTTGATCAAACGGCTGTTTCGGCCATGAACTTTTCGGATGAAATAACTAAGCATCGCTTCTGTAATTTCGAAATCACTGATAACGCCGTCTTTCATGGGACGAATAGCAGAAATGCTGCCAGGTGTTTTTCCGAGCATTTCCCTTGCGACCAGTCCGACAGCTTCTCCATTACTCAGAACGATGTTGGTTCCTTTACGGACAGCCACAACGCTTGGCTCGTTGAGAACAATACCCTCGTTACGTACACAAACAAGTGTGTTACAGGTACCGAGGTCGATTCCCATATCCATACTAAACCAGCCCAAGAGTGGGTCCAGAAACACGTCAAATCCCTTTCAAATTACAGAGACCTCAATATACTCTGTTTGACTTCCATTATCTAATATAATCTACGATTTTGAAGAGCGTGCCGTAATCGAAGTATGTTTTATATGTAACGAGAGCGGCGGCTGCGGCAACAACTAAACATGCCAATGCCAACAAAGCAGTGAAAAGATTGCTTGCCGGTTTAATATTTCCGGTAGTTTGTACTGCGCTCATTTTATATCCTATCTATAAAAGTTTATTTAAATTACCAGGTGGTAGAAACGAGATCGCCAATTCTGGGCTGCTGCTGAACTAATTCAAGCGTCCCTGCGGCGACTTCCGCATCAACATCAGTAACTTTAATATCACAAATGAAATTGTCGTTCTGTGTTACATGGAAAACCATTCCCGTTTCAACACCATCGGCAGAACCGATTGAAATTGTGGCGAGGTTTCCCTGAAGGTTTGTGATTTTACCCTGCAAAGAAACTGGAGCTGCTGATTCGATCGCTCTTGTGGCAGGGCCGGTGTCTGTCGATGTTACAGGTTCGAAGGCAGAAGGTTTGCCTGAAACCTGACCTTCAAGTTTGGATTTTTCCTCGAGAAGTCTTTTCTTTTCTTTGTTAGCAGCTTCAAGCTGAGCCATCTTCTCGTCGAGGTTTTGAGTGATTTCATCAAGATTCTTGCTTAACTTAATGCTTTCAGCTCTGGCCTGTTCGAGTTCGGTTCTTGTTTGAGTAAGATTGCTCTGCATGTTGCCGACTTCTTCTTTGAAGCCCAAAGCGGCAGTAGCGAGAGTTTTTACCTTCTCATCCAATTCATTTTTCTCGCGTGTAACACTTGCAAAATCCTGTTCAATTTTGGCCTTATCAGCCTTAAGAGAAGCGATTTGCGAATCGAGTTTGTTTGAAAGATCTGCGATCTGCTTTGTTTTTTCGACAACTAACTGTTCGTTTGTCTGACTTTTTTCCTGCAAACCAGCATATTCCGTCTGTAAGGATTCATACGCTTGTTTGTAATTAGTAGCTGTCATGACATAGATGACAGTCATACTGCAAAGAAATACAGATAATAATGACAATAAAACTATTAAGATTTTCGTAAGAGTACTCATCTTACTCCTTTCGCTGCTGGTTTCACAGGCTGATTACAACGATTTTACAAACTAATCAACTAAATCGACAGTTGCTAAGCTAAGCTTGACCAGATTTTACGCATATTGAACGTTAAGGTCAAGGTTTTTTTACGCTTATGTTGAGCATTTACCTTGATTTATCAAGTTACCCTATGGGTATATTTATACCGAGTCAAAGGATTTGCAAACTGATGTGTAAGCCGCGGTTTGTGATATCGGTTTTCTAACGCTTTTGGGATAATATGCTTTTTGCGGCGGCTAATTGTACGTAAGGATTGTCGCTTTTAAGCATTTTTGGAAGGTACTCTTTTAATTTATCACCGCCAATTTGTCCAATTGCCATAGCGGCAATGACATTACACCTGTCAGCATCTTCTTTTTTCTCCGGTGCAGGGCCTGTGAGGTATTCTTTAACAACTATTTCACCGCTGGGGTCATCTAAAGTCCCAAGCTGGCCGGCGGCGGTAAGACGGACCTGCGGAATTTCATCATCGAGAAGGGTAATAAGGGCGTTTGCACCCCGTGTTCCGCCGAAAGCTGCCATAGCAAAAGCACCCATGTATCTATCGTCAGAATAAACACTTATGAGCATTGTCCAGATTTTCTTGTAAATTTTTTCATCACCTATTCTGGCAATTGCTTCTGTTGCGTTAAAAGCAGCGGCATTCGAGGAGTCGGCGTTATCTTTAATCTTGTAGAGAGTTGGGAGAGATTCTTTTTTACCTAATTTACCAAGTATCATCGCCGCGTTGGCTCTGATATCCTGATTTCGATTTAGTGCGTTACTATCGATAGCCTTGAAATATTGCTGTTCGCCCATTTTGCAAAGTGCATAACTAGCTGCCAAAACAATGTTTATATTAGAATCCTTTGTCATTTCCTTTAATTTTGGCTTACTTGGGAGATAATTCAAATCACCCATTGCCATTGCAGAAGCGAACTTGACGACGATTGATGGATCATTAAGGAGAGCTTCGACATCGTCAATCAATTCTGGTGCTCCGGTTGCGGAAACTGCTTCGACAGCGTTGGCGCGGATCCTTTCGTCTGTGCTTCTTAAACCAGCGGCGATAATTGCTTTGGCTTCTTTAACGAGAGCAGAATCTGTTTCGGAAAAACTATAATTAACTGAAAATAAAAGGGTTAATGCAGTTAATGTTATTATATTCTTTGTCATTTGTCTTCCACTTTCATTTTTTTATTCCTTATAAAAGTATATATCGACATAAGAGCCGATAAAATCAAACATATTGCACAGGTAAGTGCGAGAAATGGCGGATATTTGCTGAAAGGGGCGCTTCTTTTATCTATTTTAACGCTGTCTGTCAGCCAGCCTGATTGGGCGGTTCTTTCGAAAGCTTTTTGGTTTAAAGTACCAGCGAGATAATTATCCTTTATATTGCCGAGGGAATCTATCATACAACTTATGCCGGTGTTGGCGCAGCGGACTACGGGCACCCTGTTCTCAATCGCGCGGAAAACACAAATAGCCATGTGCTGTTTTAATTCTGAAGTAACTTTGCAGCCGGCGGGAATTTTTTTTACGAACCAGCCATCATTACTGATGTTGACGAGCCAGTCTGCTTTTTTGGAGCCGGAATCGTAAACAAGATTTTTGCAAATGGCCGGGACAGAGTCTTCATAACAAATCGAAGCGGCAAAGGTATATTGTTTTTGTCCGATGTTAATTTTGAAATTTGTATATTCAGTTCCCGGGTCGAGTGTGTAATCGAAATCATAAGGTGTCATGGAAAGCAGAAATTTATACAGAAACGGGAAAGTTTTTTTCAGCGGGATGTATTCGCCGAAAGGTACGAGATAAATTTTGTTGTAATGCTGGGTTGAATATTGCTCGTTTGGTTCATACAAAAATGCGGTATTGTATTTGGTTTTGAATTTTATACGGTTGGCGACGATTTCGGTATCTGCATAAAAGGCGCCGACTAAAATATTAGTTCCTTCATTCGCATGGCGACAAAGCGCGGCGTTGATAACTTTCGAAGCGTAACCATCGCCTATAAGCCGTAGATAATTTTTTGCCAGTACTGTTTCAACCATTGTTTCAGGCCAGATAATCAAAGCAGGCTGCGATTCGACAAACGCATATCTGCTAAGAGCGAGCTGGTTGAGAAACATTGTTTCGAATGGTTCTGTATCTTGGCCGGCGATAACAGGTATATTTGATTGCACGATAGAAATATTTGGGCCGGGAATTGTAAACTGCGGAGTTTGATTGATTCTGTAATGGCCGTAAAAAAGTGAGCCGATTAGGGCTAATGCTGTGATTGTTAAACCAGTAATAAATTTTAATGATTGAGATTGCTTCGCTTCCGTCTTCGCTAAAGCTACGACGGACAAGCCGCTCGCAATGACACTTGGTAATTTTATTATTTCTCTTCGATTAAGAATAAAATCACAAATGAGACCATTTACCATTGCGATAATAAAACTTATTCCTGAGGTTCCAAAAGTATCGGCGATTTGAATTAAGGAGATATTGCTGAACTGGCTGTGTGCTAAAAATCTCCAGCCGAAAAGAAAGCCGCGGAGAGTCTCTTCGCCTACAATCAGAATGGGCAGTGCGAACCAAAACGGAATTTTTTTGGAATTGCAAAAACGCAGTGAAATGGCGATTACAGGCCAATATACCGCAAGGTACAAACAAAGAACAAACCAGCCGACAAAAGTAATCGGCACAAGCCAGTAAAGATTCAACATCCAATATATGATTGAGACAAGATAAGAAAATATAATGATCGATTTAGCTTTGCTATTGGATAAAGCCGCCAGAACAAAGGGTACATACGCGATCCACGCGAGGAATGAAAGATTATAAGGAAGCTGGATAAGTGACAGCAAAAGGGCGGACATCGCCAAGTATAAAATATATATATATTTGTTTTTCAATGGTTCACACTAATAATTGTTTTTAAATCCGAAACGCGAATTTCGAAATCCTAAACAAATTTAAATTTTAAAATAACAAATTACCAAAATTTGTGTCAGCATAGAGTCTTTTTATTTGCTTCTCCCATTTTCAAATAATGGTTCTTCTTTTTCATTATTTTGTTTTCTACTATAACCTAATGGACCTAACTTTGCAGTTTTACGCAAATATTCCAACTGTTTAGCTATATCATCAGGTCTGAAAACCTTCTTAACTCTATGGTTAAATTTAATTGTGAAAATTTTAAGCAGTTCATCACTTTTGATTAGGTCATCCGTGGTAATTTTATTTTCGTGATAAAACCATTTTAATTCATTATTTAAACTTTCAGTCCATTCTATTCCTTCTCCTTCAACTGCGAAGCTTGAATTTTTTATACGTTTAATAGCTTCTGCTACATATTTTTTTGAAATATCAATGCCAGTATATTTACGCAATAATTTATGTGCTACTACAGTGGTTGTTCCGGATCCATTGAAAGGATCAAGAACCCAATGTTCTTCTTTTGTACTTGCTCGTATTATCCGAGCAAGTATACTTTCCGGCATTTGGCATGGATGCCAGCCTTCTCTTTCATCAAAGGTACCACAAATTCTTGGGTATTCATCCCAGACATCATCAGGCATTTTGCCGTCTGGGTTAGCCCTTTTATCGTTATATATTTTTTGCCTTTCTGAAAGAACCCTTATGACATAATCGTTAAAAGTAAAATCTTTTTCATTTTTAACAAAATAGAAGATATGTGTGTGTGAGCGAGCAAATTTATTTTTAGTCTGTTGACCAAATGAATAATGCCAAATAATCCAATTTCGACAAATTAATTTTAGTTCATCTTCAGCTATCAATTTTACTTGTGCCGCGTAATCGTCTCCAATAGCGATGTAGAATGAGCCGGTTGGCTTTAGGACATTAAAGCATGCAGCCATCCATTTTCTTGTCCACTCAAGATAATGTTCTTTTTCTTTTTTGTCGTTGTATTTATCGTATTTATAGCCAATATTGAAAGGTGGATCGGCAAAGATCAAATCTGCAAAAGGTTCTTTAACTTCATTCAGTATTGCTATACAATCACCGGGTATAATTTTATTAAGAAGTTCATTCATACGCAGCATTTTAGCGCACTTTATAGGTATTGCAAGTATGATTTATGTATATAAATTAAAATAAATAAGGCAGACCAACTTTACAAAGCCGGTCTGCCTGTAAGACTTAATTAAAAAATTAAAGAAACTATTCTTGCTTAAGGTCTGATATGGATTCGATACCCATCAGATAAACTGTAAAGATTCGACCCCACTCAGCTCGTTGTGATTCATACCATGTTTTTCCTTCACGACCGGCCAATGTTTCAGCTTTTGCAAGGGTGAAAAGAAGCAATTCAAGTGCGGTTTTGCTTGCTGGTTCTAAGTCGCATAAGGGCGAATATAGCTTTTCAAAAAACAAATGGGCGCGATTAAGACTGACAACGGTTGTTTGCCCAAATGTTCTCACACGATAAAATGGCGCCCCTGGGAGGTCTTCAAAGTCCAATACAAACGGTTGCTCACGAATTTCTGTTATCAATTCTTTGGCGGACTTATTATCAGTTACTTTTTCTTCAGCATATTGTTGTAATTCTTTTTCAACATCCTTTTCATCCTTATCCCTAATCTCAGGTGAAGTTCTGAGAAATTTTTCTTGTTCTTTTGCAATTTGTTCAGCCATACGTGTGTCTTTACTATGCTGTTTCTTACCACGAGCTACCACGATATCAGCAAGTGTTGCAATATTGGCATTGATATCCTTTTCTATGGTTGTTCTTATTGGTTCACTTAACTTTATCTGTTGCTTTGTATGGGTAACGCCAAATAACTCATCAAGTTCAGAATGAAAAGTAATTTCACAACTCCACCATGCGTCTGTCCAGTGACGACCTCTCAATCCAAAGTACCCGTAATCTATCTCTCGTCCAGACCGAATTATTGAAAATCCTGTGGATTTATTAATTCCCAATTTCTGTCTTTCAGATTTACTCTTTCCTAATTTTTGCCACTCCTCAGGTAGAAGCGAAAACTTTACAATTACAGGAGAAGTTAGCCCATTTCCTCCCGGGATTTTTATGTCGAACTTGATTGACGATCCATGTTGAGTGGCACCTTTGAATTCGGCCTCAGGCATAAGATAAAGTGGATCAAATGGTTTTATCTTTCGGCCATTTACATGTATTTCCTTACCGCGAGAAAGATAATATCGATATATTTGTCCCAAAGTTTTGGGAAGTTCACGTGTTAAAGTGTCCTCACGAGCATTGTAATCGAGTCGATCGCATTTCTTCCATACCACTATAGTTCCCGTACTTGTGTTCGAAAAAGACTCATATTCTTTAGGTAAAGATATAAGTACTGGTTCAGGAACAACTAACATTTTGCTGCTTATTATTTCATCTATATCCAAATAACAAAAATAAACAGCCCCTTTTTTTTGCCACGTATAAACTTCCAAACGTCTACATTGGCTTACTGCTGAATTTGGAAGTCCCATACCGAATCGTCCCATTCCACTACGATCATTAAATCGTGTTGTTCCTCCGAAACGTAGAGCATTTCTTAAAACTGATGG
>JBDKUM010000420.1:0-2443 GCA_039679715.1 Phycisphaerales bacterium
ACTTAGAGCAATAGGGAACGCAGTTGATCCGAGACAAGCATTTCCAATATTTGCTGCGATTGCGGAGATAGAAAGTAGCAACAAAAATAATGCCATTTATGAATGGGAGGGAAGGAATTGAATAACCCGGACGTGCTTTTCAGCAGTGAGCGACAAGATTGGGAAACCCCCCAGGAATTTTATGAAAAGCTGAATCAAGAGTTTAATTTTGACATTGATGTTTGCGCTACAGCTGAAAATGCAAAATGCAAAAACTATTTTAGCCCTGAACAAGATGGACTGACCCAAGTTTGGGAGTGGGAAGGAACCTGTTGGATGAATCCTCCCTACGGGAATGCAGAGTATCCCTGCAAACCAAACTGCAAAAAAATGATTTGCAAAAAGCGCGGGTATCATATCGCGGAATATGTGCCGGGAATAAGTGACTGGATACGGAAAGCGTATGAGTCAAGCCTATATGGCGCAACGGTGGTTTGCCTTGTACCGGCGAGGACCGACACAGAATGGTGGCACGAGTATTGCATGAAAGGCGAGATCCGATTTGTGCGCGGCAGACTAAAGTTTGTCGGAGCAAAGGCCGCTGCTCCATTCCCGAGCGCGGTAGTAATTTTTCGACCAATAAAAAAGAAAGCTGCCAACAATAGGCAGCAACAAAAATAACGTCGCTCTGATTGTACCATGCTGGGGAATCAGGGTCAAGAAGGGGGTAAACTCATGAGCTATACAAGCCTAGTTGAATTTACCAACGGATACGAAGACAGCCAGCACATAGACTTTTCCCGCATGTCAACAGAAACACTTTTCAATTTTATTGACTGCTGCAAGCATAATGCACTCATCCAAAATAGTTCATATTGGCTGGGAATTGCAGAAAAAGCAGAAAGAGAAGCACTGCAAAGGGAGATACAGCAATGAAAGAAATACCAGGGGGAGAAATTGAATTTGTTCCATTAAAAAAGTCAGCAAGCCCTGATTCACAAATTCGGGGATTGCTGGGGATATCGCTGAAAGATTTTATTGACAAGGTTAAATGTAATAAAAATGGGGAATATGATTTTCTTTATGAAGAACCAGCAATAAGAAAATGCGTGTAAAGGGGTTATAACATGACTTTTGAACAGGCAGTAACACTGTTTGAGATAGCGGTAGCGGAATTAAAAGACCAGGGAGTTATAGGGCTCCGGGATTTAAGCGATGGAAAAGTTGAACTGCATATTGCTTCAAAAGAGATATTTGAAGCAATGCCAGGAGAGGCAATATTAAAAAGCATAACAGAAGACTATGACCATTTTTATAAAACAGTAGGCAACATCGACTATGTTTGCCTATATCAAAAACAAAATACCGAATGAAAGAAAAACCATTGCAAGCTATTTACCGTAGCTTGCAATGGTTTCCTAAAAGGTCATACAGATATAAAAATGGTTCAAAGATATTATATCATGTATGGCTTGAAAGTTCAATAAAAATGCGGCTTCAAGGCCGTTTTGAACTGGATAAAATTAATTAATCTTTGGACAAATCCACCCATTTCATATCCGTAGTATATCCGAATCAGGAAAAAGTATACACGAATAAGAAAATGGTTGAAATTGGGAGATGATTACATGCCATACATAGAATCGACCATAACAGCCGGAAAGGTAAAAGACATCACAAAGTATCACACGGCAAAATACAAATCACCGAAAAGGCCGAAAGCAGAAAATCAGAACACCACCCCGGAACGGCAGGCAAAAACAAATGAAAGATATTCACAGAAAAAATTAGACCTGTTGATAAATGCCAACTTTTCCGAGAATGACCTATACCTCACCCTGACGTACGGAAATCAGAAAGAAGAACCGGAGCCGAAAGAGGCAAAAAAGTATCTTGAAAAATATATCCGTAAAATAAGAACCTTATACAAGAAAATGGGAGTCACTCTGAAATACATTGCTATCACCGAACACAAAAAGCGGCGAATACATCATCACTTGCTTATAAACCAGATCGGAATAGGAATCAACCACATAAAAAAATTTTGGGAGCATGGATTTTCAAAAATCCAGCTATATGCCGGAGAACCGGAAGACGCGGAACGGATCGCCAATTATTTTATCAAAGAGAGCGGCAACGCCTTTAACGAAGACGAAAAAGTACACGGCCTGCGCTGGAACAGCAGCAAGAACCTCATTCACCCGCTGCCGGTAAAAAAAGTAGTACATGCCAGCAGCTGGCGGGAGATACCGAAGCCGCCAAAAGGATACTATATCGCTTACGTAAGACAAGGGTTTACCGAGAGCGGCTATCCATACCAGCATTGCCGAATGATCAAAATTTAGGGAGGGGATGAAGTTGCACTGCATACCAGGAAAAACAACAAGAAGCTTCTGCCTAAAATGCCATAGCCAGGGGAGAGTAACCGGATATGCGGCTCCTATGGTACACATGGTATGCCCAA
>JBDKUM010000421.1:0-2809 GCA_039679715.1 Phycisphaerales bacterium
ATGGGCATCATCTGAGCTTCATCCAATATGATTACGCTGTTGGCTATATTGTGCAATTTCCGGCAGCGTGAACCTTTACTGGCATAAAGCGATTCAAAAAACTGTACGGCAGTAGTGACCACTATAGGCATATCCCAATTTTCTGCAGCCAGGCGATGTGTTTTTTCGTACTTATCCCAATCATCAAAGGTCCCTTCCGGGTACTCGAAATTGCTATGGTGTTCAATAACCACATTATCATGCAGCGCAGTATCCTCTAACGCTTCCCGAAACACTTGGGCATTCTGCTCAATAATGCTGGTATAGGGGATCACATAAATAATTCGGTCTTTGCCATATTTTGCCGCATGTTTTAGTCCGAAAGCCAAGGATGAGTAAGTCTTGCCTCCGCCCGTAGGCACAGTTAAGGTAAAGAGTCCTGGATTCGAATCTGCCATTGCAATGCATCTTTCCAAAATAGCTTGACGGGCAGTATTAATAACGGATTGATTTTGCTTATTACGTTCCGCTAATAATTCCAGCTTCTTGTTTAATCTCCGAAAAAGCACTTTCATCGATACTGGTGCTGGCCGATTCAAAAACTTGTCCAAATTCATGAACCGCTCCGTATCTAAATAATCGGCATCAACCAAACAAGAATACAGCATCCGAATACAAAAAGAAAAACTAAAAGCTGCCATAGAAGCTTCTTGGGGTCTGGGCATGCTCTTGAAATCGGAATTACTCAGGCATGGAATTTCAATTTCTTCCGCAAAGGCCTGGTAATCAGGAATATCTGATTTTGTTAGACGTTCCGGCAGATTCCCTGGAGCGCCTTTGTTTCCATCCGGTAAACCGCCATGATGACCTGCCACGGCGAAGGCCAACGCACGGCCAATCTTATTGCCAAATCTTTGGTTCAGCTCCTGCGCTCCGGCTGTTGCATGATCTACTTTTCCTTTTGAACCTTCCAAACGTTTTTGAAACTCCCCGGAATATTTCCCAATATCATGAGCTAACCCAATGATTCTTCCCAGTTTCGCTGCACCAAATTTGCCAGCGCGTTCTTCCGCCAATCCGGCAACTTCTTCCAAATGGCTTTTGAGCAATTGCCACTGCTCTTTCGGCAATACTTCTTTTGTGAGCAAATTTTCCTTGGTATGTCCGTAATAGATCAATTACATCACCTTCCTGGTCATACACTCCATGCCGTATAGCAGCACCAAATAGATCGCTATTTCAGCTAATATAATAAGTTCGTTTTTTCTTCTGCCTACTATTATTCTTCTCGTTTTATTCCAAAATTTCCTTCCTTTTTTACAAATTTCATCCATTTTTTCAAATCTTTTTAGCAAAAAAGCGCTCTTTTCTTTTCCAGAGAAAGAGCGCTTTTCTTAATCTACTATCCTATGCCATACAAATTTAGCTAATTCGTTAAAAATAAATAACAGAAAATACTGAAAAGTGCTATAATATAAGTAGAAAGGAGAATAAAGGGAGGTGGCCTTGAGATGGAATTGATTCGGACATGTATCGTTTCTTTTGGGCTTGCAAGCCTGTTTTCTCTGGTCGCCGCATTAGTGTTCGGGCTGACAATAAAAAGTTAACTTTCAGGAGCCGCAAGGCTCTTTTTTTTGAATGCTAAAAAAGCGCCCATCCTGATGATCGAACGCTTTTAGCTTATATAGATTTTTTGAATTTTTACTGCCTATGTAAAAAATTCAATGAAGCAATTACCCACAGTCAAACAAGATTGCTGCTCTATCGTTCGCAATGACAAAATTCTTTACTAAGGCTTTTTTAAATCTTAAAAATAACCGCTGCCTGCTGAAGTTCTTCCGCCATCTTCGCCAGCCCCTGAGCGGCGGCGGCAACCTCCTGCATCGAAGCCGCCTGCTCTTCGGTCGCTGCGGAAACGCTTTGGGCTTGATCGGAAATATGTTTGCTGGTTTTATCAATTTCTCCTATGGAAGAAACCACCTGCTGGCTGCCGCCGGCCATTTGTTCGATGGCTGCTGAAATTTCCTGAACATCGGCTGATACCTTGTTGATTAAAGCCACAATGTCCTTAAAGGACTGTCCCGCATTGGCTACTACACCGGAGCCGGCTTGTACCGCCTGAGTTCCCTGCCTCATCGCTTCTACTGCGTTATCCGTCTCGCTTTGAATACTTTGAATCAACGCGGCAATTTCTTTCGCTGCTTCCTGTGACTGTTCCGCCAGTTTCCTGACTTCCTCCGCGACTACCGCAAAGCCACGTCCCTGTTCTCCCGCTCTGGCGGCTTCAATCGCCGCATTTAAAGCCAATAGATTGGTCTGCCCGGCAATCCCGGCAATGGTATCGACAATCTGGCCGATTTCCTTCGACCGTTCCCCCAGCTTGGCAACCATGGCAGCGGTTTTTGCTACTGTGGCATCAATATTGGACATCTGGGCTACGGCTGAATCAACGGCCTCGCCGCCTTTTTGCGCTGACTGAACCGTATCTTCAGCCACTGCCGCAACCGAATTGGCGTTGGCCGCTATCTGCTGGATACCGGCCGACATCTGCTGGACGGAAGCGGATGCATCGTCTAGTGCTGCCGTTTCTTGCTCCGTACCTTTAGAAACTCCGGTAATGCCGGTAGTAATTTGTTCCGCGGCCTGAGCCGACTGCTCAGTACTGGCCGTCAGTTCTTCCGACGCGGAGGTGACATTCTGCGCCGCCCCGGCAATACTCTGTTCCAGTTTCCGCAGATGGTCGGCTGTAGCATTAAGCGCATGTCCCAATTCACCGATTTCGTCTTGCGCCGTAACCGCAAGCTTCTGCGATAAATCGCCCTGGGCTACC
>JBDKUM010000422.1:0-14061 GCA_039679715.1 Phycisphaerales bacterium
AATCACCCACACCCACAAAACAAAAACTCCAATTACCCACGCACCCATTAAATAAACTTTCCACACCAAAGAATGTTTAGCACCCGCACCTGTGGCGGGTGAACTTATGTCATTGCGAGCCCTTGGCAAAGCAATCTCTTTTCCGTTTTGAACTTCATATTTTGATAATTCGGATTTGCCCGAAGGGAGTATTTTGGATTTAGGATTTTCAATTTCTTCTAAGTTCTGTGTTCTGTCTTCTGCGTTCTGAATCTCAAGTCCGTGTAAGTCCGTGTTGTAGGCAGTGTTAGTCAGTGTTTGTTGAACAACAATCGGAATTTCCGCCGTAAAGCTTGCCGGCGAAGTCAATGCTGGCGGCAAAACAAGTTTTACAAGTATTAAAAGCCAAAGCGCATATCGAACCTGCGGCCACGCCCACTTTCGTAAAATAAAATCCGCGCACGCGACAAGGATTATCAGCACTCCAACTTGCCAAAGCATCGATACTTGCCAACTAAACCACTCTTCCGCTATTAAATTAAAATTACTCATCTTGTATTCTCCTATTTGTGCGTAATTCCGCAATATTGTTAGTTTGGAACATTATTCATTTTTAGATTTGAATTTGTTTTGGGTTTAGATATTCGGATTTAGGATTTTGTTTATGTTTTCTCCTTCTTATTCTGGCGCTCTATTGCTTTAAGTAATTCTTTTTTCTGGCTTTCTGTCAACTTTTGATCTTCCACAAGAAAATGCATCAAAGGCCCAAAAGCTCCATCAAATGCCTGATTAACCAACGACTTTAAAGCATTTCTCCTGGCGTTTTGTTTACTCAACAAAGGTTCATACAAGCTTGTATTTCCTTTTTTATTTTCTTTGACCGCCCCTTTTTCTACAAGCCTGGCTAGAAGTGTTTTAATGGTGGTATATGCCCATTCAACTTCTTTCGGGAGTCGCTCTGCTATTCCTCGTGCCGTCGCCGGATACCTTTCCCAAAGCACATTCATTATCTGCCATTCAGCATCTGTCAATTTCATGTTTAAATCCCCTAAATTTCTCGTTCACTTCTACAGTTTTAGAAGGATTCTACTACAGTTGTAGAAGTTGTCAACATAAATTTTGAAAATTTTTATTTCATTAGATAAACCTCGAAATGTCATTGCTAGTCGCGTAGGGTGGGCTTTTTGTCCACGTGGATTTATTGCGTGCAAACATAAAATTAATTCATCTTGTACTATAATATATCCTCAAAGCCCCTGCCTGCTGAAACCATTTAAGATTTTTCCATTTCTCCCATCCTGCCGAACCGTCAACATATCCGGCAACAAGGCCTCGCGGCGAAGGTACAAATTTCTTGGTTCCCGAAGGATAAAAAACCCCTCGTCCGTTCGTTGTATGCGGAATTTTCGCTCCCCATTGACCATCGCCGCTAATACTATCCCAATGAAAGCAGCTGAATAATGTTGGCGATGTTACTAATTTGTTCGTGCAGTTTTCCAATTTCCTCGGAGATTTATAAATCGTGCCGTCGGGCAACTGCGGGCTGTACAAGCTGCCTTCTTTATCGAATCTTCTGCCGTAATAAATATAACCAATCCTCGTCCCGCCAAGCTTTATATTAGTATCGTTATTGGTTGCAGGCTCTAGAAAATATTTGTCTTTCTCATAAATCCACGATGTACACATCGCGCTGGTTTCCGAAATACCATAATTATAATGGATCGTAAGAGCGGTTTTAATGTTCACATCGAGCCACCCTTCCGGCTCATCATCTTTGTCCCAGATATTCCCAAGCGGCAGATAACCGTTAAAATCATGCGCGTACAATCCGCATGCAATTACACATTGCTTAATATTCGAAATGCAAACAGTACGCTGCGCAATCGCCCTTGCCGAACTTAACGCAGGCAATAAAATCCCTAAAAGCATTGCGATTATCGAAATAACAACCAGTAACTCTACTAAAGTAAATCCAATTCTCTTTTTAGTGCGCATAGTATCCCCAATCACAATTTAAAATTGAAAATTTAAGATTTAAAATTTACTGACAAATGGAAATTTTAGTGATAACTTCCGGCACTTCCTGTTTTTCATAATCAAAGATAAAAATATCCCTCTGCTGTGTCGAATCTTTCGGAACAATTTTTATATAAATTGGAAGTTTCGATTGCCTTCCTGCTGTTATAATCAATCCGGAGGCCCAATTCTTCATAGATTTCGGTGCCTCGAATTTGTATATCAACAGATCATCACCAATATAAACCGGCACTTTCGAATTAACATCGTTGCTGTCGTACTCGAATACTCCCTGCGTCAAAATCTCAAATGGCGAAACATTTTCACCAAGCATGTCCCCCATATCGGATGGATTTTCAGAAAGCAGCTCTCCCTGAATATCATAAACTGATTTTTTCTTACCATCGTCTCTTGCGATTTTATTATTTTCCTGAATATAAAGAACACCATCAATATACCACGCTTCAGTATCGTTTTTTTGTGAATTAAAACAATGTGCGAAAGTGATTCTATTAATACAATGCTGAACATCAGCCCACGCTACAGAACTTTCATTGATGCTCATAATAAAAAAGTACATAATCGCAAAAGCACCGATTAAAACGATAGCTGCCGCAAGCGATGGTTTGACAAACAGCCTGAAAAAGGAATTATTCGTTTGAGCCGCCGCCAGCCAGTGTTCCGTCTTTTTCAAAACTTCTTCAGGCACCCGCCCGCCCTGTTGATTCTTTAATGAATCGACCGCTTTATTCAAAATGTCGTCTGCATTATCCATATATTTTAGTCCCAATAATTATAGCAACCTCCAACAATGTCATTGCGATTCCAATCCCTTTAGGGAGAAGTTTTGAAAGGCCTTGGCCGCATCGAAACGACGAAGCAATCTCAGGTTTTTGAATTATCAAAGGCAGCCTTATGTAACAATACTCTCAATTTATTTCTAGCTCTATGAACAATCACGCAAACGTGATTTTCTTTTAATCTGAAAATTTGTGCAATTTCAGTAGCGCTTAAATTCTCAATATGCTTGAGACAAAAAATTTCCGCTTCTTCTGAATCAAGTTGTGCAAAGGCCTTAACAAGCAATCTGCCTAATTCATCATTCTCTGCACTACCTTGCGGACAATCCCTGCTCTGCAAAGATATTTCATCTGTCTCATCCAGCAGCACAGGCTGATTTTTTCTCATTCTTTGCCGCAGAACATCCATAGCTCTGCACGTCGCGAATTTCAAAAGAACTGAGCGGTAATTTTTTACACTTTGCTTTCTGGAAAAAATCAAAGCATCGGCAAATGTTTCCTGAAAGCAGTCCGCGGCATCGGCGTCATTACCCAGCAGCCGGTATGCAGTATTCCATACTGCCTTGCCGTGCTCATCAAGGATAGCTTTCCAGTCAGTCAATTCCGCCAACTCCATAAAATATATGTCTTACACTATAATAGTCGAAACAACCGGCTTAATATTACAACCTTTTCGCTGGAATCTAAAAAAAAATATCCAACGTAATACGCTTCACGCTTCACGAGATACGATATTTAAATTTTGCGCAAGTATTGAAAAAAATATTTACCAAAATCAATCGTTCGTATCTGATTCCCTTAGATTCCCGACTCCAATCATGGTATAATACTGTTCAGAAAGGTTTGTTTAGCCGTTGTTGGAGCCGCAGCGTAAACCCCTTTGGGGTCGGTACGACAACGAGTCAAAATTCCAAACATTGTTCCTCGACTTTAAAATTCTGACAAGCGATTGTTTTTTCCTGTAAAAACACGAATCTTTTGAATAAAAAATTAATCTTTTGAGTAAAAAAATGAATTTCTGAAGCAAAAATGAGGTTTTTTGTGTTTGTTTTTTGTTTTAGGTCGGTTTTTTAAAGTGTATTTGACAAGAAATGACATCAATATGACATTAGCACGACAGAATTTGACATCTGTGCGACATAAATGAGCTTATGTAAGACAGTGATTTTATCAGTAAAGCTTATTCAGCTTTTCTTTGCGCCTTGAATTTAGTTGTAATTTCCTGAATTTGCTCATCCAGCTTTTTTAAAGTATCAACGTGATTCTGCTGAACTTCTGAAAGATTATCCTGCGTTTGCGAAAGTCTTTCTTTAGTCTGTACGAGTTCAACTTCAAGCGATGCTATTGATTGTTGATTCCTTTGTGCCTCGGCTCTCCAGTTTGAGCTGTCCATTTCATAAAGCTTCGCCCTGCGTTTGGCACTATCATTTTCATTCATCAGCTTACCAATGCTGTCGTATGCATTTTCAAGTTTCCTCTCCTGCATCTTATTTTGATAATTCACAAACATACACGCGCCCGCAGCAACAGCCATCGCAGCGGCCATGAATATCAGCAAAATTTTATTTACCAGAGAAATTTTAAAGCTATCTGTAAATTTCCTTAAAGGCGATACTTTAAATTGCGGCACAGCAGGTGCCAACACTTCTGCCTTAACAGCTGGAGCCTTTTCTTCTACTTGAGCAAATATTTTTAAATCTGGAATTGCAATTTCCGGCTTTGTCGCCTTAGGTTGAATTTTTGGCTGCTGGGCAGGCTGAACCTTCGGCTGTTGTTGTACTTGTGGTTTGCTTACCGCTGCTCCAGAGTTTAAAATTTGTCTGCTCGGCTGAAATATTTTATTTACCATATCCGAAAGTTTTTGAGCACGTTCGGTCGTATTTATCTGCTCATTCTTCGTTTCTTCCTGCTGCTCCCTGGCATTCTTGCCGGCATCAAGAGGTAAATCTACTATAAATGTCTTATTCTTATGCTTGCGAACCTGAACCACGCCCAATTTCGCGCATTCATTAACCACACCGGCTGATATTCCCTGACTTGTCGCATATTGCTGAACAGTCAAAAGTGATTTCTTCCGGCTAAATATTCGATCTTCAATTTCTTGATCATGTCTGTCTTCAAGCATAGTATCATTCCCGAAAAAAGCATTAGACTATATTATTTTCGGACTTTTCCTTGAAAATCTTGAATTTCCAAACCCCAAAAATAGCAACTTTTCGCTTTCGCACCCCAAAAAACAGGTTTTTTCAGATAAAAAAGACTTTCCGCCATGAATATCTTACCTATTTTAGCCGAAGAAAGTGAGATGAAAGTACTAATAGTTGAAGATGATACCCCATCAAGGATGATACTGCAGAGCCATCTTGAAGGCTGGAACTATAATGTTTTAATTGCGGATGATTGCAATAAAGCTTGGGATACGGTTACGACCCAAAGGCCCGAAATCGTTTTAATCGATTGGGCCCCTGCCGACATGGATCGGCTCGATTTATGTAGAAAAATACGGCAGCTTGATTTTGACAAGTACACTTACGTTATTTTTCTGATTACCAAAACCGAAAACAGGCAAATTCTTAACGCTCTCGACAGCGGCGCAGACGATTATCTTTGCAAACCGTTTGATAAAAACATCATTCACAGCCGGATAATCGTCGGCCAAAAAGTCATATATTATGAAAACGAGATGCGAAAATCTCGCGAAAAGACCGCCGATTCACAAAGACAGCTCGAACAGGTTAATCTCCAACTGGAACTAACATATAAGAAACTGATGGAAACCGCTCACCGTGCAGGCATGGCTGAAGTTGCTTCGGGCGTTTTGCACAATGTCGGAAACATTCTAAATAGCGTAAATGTTTCCGCAGAGCTTGCCTATGAAAAACTTTCGAGATCAGAACTAAAAAATCTCTGCACTGTCGCGGAACTTCTCAAAAATCATAATGAAAATCTTGCCGATTTTCTCACAAAAGACCCTAATGGCAAACATATACCTGATTATCTCTTCGAAGCTGCTTCACAAACCTCGGAATTGAAAGATGAAATCCTCGAAAATCTCGATTCTTTGATTAAGAACGTTGAGCATGTAAAGCAGGTTGTTAATTCTCAAAAATTATACACCAAGGATCGCCATAAAGATTTCGTTAATTTAGCGGATTTAATCTCAAACGCGCTGGTTATAAACAGCGCAGGGCTGGAATATTATAAAATAGATGTTATTCGTGAATTCGGCGACCATGGAAAAGTTTTCATCGACAAACAGCGAGTCCTGCAAATTCTTGTCAGCCTTATAGACAACGCGCAGCAGGCTTTGGCCGAAAGCCCGAATTATCCAAAACTTTTAACGGTCCGAACAATCAGGACCGGAGATGATAAAATTAAAATTTCAATTTCCGATAATGGAATTGGAATCAGGCAGGAAGATTTAGGTAAAATATTTTCAAGCGGTTTCACAACTAAGCCGACTGGTCACGGCTTTGGGTTGCATAGCTGCAAAATCGCGGCAGAAGACATGCGGGGAACAATTACTGTTGAAAGCCAGGGACCCGAAATGGGCGCAGCTTTTACCCTTGAACTTCCATTGACCAATCTTGAGGTGCACAATGCAGTCAGAAGCTAATAAGAACCGTAGAATTCTGGTAGTTGATGATCAGCAGTCGATACATGAAGATTTCAGAAGAATTCTTTGCGATAAGACTCAAAATATTACTCTGGAACTCGCTCGCGCCGCAGTCTTTGGAAATACAGAGAACAATGCTCATGAACTTATTAAAAATTGTTCCTTTAATTTCATAGTCGATTGTGCTTTTGACGGCCATGAAGCCCTTGAAAAAGTCGTCGAAGCGGCCAGACTTGACAAACCTTATGCTCTTGCTTTTGTTGACATGCGAATGGGCAAGAGTTGGGACGGTTTGCAAACAATTGAAAAACTCTGGAAAGTCCAGCCTTCTTTGCAGGTTGTTATATGCTCGGCATACTCTGATTATTCATGGTCTGAAATCGCATCCAAATTAGGCCAGACTGAAAGATTTTTAATCCTCAAAAAGCCTTTTGACAACATTGAAGTTCGTCAAATGGCATGTTCACTCACTGAAAAGTGGGAGCTTATTAATAACCTCGATAAAATGGTAAAAGACAGAACCTTGCAAATCGCTCAAACGCGCGATGCCGCTGTCTTCGTTCTTGCTTCATTAGCAGAATCACGCGATCCTGAAAACGGTGACCATCTGGAACGCATACGCAGCTATTCGCATATACTAGCCGAGGAATTGCGTAAAGGCGGCCCATACGCACAATGGATAGACGATAAATTTCTTGAAAATCTTTATCGTTCAAGCCCGCTGCATGACATTGGCAAAATCGGAATTCCAGATAACATCTTATTAAAGCCCGGCACATTGACCGATGAAGAATTCGAAGTTATGAAACAGCATACGGTAATCGGCTGGCAGGCTCTTGGCAGCACAATGGCTGGCGAATGCTTTTTGCAAATGGCCGCTGATATTGCAAAATACCATCATGAAAAATACGATGGCTCAGGTTATCCTGAAGGTTTGAAGGAAGAGGAAATCCCGCTCGCTGCCCGTATTGTTGCTTTAGCGGATGTTTTCGATGCTTTGACAAGCACACGCGTTTATAAAGTCGCGTTCAAGCCTGAACTTGCATTTACTATGATAAAGGACGAACGCGGGAGACATTTCGATCCGCTGGTAGTTGATGCGTTTGTAAACAGATATGATGAATTTTTGCAGGTTCACAGTCTTACTCAACTTGGCAAAGAAGACCAGGAACTTGCAGCAACCGCTAAGTAAAACACTTATTAAAAAAAATAAGTCCCTGCAAAAAGCAAGGACTTATCAAAGACTCAAGTGATTTGAATTCAATTTGGCAAAGCATAATATTATGCATAGATACAAAAACAGCCAAGACACGTCAGAAAAAGTATTCTTGGCTGTTAATCTAATAGCCCCAAGGGGATTTGAACCCCTGTCGCCGGGATGAAAACCCGGTGTCCTAGGCCGGGCTAGACGATAGGGCCACTTCCTAAAACAGAGTACAAAGTATACACTATCTTAGTTAAATTCATAGCTTATTCCATCTCAATTGCGCCGATTGGACATTCGTCTACACAAACGCCGCAATCTACACATGTATCTGCGTCTACTACAGCTTTACCATCGTTTATCTTTATGGCTTCTGCGGGGCATGCATCAACACATGATTCGCAACCTGTGCATTTTTCTTCATTTACTTTAGCAGGCATATAAAAATCCTTTCTATAATAACATAATGTTAATAATTTACGAAGTAGTGAAGGCGGAAATAATACTAAACTAATTTTATTTTTACAACAAAAATTTCACCCAATTTACACTTAAAAATAAAAAAATAAATTTCCGTAACCCCCTGAAAAATAAGGTGTAAACAATAATCGATGATTATGGTTGCTTATTTCTACTAATTTTTTCCCAAAATTGTTCTATTTTGGCTATTTAGCTTCGGTCAAAGCCGCCGCCATATCCTTAATCAATTGCTCGCTATCATTGCTGCCCACCCATTTTAATACTGGTTGGAAATTTGCCCCTTGTTCTTCAGCAAGTGTAAATACCGCTATAAGCCTTACAGGCCAACTCTTATAATCAATTTGTTCCGAAATAGCGTCAATCAAACGATAATCAAGGTCTACATTTTGTAAAGCAGCCACTGTTTCAACTTTTAAAACCCAATCATCTTCTGTCAGGCATTTTGCAATAGCAGAAGTAAGCAATCCAGGCTCACAATACAGGAATTTATATCTTTTCTGCATTGCTGCAAGGTTCTGCTGTTCTGCAAGAAGACCCGCAAAAAGCTGAACAGATTTAATTTTTTGTCCCTGTTTACCGTTCTTTAAAGCGTCAAATCGTTGCTGCAAGTATAAAGTATCAAGGTCAAGCTTTCTTCGTTTAATAATAACCTTTACAGGCTCTGTGCCAAATATGTTCTTTAGATTTCCATTTCTGGCTTTTTGAGGATCAACATAAACAGTGATTTCCATATTTAGGCTTGCCTGTGGATGACCGTCGAGAATCGGTTTCAGTTTGCCTTCCGTTAATTTCAATGGAACAAACAAGGCACTGCCCGGCTTTATTTCATAAGCTGGCCGAACCGTACGGACAATATATTCTTCCATGCGGTAAGTCAAATCCCCGCTGATACGCACATCAACTCGAACATTGCCCTTAAAAATACTATCAGGCCCGACAATCAACGGCTCTGTATAATTATTTACAATCGCCAATTGAGTGTCCAGAGGCGTACCGTATGAAAAAGCTGTCCCCGAAGTTTTGAGTGAAACTGTCAGCATTTTCTCCGGAGGCATAAAATCGCTGAAATAATTTTGCCCATATTCATTAGCCAACGCTATTTCCATTGCCTTTGCATCCACCGGCGGCACATATTCCGATCCAAGTTTCGTAAGCATTTGTTTTGCTATTTTAGCCTCAAATGTCCCTGGCGATGAAGCAACCGCTGCTTTGAGCAATTCTATAGCATTGGCGTCGTTATCATTTACGTCGAATATTATAGCCTGTGCTATCGCAGCGATTTGAGTTGAAACGCCGATCTTTTTGAGCATCGGTTTGGCAAGCTCTTGCTGATTATTTATTACAAGGGCATACGCTAGAAATGCCTGTGCGCTTATCGAATTATTATCCGCGTCATACGCCTTTGTCGCCCACGTCAACGCATCGTTATTGCTGTCTTCAACGAATGCGTAAAACCATGCATAATCCTGCAATTGAGAAGGTGTAGCTTTTAATTGCCCGGAAAGGATTTTTGCCGCGTTGGATTTTATCGTATTGGAAATGGTCGCGCCTTCACCCTGATCTTCCGTCTCTTTCGCAGCCGATGCCGTTACAGCTTCTATCATTACATCGAAAACACCGAAACCTCGAACCTGTTGAAGTATCATATTGCAAACACGATAATTTTTTGCGTTCATCGCGTTCAAAGCCCATGGCCTGTAATATTCGGGTGCGTATGATGCTGAAGGATTAATGTAGCTAGTTGCTTGTACGCAATATTTATATCCAGCCGTCGCCGGGCCATAAAGGCCAAGTGATTCCGCAAGCTGCGAAAAATTATATGCAGAATCAACATCCAAAGGATTTGTCCGCACTGCCAATCGAAGGCTGTTGAGATATGCGATATCGGGAAGAACTTGCTTATCTGATTGAGCCGTCTCAACCAATGTATTGAATGCCAGTCTGTTAGTGCCATTCAATGAAATTGCATAAAGAAGTAATTTTTGTGCTGTAGCGGTATCAGCGGTTTCAGTACTTAACAGCCCAAGTTGAGTTGCGATTTCAGATGCAAAAAATGGATTGGTTTTGCCATATTTATCAAGCATAGCTGTTAATAACTGCTGACGTTCTTCCCTTGTACCCAGTTTTTCCAGCAGATATTTGACTGCTTTTGATGCCACATCAAGATCGGCACTGTGCCCTATTTCCAAATATTGTTCTAATGCTATCTTTACCAAAGCCGAAAAATCGCCATGAGGATACCTCCATGCTAAATTAATGATTTCTGGCGGAACATAATCTGCTCTGCCGTCGAGCCTTAATGCCGCATCGTATAATATAAGGGATTGTTTCGCTTGAGCCAGCGTGAGATTATCGCGAGTCGAAAGTTGATAACCTGTTTGATACAAAGCGTTTGCGGCCAAAGTCGATTTCAGGCTCTGCCCCAGAGAAACACCGGCTGATGCCAGTATAATATATAATACAAATTTTTTTAAGCATATTGTGTTCATATCTTCGTCCTTTGAACAGACTATCTACACTATCCAACTATATATCGGCAAAACTTGATATAAATGTTTACAGATTCAGTCTTTAATTTACTTTCCCTGCCCTGCAACTGCAAGAACAAAGGCAAAAACTTTCTTTGCCCCTGCTTCTTTGAGCACTTTCGCGCATTCATTCAATGTCGCTCCGCTTGTTTTGACATCATCGATCAAACAGATGTTTTTGTTAGAAAAATTATGATTTTTCCGTACCGCAAAGGCATTGCGAACGTTTTGGCTCCTTTGAGCAAACGTAACCGAAGTTTGTGTTTTGGTATATCGAACGCGCACAAGATCACAATTAATTTCCATTCCCGGCTGCACGATTTTTTTTGCTATCAGGTATGACTGGTTGAAACCTCGTTTGAACAGATTTATCACATGCATGGGAACCGGAACTAAATAATCGCTTTGATTCAGAAATCCGCTTCTGACAAAAGCTTTTTGCGCGAAATCGCCCAAAACACGCGTTAATGCAGTTTGATCCGCCAACTTGAAACTAAGAATCAAATTACTTAACGGCGGTTTGTATATTCCAACGCAAGATATTTCATCGAAAATGTAATTCTCATCTTCACATTTAGGACAGTTGCGAATCTCTGTAAATTCCCCGATTTCTCGTCCGCAGCGTCTGCAATAATTATCAACAAAACACAGGCCTATTTTGGATGTGCATTGAGAACAAAAAAATTGATCTTCGTGTGAGATGATACTTTTGCAGTTTCGGCAGTAATTATGCCATATCAATTCCCGCAAACTTCTAACGCAACGTCCTGTCGCCTCTATCAGTTTCATGCGAAATCAATTATAAATTCCGCTTTCGCAAAAACAAATAAATTATTTTAAATCAAACAAGCTGTTATCAAGAGGCCCGAACCAGCCCAAATTTACCGCTGTAAATCTCGCGTTAGAAGCATTTTTATCGCCGTATTTTGCCATCTTTTCTGAACTAATATGTCCATCTGCCCATCCGATATTAGCTCTGCCCCTATGCCTGAAATGAATTGAGGGGTTCATCAAATTGTATGTTATTAACTGCCCGCCATATAAAGTATATGGTGCCTCGGCGAAAGAATATTCTATTATATTTCCGTTTTTCAAAAATGCGCTGTCGGCAAACATCAGTGTCTCTGCATTTCGGAATATATCTGTCGTCTTAGCTGTCAGCTTATGTGCCTCATTCCAATTAACCCCAACCTGGCCATACCTGCTGCCGATATATACCATATTATAACCATAACCTCCGCAGCCCTTTTCAAAGCTGGTATTCCATTTGTCAGTTTGTGTAAAAACTTTTTTCTCGGGACATTCTTTAACTTTTCCATCAGATAAATATTTTACTAAAGGGCCCTTTTGCGGTTCAAAAACGTCATTTGCAGTTTTCCTGACTCCATGCCATCGATGAAGTCCGCCATTATTTGAGAAGTGATCTTCCGCAGCCGGAACGTAATAATTATTATTTTCTGCCGCATAACCTGTATTGGCAAGAACAAGCTGACGAACATTATTTTTGCTTATCACGGTTCGTGCATGGCTTCTAGCCGTAGAAAGAGCAGGCAATAGAATCGAAAGCAGAGAAGCGATTATTGAAATCACAACAAGTAATTCAACCAGGGTAAAACCTTTTATTTTTTTCAGTTTCATAATCACTCTCGCCATAATTCTTTTTTGTGCCATTGAGACGCAAATACGCTGTAATCTCTAAAATCGATATGATCGTCTTTCGGCATTGCCAAATCACATCTTCCAATCCAGTTTACATCACCAAAACTGCTCATCCATGCTGATATAAACAGGCTGAAATCCTCACCATTAACAATACCATCCAAATTTATATCTGCTGAATATTGCTGTTCGTTCAGCGAACCGATAGCTTCTAAATCGAAACCGCCTGAACCGTAAGTCAGCCATGCGTCAAAGATAGGATGATTAAGACTATCGAAAAAATCTCCGCTGCCGGGTATATCTACAATTTTTACAAAACAAATATTATTAACATCTACAAGACCATTAACAACATTCGGTTCATCTGCAAGTTCGCTCAAATCGAATGGTGTACCCGTGCAAATACCGCCGAAATTCGCGTGCTTGCCGGCCAGATTATAAACATCAGTAACATCAATTTCGCCATACCCTCCCTGCAATCCTTCTGTCAGTGAAATCGCCGGGAATCTTGCGAAATTTATCCCATCAGAAGATACTTCAACAAACGCCAGTTCCGCAAATACTCCGTTGCCGCCGTTTTCAAAAACCGCGAAATCATATCCTTTAACATTTCGAATATGATTCGAATCGTTTTCAATCTGCGGATTTCCGAATATGAGCGTTATTTCCCCCGGCTTTTTACCCTGCGAAATTTCAGCAGCATCCAGATCGCCTAGACTTACAATATCTATGAAATCTCCACTCGCTTCGTTTAAAGCATTACTCGGAGTATTCCACGGATATGGCTGCATGTCTGTGCCAAGCCATACTGTATCAGCAGGCAGATAATTTACATAGTCCTTTGCCCAGCCGCGAAAAATCGGATTTATTTCAGCATCTGCATCGCTAAGCGGATTAGCATGTTTATAATCATCGCCGATATAGCCATCGATACCGATTTCAGTATAAGGTCCCGCGTATGCTCCAGCCGCAATCAAAATCAAAAACAAAATATATAAAAAATTTCTTTGCATTATTAAAGATGGGCAAGGCTTTAACACCTCGCCCGTATTTTAAAACTTCTTTATCTGCCCTTCCTGCCGAGCAGCAAACCGCCAATGCACAGCATCGCAATCGTTGCAGGTTCTGGTACAATCAGCGTATCCATAGCAAAATATGTCGGAGTATTTATTCCGCCGCCGCCTACATCAGTTGATGTCAAACTGAATTGAAGACTCTTTACCATTCCTAACGATGTCAAATCTACAAATTCCCATGAATTTACAATATTACCTTCACTTGCCAAAAAGAAATCAACAGTCCCGACCCGAACATTCAATTTGTTAAAACCCGTAATCGTGAGTTTAAACCAATCATCTTCTGTAAAAGCCCTTCCCTGATTTATTCCCTTCAGCATAGCAAGATACGCATATGTTGTATTGGTTACATAAAATCCCTCAACAACAGCAGATTCATTCAATGTCATAATGGGAACACCGAACATCATAAATGCGATACCATAATTTGAGCCGCTATGTGCCGAACCGGTAATTGCGCTGTACTGATTTTCAAGCCCCGGTGTTGTATTATTTGTTACATTCGAATAAGCCCAGCCTTCCCAATAATTATATTCAGGCATACAAACATTATTGAATGATACCGATCCGCTGACAAAACTGCCGCTGCCGTCTGCTCCATTCCAGTACGAATCGGTTCCTAATGTCAAATCATCAAAATTTACGTTAGCGCAAGACACGCCCGCAATTCCCAGAATAACTAACAAACTCAATACATTTTTTA
>JBDKUM010000423.1:0-12657 GCA_039679715.1 Phycisphaerales bacterium
TTTTATGATTTGAGCTAAATTTTAAAGTCTTTCCGCTATCTGAACAGCATTCAATGCCGCCCCTTTGCGAATCTGGTCGCCTGATACCCAAAGGTTAATGCCTTTATTATCCGGCAGCGATTCATCCTGACGAATCCTTCCGACATAAACATCGTCATTATCCGCAACGTCAATCGGCATCGGGAAACGATTGTTCTTTTGGTCATCGAGAATCGTAACGCCCGGTGCGTGTTCGAGCAGTTTGCGAACTTCAACCGGTGTGATCGAATCTGTGAATTCGAGGTTGATGCTTTCGCAATGGCATCTTGGAACCGGAACGCGAACACAAGTACAGGTAATCGCGATATCGTCGCAATGGAAAATTTTGCGAGTTTCTTTAACCATCTTCATCTCTTCTTCGTTGTAGCCGTTGGGGCCGATCGCGGAATCATGACTGAAGATGTTGAACGCGATTTGATATTTGAATTTATTCAGCGTAGGATTTTTGCCTTCGAGAATTTCTTTTGTCTGATTATAAAGCTCTGTCATACCGGCCTGGCCTGCGCCGCTGACAGCCTGATATGTGCTGACAACCATTCTTTTAATAGGATTGGCTTTATGCAGCGGCCAAATCGGAACATTGGCGATAATCGTGGAGCAGTTCGGATTGGCAATAATGCCTTTATGTTTTTTGATATCTTCCGGATTAACTTCCGGAACAACCAGCGGAATTTCAGGTACCATTCTAAATGCGCTGGAGTTATCAACAACAACCGCGCCTGCCTTGACGGCAGCGTCTGCGAACTCACGACTGCGCGAAGCACCTGCGCTGAAAAGTGCAATATCAATACCTTTGAAACAATTTTGGGTAAGTTCTTCGACAGGATAATCCTTGCCGTTGAACTTTTGTGTTTTGCCGACCGAACGTGCGGATGCAAGCATCTTTATAGATTTAACAGGGAAATTTCTCTGTTCAAGAATTCTGATAAATTCCTGGCCTACGGCGCCAGTTACACCAACGATTGCTACGTTTTTAGACATTTTCGTTTGTTCCTTTATCCTAAACATTTATTTAGCGTCAAGCGTTCAGCGTATAGCGTGCAGTCTAAACGCTCAACGCTCCACCCTATACGCTATTATAAGCCGAGACATACTATAAAGTTACGCTTTAAAAGTCAAGTAAAGATGGGCAATTTGCTTAAATTTAAGTTTTTTCTGTTGTATCCTATTAATATAGGTTATATAATATTAAATCTATGAGTAATCAGACAACTAATATCGCTTTTTCTTCCTCAACAGCGATTCTCGCTTTAGCTCTTATTTTGCGCCGCTAGGCGCATACAACCATTTTACCTATCTCCCATATTTATTGTTTATTGAAATTTGAAGCATTTTATTGCATAATCTCTGGATTCCCACTTTCGTGGGATGACAAGAAACAACCATAAAGGAGACATGATATGTCTGCTGAAGAAAAAATAGTAGTATTCGATACAACTTTACGCGATGGCGAACAGGCTGCCGGTACCAGACTCGGAGTAAGGGAAAAGCTGGAACTTGCGACCCAGTTGGCACGTCTCGGAGTTGATGTTATCGAAGCGGGTTTTCCGATTTCATCGCCGCTGGACTTTGAATCTGTGCAATTGATCGCACAGGAAGTCAGCGGGCCGACCATCTGCGCGCTCTCACGCGCGGTCGAGAAAGATATCGATTCAGCAGGCGCTGCTCTAAAGAATGCTAAAAAATCCAGGATTCATACCGGCCTTGGCATCAGCGATATTCATATCGCAAGCAAATTCAAAGATGACAAGTACGGCAAAACTCTTGAAGAGAAAAAAGCACGAGCAATAGAAATGGGCGTCAAGGCTGTCAAACGCGCAAAGCAATATACCGATGATGTTGAATTTTACTGCGAAGACTCCGGCCGAGCTGATAAAGAATATCTTTATAAAATAGTCGAAGCTGTCATCGCGGCAGGAGCGACAACCGTTAATATCCCGGATACAACAGGCTATTCAATCCCCGAACAATGGGGGCAGTTGATTGAAAATATTATTAAGAATGTGCCGAATTCGAAGAAAGCAGTTTTCAGCGTGCATTGCCATGACGATTTGGGAATGTCTGTCGCCAATACTCTTGCGGGCGTAGCGCATGGCGCAAGACAGATTGAATGCACGATTAACGGCGTCGGCGAAAGAGCGGGCAACGCTTCGCTTGAAGAATCGGTAATGGCACTCAGAACAAGAAAAGATTTCTTTAAGTGCGATACGAATATCAATGCAAAGGAACTTTATAGAACAAGCAGGATAGTTTCGGAAATGCTCGGCATTTTTGTGCCCGCGAATAAAGCAATCGTCGGCGGAAACGCGTTCGCACACAGCAGCGGTATTCATGTTGACGGTTTCCTGAAAAATCCGCTGACGTATGAAATTATGAAGCCCGAAGATGTCGGTCAGCCCAAGAGCGCGGTAGTACTTACCGCCCGCACCGGAAGACACGGCCTTAAACATCGGCTTACCGAACTCGGCTATGAAGTAAGCGATACAGAGCTTGAGACGATTTACCAGAGATTTCTTAATGTCGCGGACAAAAAAACAGAAGTGTTCGATGAAGATATCGCAGCTCTTGTCGGCGATGAAAGACGAACAATCGAACAGGTGTACGAGCTTCAATATCTGCACGTCGCAAGCGGAACGGGAACTTTGCCGACCGCCAGCGTGAAAATGAAAGTCAACGGTAAAGCGGATATTGTAACAGCGGCTGCCTGCGGCGACGGCCCGGTCGATGCTGCTTACGAAGCGATTCGAATCGCTACAGGACAATCGCCAAAGCTTGACCTTTATTCGATTAAAGCTGTAACCGGCGGCAAAGAAGCGCTTGGCGAAGCAACGGTAAAAGTTATCGACAAGCAGGGAATCAGATTTACCGGCAGAGGCGTTTCGACAGATATTATAGAAGCCTCAGCAAAAGCGTATGTCGATGCGATTAATAGAATGGTTGCGAAAAAATAGTTTTTTAATCGCAGATTACACAGATTAAAATGATTTATTTTAAATACAATCTGTGAAATCAGCGTAATCAGTGATAAATAAAAAAAATTTTTTAGGAATATCAGAACTATGGGAAACACAATCACAGAAAAGATACTTGCCGCGGCGGCAGGTAAAAAGCAAGTTGAACCAGGCGATGTAATCGATGCGAAAATCGATTGCATAATGTGCCATGATGTAACCACACCGGCTGCGATTTCAATGCTGAAGGATAAAGGCATCGATAAAGTTTTCGATAAAAACAAAATCGTTGTTACTCCGGACCATTTTCAGCCTGCCAAAGATATTAAATCTGCGGAACTGCACAAAAGGCTCGATACATGGGCGAAAGAAAAAGGCATAAAGTATTATTATCCGCTGGGAAGAGCGGGCGTTTGTCATGCTCTGCTTCCCGAACAGGGACATATCAAACCCGGCGAAGTAATCGTCGGCGGCGATAGTCACACCTGCACTTATGGCGCTTTCGCTGCATTCTCAACAGGTATCGGCTCAACCGACCTTGCAGCAGCGATTGCAACCGGTACGCTGTGGTTCAGAGTGCCTTCAACGATGAAATTCGTTCTCAACGGTAAACTGCCCAAGGGCGTTTACAGCAAAGATGTAATTCTTGAAGTAATCGCGAAAATCGGTACTGATGGCGCGCTTTACAAGGCAATGGAATTTGTAGGCCCGACATTAAAAGAAATGTCGATGGAAGCAAGAATGACAATGACCAATATGGCAATCGAAGCGGGCGCTAAGAACGGCATTATCGGTTTCGATGAAATTACAAAACAATATCTTGATGAGCATCTGAAAGATAAAAAAGAATATAAAGTTTACGAATCAGATAAAGACGCGAAATATGAACAGACAATCGAAATTGATTGTTCGAAGCTCGAGCCTATAGTCGCGCTTCCGCATCTGCCAAGCGGCGGTCAGCCGATAAGCAAATGTGCCGGCATGAAAATGGATCAGGCATATATCGGAAGCTGCACGAACGGACGCATCGAAGATTTACGAATTGCCGCGAAAATTCTGAAAGGCAAAAAAGTCGCGATACGCACGATTGTCGTACCTGCAACGCCGGTAATATGGAAACAGGCGAAAGATGAAGGTCTGTTCGATATATTCTATGAAGCGGATTGCGTAATTTCTGCGCCGACATGCGGAGCGTGCCTTGGCGGATTTATGGGTATCCTGGCCGCGGGCGAAAAATGCGTAAGTACAACTAACCGCAATTTCGTCGGCAGAATGGGAAGCCCGAAAAGCGAAGTATATCTCGCAAGCCCTGCAACAGCGGCAGCTTCAGCAATCGAAGGCAAGTTAGTTGATTGTAGAAAATATATTTAATCACTGATTCCGCAGATTACGCTGAAATAAATATTTAATAATCTGTGAAATCAGCGTAATCAGCGATGTAAAAAAGGAAATAAAAATGGCAAAAGCACATGTTTACAAAAGGGATCATATAAATACGGATGAAATTATTCCGGCAAGATATCTTAATACAGACAATATGGCGGAATTGGCAATGCGTTGCATGGAAGACCTTGATACGGGTTTTGTAAAGAAATGCAAGCCGGGCGATTTTATCGTTGCAGGCGACGATTTTGGCTGCGGTTCATCTCGCGAACACGCGGTCTGGGCTCTGCAGGGCGCAAAGGTCGGCGCTGTTATCGCAAAAAGTTTCGCACGGATTTTCTACCGCAACTGCATTAACTGCGGCTTCTATCCAATCGAACTCGAGGGCGCAACTGAAAAAATCAACGATGGCGATGAAATCGAAGTCGATTACAAAAAAGGCGTGATTAAGAACAAAACGCAAAATAAGGAAATTACGTTCAAAGCTCTGCCCGATTTCGCAATTAAGATTGTTGACGATGGCGGACTTTTGGAACATATAAAGAAATCGTAGCCACTAAGACACGAAGGCACGAAGAAAAAAATTTAAAATAGTTAGTGTCTTTGTGACTTTGTGGCTAAAAAAACATTATTTTAGAAAGGAACAAATGAAAACGTACAATATCGCAGTGATGGGCGGCGACGGCACAGGGCCGGAAGTAACAGCCGAGGCCGTAAAGGTTTTGAAAACAACAGCCGCAAAATGCGGATTCAAAGTCGAATTGACAAATTTCGATTTCGGCGGCGAAAGATATAAACGTACAGGCGAAACACTGCCTGACAGCGCAATTGAGGAATTCCGCAAATTTGACGCTATCCTTCTGGGCGCTATCGGCCATCCGGATGTAAAGCCGGGCATTCTTGAAAAAGGAATTCTGCTAAAGGCTCGTTTCGAACTTGATCAATATATCAACCTTCGGCCGGTCAGACTTTTCCCCGGCGTTGAAACACCTTTGAAAGGCAAAGGCCCGAAAGAAATTGATTACTGTGTTATTCGCGAAAATACCGGCGACGCTTATACAGGCGCGGGCGGATTCACAATGAAGGGAACGCCAAATGAAGTTGCTATCCAGGATATGGTATACAACCGCTTCCAGGTCGACAGATGTTTGAAGTATGCATTCGAATACGCAAAGAAGAACGGCAAAAAAGCCCGCGGCGTCGGCAGCGAAAACACCCTCGGCCTAGTCGGCAAGACAAACGTTCTGACTTTCGTTTATGACCTCTGGGAAAGAGCATTTCATGAAATGGGCAAAAAAGAATATCCCGATATTCGCAGAGATTATTATCACGTCGACGCGACATGTATGTGGATGGTCAAGAGTCCGGAATGGTTCGATGTTCTGGTTACCGGCAACCTGTTCGGCGATATCATCACTGACCTCGGCGCTATAACACAGGGCGGAATGGGTATCGCGGCAGGCGGAAATATTAATCCGCAAGGCGTTTCAATGTTCGAGCCTATCGGCGGAAGCGCACCGAAATATACCGGCCAAGGCGTTATCAACCCATTGGCAGCAATCTGTGCAGCTCAAATGATGCTCGAAACGCTAGGCGAAGATGCAGCGGCGAAAAAAATCGATACTGCTGTACGATTCATCACCGCAAACAAGATGAAGAGCATGGCCGCAGGAAAAATGGGTTATTCGACATCGCAAGTCGGCGACCTGGTTGCAACTGAAGTTGCAAAATAATATATAAGGAAGATATCCGGCACCTAATGAATTTTTAGGTGCCGGGTTCCTTAATTTTGATTTTTAAGTTTAGTTATTATGCCTGCAAACTTAACACCCGACTATTTAAAGGCAGAAAAGTGGTTCCGCCAGGCGGCCACTGACGAGGAGAAAATTCAAGCACTTGAAGAAATGATGCGCACTATCCCCAAGCATAAAGGCACAGAGCACATGCGCGCGGATATGAAAAAGAAAATGAGTGCGCTCAAAGAATCAGCCGAGAAAAAGAAAAAAGCGGTTCATGCCGGAATAGACATTTTTCACATCCCAAAAACAGGCACCGGCCAGGTTGTGCTTCTCGGAATGCCCAATTGCGGAAAAAGTGCAATTGTCTCGGCACTAACCAATGCCAACGCACATGTCGCTGATTTTCCTTTCACTACAAATGCCCCGCTGCCGGGAATGGCAAAATTCGAAGATATTAAAATTGAAATTGTTGATATGCCGCCAATAACAGCGGATTATTCTCCCACCGGAATTGTCAACGCATATAGAAATTGCGATTTGATTGGTATATGTATTGATTTAAGCGCGGATATCGAAGAGCAGATATTAGTTTGTTTCAATTTTCTCGAAGAAAAAAGATTAATACTGACGCACGATAATCCTATCGGAAAAAACTGTTTTGTAATCGCGACAAAATCAGATTTAGCTTCGGCTGCTGAATTAGAACAACTGAAAAAATCATTACCTAAACCTTTCGAAGTCGTACAAATTTCCATAGAAGAAACTCCGAGCCTTGAAAATTTGCTTTCACAAATGTTTCAATTGCTGGAGATAATAAGGGTCTATGCGAAAAAACCCGGCCAGCATCCCGACATGAAAGAGCCATTTATTTTGCACAAAGGAGCAACCGTTGCGGATTTGGCGTTTTCGATTCACAGGGATCTTGCCGATAAATTAAAGACAGCCCGCTGCTGGGGCAAAAACGTCCACGAAGGCCAGAACGTACATAAAACTCATATACTATTTGATAAAGATATTATAGAATTGCATTTTAGTTGATAATGGAGACTTATTATGGAATGTAAAAAAAATAAAAATATGAAATCCTGCACATGCTCATATCCGGGCTGCGATAATAAAGGTGTATGCTGTCAGTGCCTGCAATATCATCTCGAATCGAAACAATTGCCCGGCTGCTGTTTCCCTAAAGATATCGAAGGAACATACGACAGAAGCTTCCGCGCATTTGCCAAAGCATGGAAACTCGTTTAAATATAAAATCTTAAATTTTAAATTTTAAATTTTTAATGATTTCCTCTATGACTTCTTCGTGACTAAGTCTATTACAATGGACTGTAATCTCCGCCCATTTTTCATACAACGGCGTGCGTTTTATATATAAATCATCGAGCGTTTGATTTTTGCTCATCACAACTCCGCGGATATTCAAATCGGTCAATCGTTTTTTTATCATTTCAAGCGGAAGCTGAAGATAAACGATTGTACCATTTGTTTTTAAGTGCTTCATTGCCCTTTCGCTGTAAACCGCGCTTCCGCCTGTTGCGATTACGCAATTTTCTTTGTCAATGCAGCTTATGTGCTGAGATTCGATTTCACAAAATTTTTCAAGCCCCTGCTCGTCAATTATCTGCTGCAAAGTTTTGCCGACAATCGCCTGAATATAAACATCCGTATCCAGAAAATACCTGCCAAGTCTTTTTGCAAGCAGAACACCGATTGTACTTTTGCCAACTGCCGGCATACCTATCAACACAATATTATTTTTCATTCTTTTTTTCCTCTAAAAGTTTATCGAGCAGCCATTGAACATTTTTGTCATTCGGATCTATCTGCAGAGCTTTGCGATATGCCTCAATTGCCTGCGATTTCAAACCTTTTTGCGAAAGAAGAATTCCAAGGTTGCGATACATCTGACTATCGTCCGGCCTGACTGATAAAACATATCGAATTTCCTTTATGGCCTCATCATTCCTGCCGACTGCCGATAGTGCCATTGCAAGATGACCATGTAAATATACATTCGCAGGATCAATCGCAAGAGCTTTGCTGCAAACTTCTATCGTTTTATCGAATCTCTGCATTTGATTGTAACTTATTGCCAGATTCACGTATGCTTCAAGGTAATCGCTCTTTTGTTCTATAGCTTTCTCAAATAGTAGCGCAGCCTTTTCGAAATTGTTTAACTTGCTTACTGCTACGCCAAGATTGTACCAGGCCTGCGGAAAAATCGGCTTACATTTCGTCGCCAACTGGAACTGATCTATCGCTTCATCAATCCTGCCCAGATGCATAAGTGAATTGCCCAGGCAATTATGATTTTCCGCCGAGTCGGGTTTCATTTTTATTAGTTTTTGAGTATAAATAATCGATTCTTCGTATCTGCCGGCATCATTCAGGCAAGCGGCGTAATTAGTCATAATGATAAAATGTTTTTCCGTTACTCGTATCGTATGCTCGAATAGAGTTAAACTGTCTTTCCAATATCTCACCTGGATTGCGGCCGTAACAGAGCTGGCAATCAAAATTCCCACTGCCGCCGCAAACAAAAATTTCTGACGTTTCGGAAATAATTCTTTCGCTCCAAAAAAAATAGTTATGAAAATGCCAATCAATGGAATGTATGTGTATCTGTCTGCCATTGAATGGGCACCAATCTGGATAAAACCGATAACCGGCACAAGCGTGCCAAGATACCAGAGCCAACCGAACAGTATGAACTTATAGCGTTTGGCGAACAATAAAACAGCAAACGTAATTGCACACAATATTATCGCACTAATGATTATTCTATAAAGCGGCAAACCGTCAACAGGATATTGATAGAGAACAGCAAGTTTCGCAGGCCAAATAGTTTTGAAAATATATTCTGCGTACGAAACGATGATATTGCCCGCCCTGCTTGCCAAACCATGATGTTCGATTGCTGTTATCGCGCCGCTTTTCTGCTGAACTATAAAAGTTACAACGCTTGATAAAATTGAAAATATAAAGAACGGTATTTTTTCAATAACAACTCTTTTACTAAATTTTCTTTCTAACGGCCAATAATCAAGCAGCAGCAAAACAAACGGCATTGTTACCAGCATCGGTTTCGACATCAAACCCAACGCAAATAATACCAAGGAAGCACTATACAACTTCGTAGGGGCAGACCCATGTGTCTGCCCAATATTTTTTACATATTGCACATACGCAATCATTGTCAGAATCCAGAACAATGCACTTAGCACATCTTTTCGTTCCGCAATCCACGCGACCGATTCGACATGAAGCGGATGAAGCGCGAACGCTGCTGCAACAAAAAGCGCAGGCCATAAATAATTAGTAGCTTTTTTCAGAAAATAAAATAACAGAAGCGTATTTGCGATATGAAATAAAACATTTGTTATATGATGTCCGCCCGCCCATTCTCCATAAAGCTGATAATCCAGTGTATGCGAAAGCCACGTCAGCGGATGCCAATTACTGGCGTAGCCTGAAGTAAATGCCCATTTGATGATCTGCCAATTCAAACCCGTTTGTATATTTTTATTGTTCGTTACATAAACATCGTCATCATACTTGACGAAATCATATTTATAGACAGGCCAATACACCGCGATAATTGCCGCGGCAAGTACAACATATATCAATAATGTTTTCTTATTTTGTTTCATATTTTCTTAATGCAATTTCCAGTTCATTTTTCAGCATCGAATTTCCAGGCTCGATTTCCAATCCGCGTTTAAGAACCTTAACAGCTTCATTGATATTATTCGAATCTGAATAAGTCATACCCAGACAAACATAAGCCGCGGTATAATCGCTCTGCAGTTTTATCGCCTGGTTACAATAGGAAATCGCCTGCGAAAAGTCGCCTTCATTCCTTGCGACTAAAGCAAGATTATAATATCCTTGCGCAAGATCAGGTTTATATTTTACCGCAAGCTCGAAATGCTCGCGAGCCTCCTGCATTTTCCCCGCCTGAAATAAAATCGCACCAAGGTTGCAGTGCGCCTGATATGAATCAGGTTTCATTTTCAACAAAACATACGATTGCGCGATAGCTTCATCTGTTCTATTCCTATCAATCAGATAATTAATATAGTTGCCCAAAATTACATGATTGTTTTTCGTATTCGCAAGTGCATTAGTAAATACCGTTTCGTCATTTTTCCATTTGCCGATTTGATTAGCAGATGCGATCGACCACGCGGCCAAAATTATAATCGAAAATAAAACACATTTGCCCGCAGACAAAAATTTCCGCGCAGTAAACGCTGCAATTACAAAAAGCCCGATATAAGGAATATACGTGTACCTGTCCGCATAAGCCTGCGAGCCAACCTGAACAATTCCAATTACAGGAACCAGCGTACCCATAAACCAGAGACAGCCTACCGCAAAAAATTTATGTTTTCGCAAAATGATAATAGAAACAATTATCACAATCAGCAATATCCCGCTTAACATAACCTGCTGCCTGCTGATCGCATCTACCGGGTGAGGATAAAGAATCGCCAGCTTAGCAGGCCAAATCATTTTCCAAATATAAATCGCGTACGAAACAACCGCATTATAAATCCTCATTATAAGACTGACTGAATGCCCCAGCGACATAGCGCCGTGCTTATCCTGCACTATGAATGTTATTACACTTGACACAATTGACAAAATAAAAAATGGAATTTTCTCAATCAGGACATTGGAGGCAAATAGATCGCTTTGTCGTTCCAAGCTTTTTTCTGTCATTGCGAGGCTGTCCGCAGACAGCCGCGGCAATCTCAATCCTTTAAATTTCAATTTTGCAGAGAAAATATTAAGTTTTCTTTCCAGCGGCCAATAATCGATAAGCAGCAAAACAAACGGCAGCGTAACAAGCATCGGCTTTGCCATCAAACCCAACGCAAATAATGCCAGGGAAGCAATATAAAACTTCGTAGGTGCAGACCCATGTGTCTGCCCAATATTCTTTACATATTTCACATACGCCAGCATCGTCAGCAGCCAGAAGAACGCACTCAACACATCTTTGCGTTCCGCAATCCACGCGACCGATTCAACATGCATCGGATGAAGTGCGAAAGCACCTGCGATAAAAAAACTCGCCCAAAGTAAATTTGTCATATACTTAAAAAGGTAAAACAAAATAATAGTATTGAGTATATGATAAAAAACGTTTACAAGGTGATACCCGCCAGCCCAATTTTTAAAAAGCTGATAATCCAGCGTCAGCGACAGCCACGTGAGAGGATGCCAGTTGCCGGTGTCTTTGGAAGTAAACGCCCAACGCAAAGTTTCGAAACTCAAAGGCGATTTCACATGCGGATTATACGCAGCGTATGTATGATCATCAAAACTGATGAAACTGAATTTGTGCACCGGCGAATAAATTATAAAAACAACCGCAGCCAGGCAAACACTTATAAGCAAAGCATAACGTCCGTTTGATTGCCCCTGCGTTCGACCGGCTTTAGAATGCGAATTTTTTGCCGGTAAGCTGCTCGTAGGCCTCGATATATTTTGCGCTTGTTTTTTCACAAACATCCTTAGGCAATTCTATACCTTTGCCGGATTTGTCAAAATTAATGCTCTCAAGATAATTTCGTACAAATTGCTTATCGTAACTTTCCTGGTCTCTGCCTGCCTGGTATTTTTCCGCAGGCCAGAATCGTGATGAATCGGGCGTAAGCACTTCATCGATCAAAATGATCTTGTCGCCAAATAAACCCCATTCAAATTTCGTATCTGCAAGGATAATTCCTTTTGTTTCCGCGTATGCCGATGCTCTTTTGAAAATTTCTATACTTTTATCTCGTACGAAGCGGGCGTTGGTTTCGCCTATGATTTTTACACATCTGTCAAAATCTATATTCTCATCGTGTTTACCCAGTTCCTCTTTTGTCGATGGAGTAAAGATCGGCTCCGGTAATTTCGAGCACTGTTTCAGACCCGCGGCGAGTTTATGCCCGCAAACCGTCTGGCTCTTCTGATATTCTTTCCTGCCCGAACCCGCCAGATAGCCGCGAACTACGCATTCAATAGGTAAAACTTTGGTTTTCTTGACAAGCATACTTCTGCCCGCAAGCTGATTAGCATATTTATTGAATGGAGCGGGAAAATCCTGAACCTTATCTGTTATGAGATGATTTTCCACAACGCCTGTAAGGAACTCGAACCAGAATTTGGAAATTTGGGTTAAAACAATACCTTTATAAGCGATGCCGTTAGCCATTATAACATCGAATGCGCTTATCCTGTCAGAAGCGGCAATGATCAGCTTATCGCCGAGGTCGTAAATATCTCGTACTTTGCCGTGTTTTGGATTAGTTCCGGGAATATCAGTTTTAAGAATTACGTCAGCCATTTTAACTCCTTAAGGGTCTTCCATTTCGGATGGGAATATAACTTATAGTTATACTATTGTCAATTCTATCCCGAATGCAAATTAGGAATGCAAATGTGGCATTAGCCCGACTTCTCTCTTCTTTCACATATTGATATTTTTTAACACCAAATATTTCATAAAAAAAGACGAACGTTATGTTCGCCTTTTTTTTGTTATC
>JBDKUM010000424.1:0-2160 GCA_039679715.1 Phycisphaerales bacterium
CCCTTATAGAGAATAAGTAATAAGAATCACCCATACCATTTGGCCCATTTGGTCTGTATGGACAATATAAAACATGATTTTCCCCTGTGTCGAGATCATATTCAAGTAAACATCCTTCAGATAATTCGGGAATTGGGTTTGGAAACCTTAATGTTCTTGCGATTCTTTTTCCATCCAACGACCATGAGGAGCCCAACCCAGAAAACAAAAACTTCACTTGATCAGTTTCTGGATGAAACAGGTAAGTCTGGTAATTTGCACCATCTCTAAATGAAAATAGAATAGTATTATTTTCGGGAGAGCGTTTGAAAGTTTGAATTCCATTTATCTCATTAACATTATCAAATAAGAGTAATTCTCTACAGTCTGTCTTGCCTGACTCCACGGTTAAATAATCATTTCCTAATACTGATTTTGCACTGCCAAGTTTCAAGGGAACCTCACAAAGTGATCGCTCTGTATTATCACTTTCATAATGCTCACACAATAGAAGCAAAGTATCTTTATCTTTCTCCCATATCATTTGACTAACATTTCCACACAAAGTGGGAATATTAATTTCTGGTTGGGGTGACCATTTATTTGGATATTCATCTGAAAAATCAATTGCGTTAACTCTGAAGAATTCCGGATCTCGTAAATCATAGAAAAGTATCTTTCCTTCACAAGCTACTGCTAATATCGTTCCATCATCTTTCCATGAAGCAGCAATCAAATTGTACTCAACTGGAATGGCAGCAGGAACAAAGCAATAATTTAACACAGCTATGTTTTGTCCTATGGAAGACATCGCATATAACTTCAACTGAGTAACTTTCATACCATCTTTGGTTTCAGAATGGCGAGCATAGGTCGAATAAATTATTATTCCATCATCAATATTTACCATTCCATCGTAAACTCTCCCACTTGGTGATGGTGTGTACATAATCGGTGCGGTCGTTGTTACAGTTTCTGTTGAATCAAGCAAGGAATCAGTCGAAGTGCCCAAAGGATAACTTGCCATGCATGAAGTGTTAGCAATTATTAATAAACTAATTATTAAGCTATTGATAAATAATTTATGGTTCATCGTATTTATCCTTTGTTACAGTTCTAATTAATAGAAATCTTCCATAGAAACCCATATGATCATTGTAGTTGTATCTCCAATATCATCAATAGAACGCGGGGAAATATTTTCATCATTCAATCCTTGTAAATATTGTGCGTTGCTAGATTGGTCTACAATCAAAGGAACACCTTGACTTTTTCCATCATCAATTTTCATAAATGTGCTAGTAGAGTAATTTGTCTGTTCTCCAAATCCAGAAATCATGGCAACATGCATTGGGTCAATGCTTCCATCAAGGATAGAATCACCATTTAATCCCCCATAATCAACATTTGTATAAAAGAAAACTAAATCACCTGGTTTTACTTTTTTTAGCATCTCATAATCCCATTGTCCATTTGAATAAAGCTTATTAAGTGATTTTATGTCTGTCGTTCCAGCGAAATAATTCAATTGGTCAAGTACTCTCATCCAGGCATAGCTACTTGGATTCCATTTTTCATTTGTTTGTAAACCAGCTCTATTAATCATTTCAGATATAAATGGGGCACATCGGTTATCAAGCTGGTTACTATTCTGATTTGCTATTGCGTTATTAATAGCAGAATCCCTTAAGTTTTGTTTATATTGTTCTCTTGAGATTAGCAATATTGGTTTATCTACTCCAGAATATTTAACTACCTTAACCTGGCTATTTTTTGTACTATTTGAAACTTTTTCTCCTTGTTGAAGAACACAGAACCCATCTTCTCTGCAAGCATGCCCTGATGGATCGCTGTATCGTACCGGGTTATTCATAACATAGGCATATCGGTCATAGCTGGCAGAATTTGCGATATTTGGTACCATCGTATCGGCTTGAACAAAATGCATTATCGCAGGGTCATACCAGCGGGCAACGTAATAATACAGCCCCACCTCCGCTTCCAGCAATTGCCCGGTATATCTATACTTTGTGGGGGTAACTCCGCTCGTCTCGCGCGTATTGCGAAGCACCCTGCGCGCAGCGCAAGGGCATCCAAAGGCGGTGTACTTGATGGTCGAGTTCCAGCTCCCATCCTCATTGGCGGTAGTGCTGGTACTGCCAAGGTGGTCAGTCAATAGCC
>JBDKUM010000425.1:0-14479 GCA_039679715.1 Phycisphaerales bacterium
TTATGTTGAACCTTTTGTGGGCGGCGGTGCAGTTTTCTTCTACATTGCACAAAAATATCCAAAATTAAAAAACTTTTATCTTTTTGATATCAATAACGATCTCGTTAATTGCTATAAAACAATAAAAACAAATGTTGAAAGCATTATTGAAGAATTAGAGAAACTCCAAAATGGATTTTTAAGCCATAATGACAAAAGAAAATTCTATAATGATGTTCGCTCAAAATTTAACCATGATAAAGCAAAAAATCACTCTCCAGAAACAATGGCAAAATTAATTTTCTTGAATAAGACATGTTTTAATGGTCTTTATCGAGTAAACAGCAAAAATGAATTTAATGTTCCATTTGGTGATTATAAAAATCCGAAAATATGCGACAGAAAAAATCTTTTAGCAGTTTCAGAGATTTTACGAAAAGCCAAAATAATTTGTGGAGATTTCACAAAGAGCGACAAATATATTGATAAAAAGACGTTTGTTTATTTAGATCCACCTTATAGACCCATAGGAAAAACAGCCAATTTTACATCATACAGTAAAGATAGTTTTTCAGAAGCCGATCAAATAAGACTTGCAAAATATTGTATAACTATTGCAAAAACACATGCCAAATTTCTCTTAAGTAATTCAGAAACAAAGGATGATTTTTTCCAAACACATTATACAAACTTCAAAATTGAAACTGTAAGCGCATCAAGGCTAATTAATTGTCAAGCATCTGGGCGAGGAAAGATTAACGAATTATTAATTACTAATTAAGGAGAAACATGAGGTACTCTGATATATTTTTAAAAAAAATAAGATGTAATAATTCGGAAGAAGTATTCCAATACCTAACAACCACCTTGAAAGATACAATAAGTGGTTGGGAATATTTTATAAACTGGACAAAGGTTTTTCAAGGTATTAAAAATGTTGAAGTCGATTTGAACATATTAAACTACCTCATAGGGAAAGGTGACATAGAGCAAGAATTAATTGGATTGTTAGAGCAATACCCATCCATAGTTAAAGCTATCCCTTTATTAATCGCTTGCAGAGAATCTAAATTTCAAATTCTAAAAGGTTTTTCAAATGAAAATGGATTTCAATATGAAAATTATGATTTTTCAATCAATTCAAAGATTGAAAAAAACAAAGTAGTTGAGTTTGCAAAGAATACTGGTTTTTTAACATTATTAAAAGACAAAAAAATAAAAAGCATTGTTGATTATGTAATTGGCATTGAAGTCGGTTTGGATTCTAATGGCAGGAAAAACCGTGGCGGTACTGCCATGGAAAAAATAATTGAATTTTACGTTAAGGATGTTTGTGCCAGAAATAATTATGAATATTTAAAAGAAGCTACTTCAAAAGAAATAAAGAAAAAATGGGATATAAATCTAAAAGTAGATAAATCATCAAGAAGAATAGATTTTGTAATTAAAAAAAATCATTCTTTAATCTTGATTGAAACAAATTTTTATGGGGGTGGCGGTTCTAAATTAAAATCAACAGCCGGAGAATATAAAAGCATGTTTGACTTTTGGAAAAAAGACGGCCACGATTTTGTTTGGATTACAGATGGAGCAGGTTGGAAAACAACAAAATTACCTTTACATGAAACATTCGAGTATATCGATTATATCTTGAACCTTGATATGGTGGGTAAAGGATTGCTAGACGATATTCTCTTAGGAATTTTAAAATGATTAAACAAAATAAAATAACGGAATATAATCCTGAATCGACGACGGTGTGGTCGTTTCCAGAGCGTGGGAATTGGGCGACTCACAAGCCGACGTATCGCGGGAATTTTGCACCGCAGATTGCGCGAAATATTATCGAGATGTATTCGCAGAAAGGTGAAACCATTTTAGACCCGATGGTTGGAGGCGGGACAACGATAATCGAAGCGAAACTTCTGGTGCGAAACGCAATCGGACTTGATATAAATCCCAAAGCGGTCGAACTTACAAAAGAAGCTTTGAAATTCAATCATCATCCGGCAAGTGAGCAAAAAGTAAAACAGGGAGACGCAAGAGATTTATCATTCATAGATGATAATAGTATTGACCTGGTTCTGACTCATCCGCCTTATTTGAATATTATAAAATATTCGGAAGAAAAAATTGAAGGCGATATTTCGCATATCGGAAGTTTGCCGGTGTTCTGCGATGAAATTGAAAAAATCGCGAGGGAACTTTTCAGGGTGTTACGGCCGGACAGGTTTTGTGCTATTTTAATTGGTGATACGAGGAAGAGCAGGCATTTTGTTCCGCTGGCGTTTAATGTGATGCAGCGATTTTTGAAAGCAGGGTTTGTACTGAAAGAAGATATTGTTAAAGTTCAGCATAACTGCTCATCTACGGGCAGGTGGACAAGGCAGGCATTAACAAGCAAATTTTATTTAATAATGCACGAACATTTATTTGTTTTTCGCAAGCCAAAGAGAGATGAAGATTTGAGCGGGATGAGATACTCGATTTCTACCCCTTAAGATTTTTTAAAATCACCCGCCACAGGTGCGGGTGCTAAAGCGAGGATTCATTTTCCTTAAACTGCCAAAATGGCGGTTTATCATTTTTAAAGAACGCTGTAAGTTTTTGCCGAATAATAACTTAGGCTTTTACCGCTTTTAGGAACACCATTTGCACTGTATAAGTGAATAACTAATAGTGAATAGTGAAAAGTAAAGGTGGGATGAAATGAAATTTGATAAATTCACATTGAAAACGCAGGAAGCTATCGCAACTGCTCAACAAATCGCAATGCAGCAATCCAATACTCTGCTAACGCCACTGCATCTGCTGGCTGCGATACTCCGTGACGATGAAGGCATCGCTGGTCTGATTCTCAAGACCATCGGCGCCAACCTCAATCGCGTAAAGGAGATAACAGAAAGCGAACTCAACCGTCTGCCGAAAGGAAATGTCGGCGGACAAATAATGCCGGACCCCGCGCTCAACCAGGTAATACTCGATGCCCAGAACCGCGCGGACAAAATGAAAGACGAATACCTTAGCGTAGAGCATCTGTTTCTCTCGCTGGCAGACATTACCAGCAATGCAAAGGAAATTCTATCCCTCAATTCGGTTACGCCGGAGCAAATCGAGGCGGCAATCAAACAAATCCGGGGCGGCGAGAAAATTACCGATGAAAATCCCGAAGCGAAATACAAAGCACTCGAAAGATACGGCATCGACCTTCTCGAACAGGCACGCAAAGGCAAACTCGACCCTGTAATCGGACGCGAAGAGGAAATCAGACGTTGTATGCAGGTATTAAATAGAAGAACGAAAAACAACCCGGTACTCATTGGCGAGCCGGGAGTTGGCAAAACCGCTATCGCGGAAGGCCTTGCGCAGAGAATCGTAGCTGGCGATGTGCCGGCGGGTTTGAAAAATAAAAAGGTAATCGCGCTGGATATGGGCGCTCTGATTGCCGGTACGAAATACCGCGGCGAATTTGAGGACAGGTTCAAAGCGGTTCTGAAAGAAGTGATTTCGTCAGCGGGCGGGATTATTCTGTTCATTGACGAGCTGCATAATATAGTAGGCGCGGGCAAAGCGGAAGGCGCGGTTGATGCGGGCAATTTATTAAAGCCTTCGCTTGCACGCGGCGAGCTGCGATGCATCGGCGCGACAACGATTGACGAATATCGCAAGCACATCGAAAAAGACGCTGCTCTGGAACGCAGATTTCAGCCGATTATGGTTAATCCGCCGAGCGTTGAAGAGACGATAGCGATTCTGCGGGGACTCAAAGACCGATACGATACCCATCACGGCGTACGTATAACCGATGCGGCACTAGTGGCGGCGGCGACATTATCCAACAGGTATATTTCAGACAGATGGCTGCCGGATAAGGCCATTGACTTGATTGACGAGGCGGCATCGAAGCTGCGAATTGAAAATGATTCGCTGCCTGCCGAGCTCGACGATATTCGCAGGAAGTTAATGCAGCTTCAGATTGAAAAAGAAGCTTTGAAAAAAGAAACCGACCCAGCGAGCAAGAAACGTCTTGAAAACATCGAAAAGCAATGCGAAGACTTGCAGCAGCAGGATAAAAATCTGACCGCCAAATGGGAAAATGAAAAAGCGGATATCGATTCAATCAAGGCAATCAGGGAAAAAATCGATACCGCCAACAACGAATTCGAAGAAGCACAGCGAAAAGGCGATTTGGAAAAGGCCGCGCGTTTAAAATATAGTACGATTACCGATTTGCAAAAGCAGCTTCGGCAAAAAGAAGAATTGCTCGCGCAGAGCAGTGCGGCGAAGATGATTCGCAACGAAGTTACGGAAGAGCACATCGCGCAGGTTGTCGCGAAATGGACGGGCATACCTGTTACCAAATTGCTTAGCGGCCAGCGCGAACGCTTGATGCACATGGAAGATGAAATTCACAAACGCGTTGTCGGGCAGGATGAGGCTGTTAAGGCACTTTCGGATGCGGTGCGAAGGAATCGCGCAGGGCTTGGCGATGCGGATCGTCCGATTGGTGTGTTTCTGTTCCTTGGGCCGACCGGTGTCGGCAAAACCGAACTTTCAAAAGCACTTGCGGAATTTTTGTTCAATGACGCAAACGCGATGATTCGCGTGGATATGAGCGAGTTTATGGAAGCACACAGTGTCGCGAGATTGATCGGCGCTCCGCCGGGATATGTCGGGTATGAAGAAGGCGGACGATTGACGGAAGCTGTTCGGCGGAAACCTTATTCGGTTGTACTGCTCGATGAAATTGAGAAGGCACATCCCGATGTGTTCAATGTTCTGCTGCAGGTTTTCGATGAAGGCAGACTGACAGACGGCCAGGGCCGAACTGTCGATTTCAAGAATACGGTAATAATTATGACAAGCAATATCGCAAGTAAGGAGATTATCAAGCTTACTGAAGAGCAGGGCGCCGATTGGGAAATCGAGGCACACGTTAAGGAAATTTTGCGGCGGTACTTCAAGCCGGAGTTTTTAAATCGTATCGATGAGAGCATTGTTTTTCATACGCTCTCGAAGGATAATCTCAAGCACATTATCGATATTCAGCTTAACCGGCTGCATCAAAGACTTGCGGACAGGCATATCAATATTCAGTTTACCGATAAGGCTAAAAAGCTGCTGATGGACGAAGGCTATGATGTTTCGTTCGGCGCAAGGCCGCTGAAGCGTACGATTCAGCAGCGGCTCGAAAACACTTTGGCCTCTCAACTGCTGGAAGGCAAGTTCGCTGAAGGCGATAATGTCCGAGTCGATGCCAACGCGCATAATTTTACGTTTGAAAAAATCTAAGACACGGATTTACACGGATTTACACTGTTGTTAAAAATTGGAAAGTACGTTAAAATACTAAATATTAAATACAATTTAAGGATGAAAAAATGTACTTTCTCGGTTATGATGTCGGCAGTTCATCTGTAAAAGTATCACTTCTGGAAGGCGAAAGCGGCAAAACGACCGCCTCGGCAACAAGTCCAAAAAAAGAGCTTGAAATAATCGCGAAAAAAACCGGCTGGGCCGAGCAAAATCCCGAGCTTTGGTGGCAGAACGCGAAAATAGCAACTGCCGAGGTGCTAGCCTCCTCGAAAGTCAATCCCGCGGATATTAAAGCAATTGGAATTTCATACCAGATGCACGGGCTTGTTCTGGTCGATAAAAATTTGCAGCTGCTGCGCGATGCGATAATCTGGTGCGACAGCAGAGCGGTGGCGATTGGGGCAAAGGCGGCCAAAGACATCGGCGAGCAGAAATGTTTGCAGACGCTTTTGAATCTTCCCGGCAATTTCACAGCGACAAGATTGAAATGGATTAAAGATAACGAGCCGGAGGTTTATAAAAAGATTTACAAGGTAATTTTGCCCGGCGAATATATCGCGATGAAAATGTCGGATAAAATCGCAACGACACCAAGCGGAATTTCCGAACACATAATGTGGGATTATAATAAAAGCGCTCTTGCGGGTATCATGCTGGATTATTTCGGCTTTGATAAAAATTTTTACGCTGATATTCTGCCGACATTTTCAGTGCAGGGCGAATTGACGAGCAAAGCGGCAAGCGAATTAGGTTTAAAGGCAGGGACAAAAATTACATACCGCGCGGGCGACCAGCCCAATAACGCGCTGTCGCTGAATGTTTTGAATCCCGGCGAAATCGCAGCAACCGCGGGCACCAGCGGCGTTGTTTACGGCATCACTGAAAAACCATCGTACGACAGCAAATCGCGAGTCAATTCGTTTGTGCATGTAAGCTATACGAAAGAAAAACCCAGATACGGCGTGCTGATGTGCGTCAGCGGTACGGGAATTTTGAACAGTTGGCTGCGGACTAATTTTATGGATGGCATGGATTATCCGTCGATGAATAAACTTGCCATGCAGTCGCCCATCGGCAGCGAAGGCCTTGCGATTTTGCCATTCGGGAATGGGGCAGAACGAACACTTGAAAATAACGACATCGGCGCACAAATCTGCGGGCTGCGTTTCACAACGCATACGAAAAAACATCTGCTTCGGGCAGGCCAGGAAGGAATTGTATTCGCGCTGAATTATGGTTTGCAGATTATGCACAGTATAGGCGTGAAGGTAAATAAAGTCCGCGCTGGCGATGCGAATATGTTTTTAAGTCCGCTGTTTGGGCAGGCATTTGCGTGCGTGACAAACGCGGTTGTCGAACTTTATAATACAGACGGCTCGGCTGGCGCAGCAAGAGGCGCAGGCATTGGCTTTGGTTTTTATAAAGATTTCGCCCAGGCATTTGAAGGTTTGAAAAGTACAAAGATAATTGAACCTGATGAACAACTCTGCGGCCAGTATCGCGACGCGTATGCGAAATGGTTCGAAGCTTTGAAGAAAGTGACGGCATAAACATGGATGCGATAAAATTTACGGGTGATAAAAAAGCACCAATGAAAACTCTTTTGGCCGCAGCGGAACGAAAATTTATCGATACCAATGTCGCAAAAATCCCAAAATGGATTGAAACGTATCATTTGACGCTTTACTACATTGCTGTGGTCGGCGGGGATAATTATTTTTGGGTATCTTGCGAAAAATAATCTGCACTGGCTGTGGCTTTCATCGCTGATGCTGTTTCTGCAATGGCTCACCGATGGCTTCGATGGTGCAGTTGGTCGATTCAGAGATACCGGATTGGCAAAATGGGGCTTTTTCATGGATCATCTGCTTGATTTTGTTTTCATGGCCTGCATCTTTATCGGCTATTCGTTTTTGCTGACCGGCATTCAGCACGATATTATTCTGCTGCTGATACCTGTATTTGGGACGTTCATGGTAAGTTCATTTTTATCCTTCGGCGCAACCGGCGAATTTAAAATCACATACATGGGCACAGGCCCGACCGAAATTCGAATCTGGTTTATTGTTCTTAATACGGTTTTGATTTTCTGCGGCACGAAATGGATTGAAAAACTCATGCTGCCGATCTTGATTATTTCTATGCTCGTTTTATGTGTAATTATTTTCCGCACACAGAAGTACATCTGGAAAATCGATATGAAGGATAAGGCGAATCGGCTAAAATAAACCGCGGATTAGACGGATTGACACGGATTAATTAATAACGGTTTTTATTCGCCGATGATTTTTACAAGTATTCTTTTCTTTCGCATGCCGTCGAATTCGTAATAGAAGATATGTTCCCATGGGCCGAGGTGCAGTTTGCCATCGGTAATCGCGACAACAACCTCCCTGCCCATAACCTGGCGTTTTAAATGAGCATCGGCATTATCTTCCGCGCCATTATGCTGATATTGTGAATGAGGTTTTTCCGGTGCCAGTTTCTCAAGCCAGACTTCGTAATCATGATGCAAGCCGGATTCATTATCATTTATAAAAACCGATGCCGTAATATGCATTGCGTTCACAAGAACAAGGCCATCCTGCACACAGGATTGTTTTACAAGCCTCTCGACTTCATTATGTATCGATACTATCGCCCGCCGTTGCGGCACGTTCATCCAAATTTCTCTTGTAAGTGTTTTCATAATTTTTCTTTCGCACACAACCCTGCTTTTATATCAGACCCAAAAGTACCCTGTTTCGGATGTAAATAGCTTTTAGCAAGTTTATCCATATCCAGAAGCAATATACCATCTTTAACAATATCTTTTTCTTCGAAAGAAACTTCTTTACCGCTAACTCCTGTTGGCCCGGTTTCCAGACCATAGCCGGAATAAAACCTATTTCCAGTAATTATGCTGTCATACAAACGATATCTTTGAATATCGCCCTTTTGACGAAGCCAAAAATATTCGCAATTAGAAACAATATTATTTCTGAAATCAAAATCATATGAAGTTTGGCAAGTCCATACAGCTGCCATTTTTGAACCATATATTATACAATTACGCAAGGCATTATCCTTGCCCGGAACCTTTCCCGGACCATCCCAGAAAACAACGGCTGAATCACAGTGATAAAATATATTATTTTCTAAAACAAATTTGTCTCCTGTAGCTAATGCAGCGCAATAGACGTTAAGTGTATTTTCTGCTCCGATGAACATACATTGCCTTACTAATAAATCTTCAAGGTTTACTCCTACGCGCTCAAGACAGCAATGCCAATTGTTCAATAAAGGATTACCTAAAAATTTTAGTCCCTGCACAGTAACGTAACTATTCTTAATTTTTATACTGTAAGTTTCTGTTTGTTTGGCATAATCCGTTTTTTGTACAGGATACTGCGAAGATATAATAATCGGCATTAAATCGGGATGCCAATTCGGATCGTCAGGTAAAATCTCTGCTTCGATGATCAAACGATTTTTTGCAGAAAACCTGGAATTATTAAAAATCAAAGTTTGATCTAGATTATATATACCCGGTGAGAGCCTGATTATCAGTCCCGATTTGAAAGAATTATTATTTGTGATTTCAGCGGCCTTCAAGAGTGTTTTCAAAGGCTTTTGTTTTGTTCCTGGATTTTCATCGGAACCAGTTTGATTGTTTATAAAAATTATATCAGCGTGAATATGTGAATAGAATACAATAATAAAAATTAGTAATAATTTATAATTTTTCATAATAGTCTTTTATAAACCTCTTCGATTTTATCAACCATTGTTTTGGGTGCGAATTTTTCTTTTACAAATTCGCGACCGTTTGCGCCGAGCTGCTTTCGCAGGTTCTCATCTTTAATCAATTCTTCGCAGGCTTCATTTAATAATTTTACATTCACAGGTTCAACTAATCTGCCTGTGTTTTCATTTACAACTTCTGCCGCGCCGTCAATATCAAAACTTACCGCTGGAATCCCGCAGAGCATCGCCTGCGGTAAAACCCTTGCCAGGCCCTCGCGCAATGAGCAATGCACAAGAATATCCGAAGAATGCAGGACAAGAGGCATTTGCGAAGTCGGAAGCAAACCTGTAAATCTAAATTTATCCGTCAAACCATACGCATCAATCTTTAATTGAAGCTGGTCGCGCAAAATTCCATCCCCAACAAAGAGCCAAACGCAATTTTCATATTTTTCCGCAAGTTTTCTCGCTGATGCAATTATAAATTCATGTCCTTTGAGATGGAACAGGCGTGCAATCGTTACAAGCACTATCGCGTTTTCAGGGATATTATATTTCTTGCGAAATTCATTTCGCTGCTCTTGCGTAATGGGCTTTAAATACTCTTCTTCTTCAATCGCAGAATATGCGGTTGTAAATTGCTCTGGTCTGCCAATTCCAACTGCCAGCGACTTTGTTGTCATAGCATCGGCAACTGAAATAAACGCATCTGTTCTTTTGGCGGCTGCTTTTTCGATTGTAATATAAAACCAATTCACTGCCGGCCGTAAATACGGATAAAAACTTAAACCGTGAATACCATGAATAATTTTTAATTGTGAATTTTTAATTTTTAATTTGTGTGCTGCATACCGCCCCAAAATGCCTGCCTTAGCAGAGTGAGTATGAACGATGTCGGGGTTAATTTCAGCCAATATCTTTTTCAATTCATAATAAGCGGGTATATCATAGATCGGATTTATCTGTCTGCGAAGTTTGTCAACGACTATCGTTTTGTATTTTTGATTTTTGGTCTGCTCGAACAGTTCGCCTTCAGGACCAAGAGCGGGACCAGTAATTAAAGTTACATCGTGCCCGCGAGCAGCAAGCTCTTTGCATGTTATCAAGGTGTTCTCTTGAGCACCACCTAATATCAGTCTGGTAATAATATGTACAATCTTCATATTTTTTCCATCGCAGATTACGCTGATTTCACTGATTCAATATATTTTTATATCAGTGTAATCCGCGAAATCAGTGATTAAACATTCTTTAATATTTTATCCATAGAAGACACAAGCCCTGTGCCGGTGCGATTGGGCCGGCGGCTGTACGGTTCTTCGCTTTCAAAATTTTATCAATTACTTCCGGTTCCCATCTGCCGCGGCCGATCTCAACCAGCGTGCCAACAATATTTCTTACCATATTATACAGAAAACCGTTCGCTTCGACATCAATATAAATCCAGTCTTTTTCTTGCGTAACTTCACAATGAAGAATCGTTCGAACTGAACTGCTGCGCTTATCTGCTGCGGTTGCGAAGGATTTGAAATCATGCTCGCCGACTAATTTTTCAGCCGCTTGCTGCATCGGCTCAATTTCCAGTTTGCCCGGCCTGTGCCAGCAGCGATTTATTTCAAGTACAGGACGAGTCTTGCCGGTGTAAATCGAATAGCGGTATAGTTTTGTTTTCGTATCTTTGATTGCACTGAAATCATCGGGAACATCTACCGCTTCGGTTACGACAATTTCCTTTGGAAGATATTTACTAATTGCTTTTGCCATTCGGTCTGTGGGAATGGGAGTATCGACAAAGACATTGGCAACCTGGCCAAGTGCACTTACGCCGGCATCGGTTCGGCTTGAGCCTTCGATTTTGACATCTTCGCAGCAGAGCAGATTTCCCAACGCCGACATTAGTTCGGCTTCGATAGTCTTTCTGCCGGGTTGCTTCTGCCAGCCGGAGTAACCGCTGCCATCGTATTGAATTGTAAGTTTTATATTTCGTAACGCCATATTTAATCGCTGATTACACTGATTATATTGATTAATCTGGATTCCCCCACAGGGGTTTCCACTTCGTTCAAACCGCTTTCGCGGGAATGACACAGAACAAAAAAAGGCCCTGATAAATTTCAGGGCCTATTGTAACGAAAAAGATAAATAAGTAAACCGTTGTTATGGTTTAATGGCGATGCTCATCATACCCTTAGAAGCTGAAGTCGCAAGCGTAACTGCGGTGTTACCATAAGCACCTGCAGTTGCTTTAACACCGGTGGCAATACCAAGACCGCCGCCATTACCTGCAGTTACGGAATTATCCGTTCTTTCAGTAAGGCTTGCAAGGTTAGCATTAGTCCAGGCAGAAAATCTGGTAGTACTGGATGAATCCGGCAGACTTGTCGCTATCGCAGTTACAACAAGAGTGTTCGTGACAGTTGTCGTAGCTCCCGGAATTGAGCCGGTGGTATCGGCAGTAGATTCGACGCCCCCTGCCGTTATATCAAACGGTGTGCCTGAAGTGGTTGCGCCGCGAACGGCTATCATTCTGCCGAGCTGATGGTTGCCCGAATCTGATACAGTCGGAGCGCCCTGAGTACCATTATATCTTGACCAGAAAGCAGTCAATCTGGCAGCAGCAGTTCCTCCTGCTGTTCCGGTTCCCTGCGGTGAATTGGTAACCTGTGTCCATGTGCCGCCGTTTTGGTTAGAAATCGAAACCGCCTGATTCGCAGTCTCCACAAACAATACTAATATATCATTTGTTGCGATCCCTGAAGGCAGAGCAGGTGTTATGGTCCCGGTTCCGGAAGTTACTGTGCCTGCGGCTACGAAATTGGGTGCCGGTGGGTTTGGAGTTGCCGCGAATTGACCAAGCAGATAACAGAACTCGGCCTGCCAGTGAATACATGGTTCGAGCAGTGCGGCATTTTGTAGGTTCATATAATACTTCCATGGATATTTAATGTAGAAATCGAGGAAGTTTCCGCCGCCATAGCCAAGGCAATTAATGTTGCCGCAGAGATAGCCCGGCAGTGGATACTCATGATCAAACCAATAGAAGGAATAAATGTCTGTTCCGTGGAGATAATCGCTGTAGCCTGTTATGAAGTTTCTGCAAACAGGGTTTCGGCCGCAAACCCAATCGAGCACATCCATAGCTGCGTTGTAATAATTCGGGTCGCCTGTCCATGCATAAGCGCGTAATAAAACATAACCGTTGCCGCATAATGTTCCGCTGGAACCCCAGTAGAGACTGTTTGGAGCAAGCATTGGAATATTATAAGTGGTGCAATCATCATTACCAACAACCCAATCGGCCTGGGTAATAAAAGCATCCTGTAAAGAGGCTTCAATAGTTGCATCGACAGCCCTTGTCGTTTCGATATAATCCATGTAGCCCATGTTAATTTCCGGGCCAATAATAGTACCAAGAATTCCGCCCCAAGCCTGGTTGTCGCCCCATGCACTTAAAGGATCCCCGCCTTCGGCGTTAAAAGCATTATCAAAATATGTGCGATAACTCATAGTTCCAGTTGCGATATAGAGTTCAATTGCGGCGAATGCTCTGAACATACGGTCATCTGGAATATGATAGGCATATTTTCCGCCAGATGGATTGTTGGGGTCGAATGTGTCAGGATGATTTTGCAGCCAGGTCCATGAAAGTTGAGCTTTACTCAACAAATCATTAGCGTATGTTGTCATACCTGCTGAATAAAATAACGGGTATGCTTTTGCGAAGATACCGGCAAGAATGCAGGCTGCTCCGCTGGATACGTCTGAAATGTGCTGATGACTTAAATCACCTTCCTCTACAACGATAAAGTGAACGCTGCCATCAGTATTCTGCATTTTGATAAACCAGTCAAGCTGCTTTTTTATCAGGAGCAGAAGGTCATTTGTAGTCCCATCAGATTCGGGAAGATTCAAACCATTAGGGACAACTTTACTTTGAAATTGTTCAAGTGTTTCAAGCAGGAACCAGAGAGTTCCTATATTATTATGTGTATCAAGATGCAAATCACCGGCATCGAACCAGCCGCCGCTTACGTTACGGGTAGTAATCCCTATATTTGTCGGGTCATAATCGTACATATGTCCCGGATCGTCATCGTCATAGTCATATATACAAGCTGAGTTGTTTGTGTAAATAGCGCCTCGAGTGTAGCCTTCTGCATACGGCTCAACGATTGCTTCGGCAGAACGCGCATGATAGTAGAATCTTAACGCGTCACGGAATACATTATTGAAAGCGTTGTTGCTGATATCAAACGGCTGTGAAGATTGACTGACTTCCGGCAGATAGATGTAATAAGTACCGGCTGTGGTATAAGATGTAAAATCAGCGTGATAAACAATATCGCCTGTGCCGTCCCAATCCTGATAGCAGACTGTATCTGAAACAAGCGAACCGGTGTGAACGGTATTATTTGTGTAGTAGTCTCTAACCTGGAAATATGTTGGCGGAGTAAGAACCGCACCGCTTTCATAGCTGACAATAGCCAGCTTTCTTCCGCTGGGCAGATAACCAATCTGGTTTACTTTCACCATGTCGGAATATGGATTGCTTGCCGCTGGTACAATTTTAAATTTTTCAATGTAGAGCGTGTTAGTGGCGCTGTATGTGCCTGAACCGTAAAATGTAACCAGGCCGATTCTTGTCAAATCGAGATTTGGATTGTTTGCAAGAAAAGCGGACATGGGGATATATACATCCTGCCATGTTGTAGTAGAAGGTGTTACATAGCTTAAGAAATTAACCGATGCGCTCTGATTAGAGTAACTGCCGCTTGAGCCGCCGTAAGTACTGTACAGATTCCAAATTGAGGTATCATCTGTCAAAGTAATAGTCATACCAGCGCCGGACGCGATTGCGCCCCATTTAACCCTCATGTAAAGATATGGAGACGAACCATAACGCAGGAAGTTTTGCGAATGACCCCAATCATATTTAAACTGAACGTTCCACCATCCTGAAGGAAGGGTGGATTGGAAAACAAGAGAACCTGCGCCCTGACTCATATCTACAGGCACACAATTGTTACACCTTGTGAACGTAGCAGAACCGCCGAGGTAAACATAAGATTTGGCGTTGGTGTCCCAGCAACTGAAAGTACCAAGATTTGAATTAGCCACATCAAAGAAGTTTATCGCGATGTTTTCCTGAGCTCTCACTGCGGGAAGTAGAAAAAATGAGAGCAGAACAATTACGCACAACCATTTTAATGGTTTCATGATACGGCCTCCTAAAAATTGATTCCTATTTGTTTAAACGTATACGTTATACGTTTTTATCAACGTTTAACAAATCAGTAGCCAATCTTATTGAATCCCCATCTGCAATTTAGATTAACACATACAAAAAAACTGTCAAGAAAATTATCCATACACAATCGTTTGTGCAATGGCTTTATGAAACTTACGTCAATCACTATGTTTGTAAGTTGTTTATAGGCTGGTACAAACAAAAAGACCG